>NZ_JBITFB010000023.1:0-187602 GCF_044455625.1 Kitasatospora sp. NPDC051164 | reverse complement strand
GGCTCCCAGTAGACGACTGGGTTGATAGGCCGGATATGGAAGCCCTGTGAGGGGTGGAGTTGACCGGTACTAATAGGCCGAGGGCTTGTCCTCAGACGCTCGCGTTCACTGTGTGGTTCCCGGGTAGCGAACAGCTATCGCCGGCGAACAAGGAAACACTTATCAATTGAAAAGTGTGTTTCGCTGAATACCCGATAGGGTTTCGGTGGTCATAGCGTGAGGGAAACGCCCGGTTACATTCCGAACCCGGAAGCTAAGCCTCACAGCGCCGATGGTACTGCAGGGGGGACCCTGTGGGAGAGTAGGACGCCGCCGAACAATTATTCAAAGGCCGCGGCCCCAGCGATTCGCTGGGGCCGCGGCCTTTTTTGTGTTTTACGAACGTGAACAAGTCCGGCAGGACAGGACTTCCGCCCAGACGCGGAGGGTCCCGACATGTCGGACAATGGAGAAGGTGCGCGGGCCAGGAGGCCGGCGCCGAAACCGCGTGAGCGCAGCGGGAGTTGCACGCACGGCCCGCGCGGTGAAGCTGAAGCAGCAGAAGGAGTCACCACGATGTCGAACCAGCCCCAGGACCGTCCCGAGCGTCGATCGGACGATGGCCGAGGCTACGAGCCCCGGTCCCGTGGGGGCTGGTCGAACGACCGTGGCGGCTCCCGCCGCGATGACCGTGACGACCGTCCCCGTCGTGACGACCGCCCGTCCGGTGGCGGTTTCAACCGTGACCGTGGCGACCGCCCGTCCGGTGGTGGCTTCAACCGTGACCGTGGCGACCGTCCCTCCGGCGGTGGCTTCCGCCGCGATGACCGCCCGTCCGGTGGTTACGGCCGTGACCGCGATGACCGCGGTGGCGACCGTCCGTCCGGCGGTGGCTTCCGTCGTGACGACCGCCCGTCCGGTGGCGGTTTCAACCGCGACCGTGACGACCGCGGTGGGGACCGTGGCGGTTTCCGTCGCGACGACCGTCCCTCCGGTGGCGGTTTCAACCGTGACCGTGGCGACCGCCCGTCCGGTGGTGGCTTCAACCGTGACCGTGGCGACCGCCCGTCCGGCGGTGGCTTCCGCCGCGATGACCGCCCGTCCGGTGGCGGTTTCCGTCGTGACGACCGGCCGAGCGGTTTCAACCGCGACCGTGACGACCGTCCGCGTCGTGACGACCGGCCCTCCGGTGGCGGCTTCAACCGTGATGACCGCGGTGGCGACCGCGGTGGTTTCCGTCGCGACGACCGCCCGTCCGGTGGTGGCTTCAACCGTGACCGTGGCGACCGCCCGTCCGGCGGTGACCGTGGCGGTTTCCGTCGCGACGACCGCGGTGGGGACCGTGGCGGCTTCCGTCGCGACGACCGTCCCTCCGGCGGCTACCGCGGTGGCGACGACCGCCACGACGACCGGGGCCGTCGGGACTACGACGACCGCCGGGGCAACTTCGAGCCCGTCAGGCGCCTGCCGATCCCGGAGGACGTCACCGGGTTCGAGCTGGACGCGGACGTGCGTCAGGAGCTCAAGAGCCTGCCCAAGACCCTTGCGGACGACGTCGCCCGCAACCTGGTGATGGTGGCCCGTCTGCTCGACGGCGACGCGGAGGAGGCCTACCAGTACTCGCGCGTCGCGCTCCGTTTGGCGTCCCGTGTGCCCGCCGTCCGTGAAGCGGCCGGTTTCGCCTCGTACATGACGCAGCGCTACTCCGAGGCGCTGACCGAGTTCCGCGCTGCCCGCCGGATGACCGGCCGGGCGGACCTGTGGCCGGTGATGGCCGACTGCGAGCGCGGTCTGGGCCGTCCGGAGCGGGCGCTGGCGATGGCCGGTGAGCCCGAGGTGAAGCAGCTGGACAAGTCGGGCCAGGTCGAGATGCGCCTGGTGGCGGCCGGTGCCCGCAGCGACATGGAGCAGTTCGACGCCGCCGTGGTGACCCTGCAGAGCCCGGAGCTGGCGTCCAGCTCGGTGCAGCCGTGGACCGCTCGCCTGCGGTACGCCTACGCCGAGGCGCTGATCGCGGCAGGCCGTGGCGACGAGGCCCGTGACTGGTTCGCCAAGGCGGCGGAGGCCGACACCGACGGCACCACCAACGCTGCGGAGCGGCTCGCCGAGATCGACGGCGTGGAGTTCACCGACGCGCTCGACCCGGAGCTGGCCGAGGAGGAGACCGAGAAGGCCGAGGCCCCGGCGAAGAAGCGCGGCGGCGAGGTTGCCGACGACCGCGTGATCTTCGAGGACGAGGAGGACGTCGAGGAGTTCTACGACGAGGACGACCTCGAGATCGACGACGAGTTCGACGGCGTGGTGCCCGAGCGCGCCCGCGCCGCCGAGGCCGAGGCGGTCAAGGCCGAGGCGGTCAAGGTCGAGGACACCGAGGTCGAGGACAAGGACGAGGCCAAGGGCTGAGCTGTCCCCCCGGCAACGCCGTGAGGCCCTGCCGTTCCCCGGGAGATCCGGGAACGGCAGGGCCTCACGGCGTCCGGGCCGCCGACGTGGCGTCGGCCCGGCGCGAGGTCAACCCAGCGCGAGGTTGCGCAGCACCAGTCCGGTGGCCGGCTTCGGCCCGAAGGAGGTGGACTTGCGCGGCATGGTGACGCCCTGTTCGGCCAGCCGTCGCACCACGCTCTCCCGGACGGGGTGCAGCAGGACGGCCGTGCCGCCGGTGCGGGCGGCCTCCTGCTCGGCGGCCAGGGCGGTGTGCAGGTAGCCGATGTCGTCCGGGCCGTCGGGGACGTGCCACGTGCGGTCGAGCAGGGTGGCGTGCAGGACGGTGGCGTCCAGGTGGCGCCACTCCTCGGGCCGGTCGCGCGGCACGGTGGCGTCCAGCAGGGCCTCATCGGGCTCGCCGAGCAGCCAGTAGACGCCGTCGCCGCCGGTCAGCACGAAGCCGTTGCCGCCGTGCCGCTTCTGTTCGGCGAGCGCCTGGAGCGCGGCCGGCAGCGGGCCGGGCACCTCCTTGACCTGCCACTGGTCGCCGAGCTTCTCCAGCGCCTCGGCCACCGGCAGCCGGTAGAGCACGCGGTGGATGGCGCGGACCCGCAGCGGATAGCGGGCGGTGTCCACCAGGAGCACCAGGCCGCGGTCCCAGGGGCTGCGCGGCAGGTGGCGGTGCTCGCGCTGGAGGCGCAGGTACATCTCCCAGCGGTGGTGGCCGTCGGCGATCAGCGCTCGGCAGGTGGCCAGGTCGCGGCTGATCTCGGCGATGTCGGCCGGGTCGGTGACGGCCCACAGGCGGTGGTGGGTGCCGTCGCTGGTGGCGGTGGAGAGCAGCGGCTCGCCCGCGACCGTCCGCTCGATCACGCCGGAGGCGCCGCCGTCACCCCGGTAGGTGAGCAGCAGCGGTTCGAGGTTGGCCCGGGTGGTGCGCATCAGGCCGACCCGGTCGGCGACCGGCCGGGGCATCACGTCCTCGTGGGGGAGGACGACGCCGGCCTCGCGGCCGCTCACCGCGAGGGCGCCGATCAGGCCGCGCTGGAGCAGTTCGGGGGAGTCGGCGGTGGCGGGCACCCGCTGCTCGTAGACGTAGATCGCGGGATCCGGGTCGGCGGCGAGGATCCCCTCGCGCTGCCAGGCGGCCAGCAGCCGCGCGGCGTGCCGGTACCGGGTGTCGCGGTCGGGCCGGTCGCCGGCGTCCTCGGGCTCGGGCCTGGGCAGGATCAGCCGGACCACGTTGTGCGGGTCGCCGGTCTCCAGGTCGAGCCGACGGCCCGGGTCGACGACGTCGTACGGCGGGGACATCACCGCGGCCAGGGCGCCGACCCGGTCGGGGACGTAGCGCAGGCCGCGGAAGGGGGACAGGGACAGGCCGGCGGTGGCGACGTGCCCGGGATCGCCGGGGCCGCCCTCGGGAGTCTCGACTCCGTCTTCTGCACTGGGTGTGCTCATTCTGGGCATCGTAACCGGGTACGCGTTGTTGAGAGATCGGAATGCCCGCGCCGAGCGGTGGGGCGGGTGTGCGACCGAGGGCGAGGTACGGCATGGACGACGGGCAGGAACGGGTGGACGGCAGCGGCCTTGCCGGGTCGGGCGGGCCGGTCGGTGCCACGGGCGGGGGCGCTCCGGCCGAGGGTGGCGGGCCGGTCGGCGGGGTGCCGTCGCAGAGCCGCTCCGGGGAGCCCACCGGGGACGTATACGACTGGTTCCGCCGGGGCGCGCGGCTGCTGGCGCAGGGGCATCCGGCGGCCGCCGAGCAGCTGCTGGCCCGGGCGGTGGCGGCCGAGCCGCACTCGCGCAGCATCCGGGAGGCGCTGGCCCGCGCCCAGTTCGACGCGGGTTCGTACGCGGCGGCGCTGGAGAACTTCCGGGCCGTGGCGCTGGCCGACCCGGCGGACGACTACGCTCAGTTCGGGTGGGGGGTCGCGGCGGCCCGGCTGGGCGACTTCGAGACCTCCGCCGAGCACCTGGCGCTCGCCGTGGCGATGCGGCCGGAGACCGACCACTACCGGGCGGCCCTGCGGCAGACCCGGGCGACGCTGGCGGCCCGGACCGGCGCGTACGGCCCGCTGCTGCCGGGGGCACCCGGGTACCTGGCGCCCCCGCCCGGTGCCGCGGACCCGGTCGGGGGAGAGCCGGAAGGCGGCGACGGCGGCGCCTGACCGGCCCGCGCCCGACCGATGGGCGTCCGACCGGCCGATGGCCGGCCGGTGGGCGCAGTGCCGCACCGCGCGGTGCGGCGCCGAGGTGAACGACGTGACCGACGACGTAGTGAATGAGGTAGCGCAGCCATGACCGAGACGGCCACCCCCGTGCGACGGACCGCCCCCGGCGGCAGCGAGCGGCCGCTGACCGAGGCCTACGACACGGCGCTGCTGGACCTGGACGGCGTGGTCTACGCGGGCGCGCACGCGATCGAGCACGCGGTGGCCGCGCTGGACGCCGCCCGGACGGCCGGGATGCGGCTCGCGTACGTGACCAACAACGCCTCCCGCCCGCCGCGCGTGGTGGCCGAGCACCTGACCGAGCTGGGCGTGCCGGCCGAGCCGGGGGACGTGATCAACTCGGCCCAGGCGGCCGCCCGGGTGGTCGCCGAGAAGGTCCCGGCCGGGGCGAAGGTACTGGTCGTGGGCGGTCTCGGGCTGGACGAGGCGCTGGCCGAGCAGGGCCTGGTCGCGGTCCGCTCGTTGGCTGACCAGCCGCTCGCGGTGGTCCAGGGCTTCGACCCCTCGGTGGGGTGGACGGACCTGGCGGAGGCCGCGTACGCGGTGCAGAGCGGGCTGCCGTGGGTCGCGTCCAACCTGGACCTGACGGTGCCGCGGGCGCGCGGGATCGCGCCGGGCAACGGCACGCTCGTGGCGGCGGTGCGGGCGGCGACCGGGGTGGAGCCGGAGGTGGCGGGCAAGCCGCTGCCGCCGATGCACCGGGAGACCGTGCTGCGTACCGGCGCGAAGCGGCCGCTGGTGGTCGGGGACCGGCTGGCCACCGACATCGAGGGCGCGTTCAACGGCGGGGTGGACAGTCTGCTGGTCTTCACCGGGGTGACCACCCCCGAGCTGCTGCTGGCGGCTCCGGTCGAGCACCGGCCGACCTACCTGGCGGCCGACCTGCGCGGACTGCTGGTCCCGCACGCGGCGGTGACGGCCCAGGCCGGCGGCTTCGCGTGTGGAGGCTGGGTCGTCGGCGTCGAGGGCGGCGCGCTGCGGCTGACCGGGTCCGGGGACCGCTGGGACGGCCTGCGGGCGCTGTGCGCGGCGGCGTGGACGGCGCTGGACGCGGGCGGCGAGCCGGTGGACGGACGGAAGACGCTGGCCGAGCTGGGCTTCTGAGCCCCGAGGCTTTCGAGTCCCGGGGTCCCGGAGGGCTTTACGGCCCCGAGGGCTTTGCGTCGCCGAGCTTTGCGTTCCTGAGGTTTCGTGGCGGGGCAGGCCGGGTTCAGAGCAGGGTGCGCAGCCGCAGCAGGTCGCGGAAGCCCGCCTCCAGCCGGACCCGGCCGCTCGCCCAGGCGGAGGCGAAGTTGAGCCGGCCGCCGACCAGCGCGACCAGGTCGTCGCTGCTCATGGTGAGCCGGATCTCGGCCTTCCCGGCGGGCGGGCCGGGCGTGGTGACCACGTCCTGGATCCGGCCCTCGCGCAGCCGCCCGGTGAAGGTCAGGTCGAGGTCGGTGATCCGGCAGCTGAGCGAGCGGTCGAGGGACGCGGCCTTGCGGACGTCACCGGTGGACTTCGCCATGTTCCGGCTGAGCTGCTCCAGCGCCTCCCGGCACTCCTCGGCGTTCGCCATGGGCGGCGGCTCCCTCCCGCGGTCGCTACGGTGCTGACTGCGGGCCACGGTACCTCAGCGGGGTTTTGGCGGTAGCGTCGTCAGTGGGTGCCCGGAACGGCTCGGGTACCGAGGGCGACGGAGCGACGCGCGTAGGCGATTGGGAGGCACCCGGATGCTGCCGAGGACGGTTCGGGGAGTGGTGGAGACCGCTGCCGAGGTGGTCGAGGAGGTCGGCAAGCGGGTCGTCGTGACGGCGGCCTCGATCCTGGAGAAGGCGGGGGTCGACGTCGCGGAGGTCGAGCGCCGGCTGGGCGGGGAGTTCCCGCCGTCGGCGAAGACGCTGCAGACCTTGGCGGGGGAGGCGGTCACCGCCGGGCTGGCCGGGGTGGACCTGGCGGTCGGGGTGGCACGCAACGAGGCGGAGAAGGTCTTCGAGAAGGTCGGTGACCAGGTCACCAAGGTCGGCGTGGTGCTGGCGTACCTGGAGAGCAAGCTGCGCGAGGTGGAGGAGGAGGTTCCGGCGGCGACGCCCGGCGAGGGTGCGTACGGTGCCGAGGAGCCGGTCCCTGCGCCGCGGGCGGACGACCTGTTCGGACGCGGCTGGGAGTACGAGGACGAGCCGTCGGCGGGCCGGTCGGCGGGGGAGCCGATAGTCGCCGAGCGGGTGGAGGTGGACGAGCCGGTCGAGGTCGATCCGCCGGTTCCGCCGGTGGCGCTGCTCGCGCCGACTCCGCCGCAGGAGCAGGAGCAGGAGCGGAAGGCGGCGCCGCGGAAGGCCGCCGCGCGGAAGACGGCGGCGAAGAAGGCGGCTCCGGCCGAGAAGCCCGCCGCGAAGAAGGCCGCGGCCAAGGAGAGCGCGGCCGAGAAGTCCGCCGCCAAGCGGACCGCCGCCAGGAAGACGACGACCGTCAAGAAGACCACCACCGCCGAGCAGTCCGCCGCGCAGTCCAAGGCGCCCGCGAAGCGCACGGCGACCAGGAAGACCACCGTCCGCAAGGCCACCAGCGCGAAGAAGCCCGATGCCCGAGACGAGTGAACCGGCCGGAGCGGCCGAGGCGGGCGCGCAGGCCCAGCAGGTGGAGCCGCTCGGCGTCGACCTGCTGCCCACCGGCCATCCCGCGGTGGACGCCGGACTGGCCCGGCTGGAGGCCTTGGACGGGGTCCCCGCCGAGGCGCACGTCGCGGTGTACGAAGATGTTCACCAGCGGCTCGCCGACACGCTGGCCGCGCTCGACCAGGAATGACCCGTGGGATCCGTAGGAGCTGAACACCAGTGGCAGTGGCACGACGCCGACTCGACGCGGAGCTGGTCCGCCGCAAGCTGGCCCGGTCGCGTGAGCACGCGTCCGAGCTGATCGCGGCCGGGCGGGTGACCGTCGGCGGCACCACCGCGACCAAGCCGGCCACCCAGGTGGAGACCTCGGCGGCGGTCGTGGTGGCCAAGGACGAGAACGACCCCGACTACGTCTCGCGCGGTGGCCACAAGCTCGCCGGGGCGTTCGCCGCCTTCGTGCCGCAGGGTCTGGTGGTCGAGGGCCGCCGGGCGCTGGACGCGGGCGCCTCCACCGGCGGGTTCACCGACGTGCTGCTGCGCGCCGGGGCGGCCGGCGTGCTGGCGGTGGACGTCGGGTACGGGCAGCTCGCCTGGTCGCTGCAGAGCGACGAGCGGGTCACCGTGATGGACCGCACCAATGTGCGCGAGCTGACCACGGACCTCATCGGCGGCATCCCGGTGGACCTCGTGGTGGGCGACCTGTCGTTCATCTCGCTGGGCCTGGTGCTCCCCGCCCTCGCCTCCTGCGCGGCCGAGGACGCTGACCTGGTGCTGATGGTCAAGCCGCAGTTCGAGATCGGCAAGGAGCGACTGGGCAGCGGCGGGGTGGTGCGCAGCCCGGAGCTGCGCGCCGAGATGGTGCGCCAGGTGGCCGGGCAGGCGTGGGCGCTCGGGCTGGGCGTGCGCGCCGTCACCGCGAGCCCCCTGCCGGGACCGTCCGGCAACGTGGAGTACTTCCTGTGGCTGCGCCGGGACGCCCCGCAGCTGGACCCCGCGGACGCGGACCGGGCCGTGGCGGAGGGGCCCCGATAGGGTGCTCAGCGGACGTCCGGCCCGTCATGCTGTATGGGGGCCGCACCGGGCCGAGGGTGACCCGGCAGGCGTGAGGGAGAGGGCAGCGGCATGAGCGATGAAGAACGTACGGTCTTCCTGATCGCGCACACCGGCCGGGAGGCGGCGCTGCGCAGCGTCGAGAGCCTGGTGCACGGGCTGCTGAAGGCCGGGCTCCGGATCAGACTGCTGGAGGCCGAGGCGGTCGACCTGGACCTGCCCGACGGCGTCGAGAAGGTGGCCGAGGGCCCCGGGGCCGCGGACGGCTGCGAGCTGATCCTGGTGGCCGGCGGGGACGGGACGCTGCTGCGCGGGGCCGAGCTGGCGCGCTCGCACGGGCTGCCGATGCTCGGGATCAACCTGGGCCGGGTGGGCTTCCTCGCCGAGGCCGAGCGGGACGACCTGGCCGTGGTGGTCGAGCGGGTGGTCGACGCCGACTACGAGGTCGAGGAGCGGATGACGATCGACGTCATCGTCCGCACCAACGGCGACGTGCTGCACGAGGACTGGGCGTTGAACGAGGCCTCGATCGAGAAGGCGTCCCGGGAGCGGATGCTGGAGGTGGTGACCGAGGTGGACGGCCGCCCGGTCTCCAACTTCGGCTGCGACGGCGTGGTGTGCGCGACGCCGACCGGCTCCACGGCGTACGCGTTCTCCGGCGGCGGGCCGGTGGTGTGGCCGGAGGTCGAGGCGCTGCTGATGGTGCCGATCTCGGCGCACGCGCTGTTCGCCCGGCCGCTGGTGACCTCGCCCGAGTCGGTGCTGGCCGTCGAGGTGCAGCCGAAGACCCCGCACGGCGTGCTCTGGTGCGACGGGCGGCGTTCGGTCGAACTGCCCGCCGGGGCGCGGGTGGAGGTCCGCCGGGGACGGACCCCGGTGCGGCTGGCCAGACTGCACCGGGCGCCGTTCACCGACCGGCTGGTGGCCAAGTTCGCGCTGCCCGTGACGGGTTGGCGCGGCCGGGCGGACCACCAGTAGGACGAGCCGCACTACAACGGACCGGGAGGGCCGGCCGTCGACGGTCCGTCAGACCGCCAGCGGCTGGGCCTCGTCGGCCGAGCCGAGCCGACCGCCGGCCGCCGCGCGGGCGGCCGTCGCGGCGAGGCGTTCGACGGCGGCCGGAACGGCCACGGCGGGCACGGTGAGCGGGATCCGGATGTGGTGCTCGAACGCGCCGTCCGAGCCGAAGCGGCTGCCCGAGGCGATCCGCACCCCGTCGCGTTCCCCGACCTGCGCCAGTGCCGCGCCGGACAGGCCGCCGGTGGAGACCCAGAGCGCGAGCCCGCCGGTCGGCATCGGGAAGGTCCAGCCGGGCAGTCGCTCGGGCAGCACGGCGGCGAAGGCGTGTGCGGCGGCCCGCAGCCGGTCCAGCTGGTGCGCCCGGACGGCGGCCAGGGGTTCGCCCAGCAGCTCGGCGGCGATCAGCTGGTCCAGCACCGGGGTGCCGACGTCGCTGTAGACCCGCTCGCCGGCCAGCCGGCGCACCAGCGCGGGCGCGGCCCGGACCCAGCCGATCCGCAGACCGCCCCAGAGGAGCTTGCCGGCCGAGCCGACGGTGACCACCTGGGCGGACCGGCCCAGCGCCGCCATCGGGCGCGGCAGCGGCTCGGACTCCGGTACGCCCCAGCCGAGTTCGGCGGTGGTCTCGTCCACCAGCACGATGCTCCCGGCGGCCCGGGCGGCGGCCAGCAACTCGCGGCGCTGCTCCTCGCCGATCAGCGCGCCGGTCGGGTTGTGGAAGTCCGGGATCACGTAGGCGAGCTTGGGGGCGGCGCCGCGCAGCACCCGCTGCCACTCCGGGAGGTCCCACCTCGTCGTGGGGTGGTAGGCGTACGGCACCGGGACCAGGCGGGCGCCGGACAGCCGCAGGGCCTGCAGGGTGTGCGCGTAGCTGGGGGCCTCGACGGCGACCCGGTCGCCGCGGCCGACCAGCGCCCGCTGGACCAGGTGCAGGCCGCCCATCGCGCCGGTGGTGATCAGGATCTGGTCGGGTGTGGTGGGCAGCCCGCGCTCGGTGTAGCGGCGGGCGACGGCCTCGCGCAGCACCGGGACGCCGGTGGGGTAGTGGCCGTGCCCGGAGGCGTAGTACGGCAGCTGTTCGACGGCCCGGGCGGCGGCGGCGCCGAGCCAGGGCTGCGGGGCGGGCGGTGCGGCGACGCCGAGGTCCAGGGTGCGGCCCTGCTCGTCCGGCGGGACGGGGTGCAGGGCGTCGCCGGGCGGCGGGGCGCCCTCGGGCAGGGCGGTCCAGCTGCCCGCGCCGCGCCGGCTGTGCAGGTAGCCGTCGCCGCGCAGCGTCTCGTACGCGGTGGCGACGGTGGTGCGGCTCAGTTCCAGGGCGGTGGCCAGCTCGCGTTCGGCGGGCAGGCGGGCGCCGACCGGCAGCCGGCCCTCGGTGACCAGCAGCCGGATCTGCCCGGCGAGGGTGCGGTAGGCGGGGCGGCGGGCGGCGGCCGGTTCGGGGAGCCGGGCGGTGGCGAGCAGCCGGGCCAGCGCGGGCGGGGTGACGGTGGTGTGCCAGTCGGCCATGGAGATCAGTCCACTTGCTCTGGATTGGCCCTGGAGGGCGTCGTTTTGGCCCGGTCATCATGGCAGAGTGGCCGTGCCGGCCGCCACCACCGGGCCGCCCGGAGGTGCAGCACCATCGCAGGAGCACCCTTGGCCAGCACGACCACACCCGTTCCGACCGCGCCCGTACCCGCCACCGGGAAGGCCTCCCTCGCGGTCCGCGTCCTCGGCGACACCCACGGCCTGGGCCGCCGGATCCCGCAGCTGTTCGCCGGCCTCGCCCTGTACGGCGTGAGCATGGCGCTGATGCTCCGCTCCGGCCTCGGCCTCGACCCCTGGGACGTCCTGCACCAGGGTCTGCAGCGCAGCGTCGGCCTCTCGGTCGGTGCCTGGGTGACCATCTGCGGCGCCCTGGTGCTGCTGCTGTGGATACCGCTGCGCCAGCGTCCGGGGCTGGGCACCGTCGCCAACGTGCTGGTGATCGGCGCGGCGATGGACCTCACGCTGCGGATCGTCGACGACTTCGCGGCCCTGCCCGCCCGGATCGCCGTGACGGCCGCCGCGATCGTGCTCAACGGCCTGGCCAGCGGCCTCTACATCGGTGCCCGCCTCGGCCCCGGCCCGCGCGACGGTCTGATGACCGGCCTGCACCGGCGCACCGGCCGCTCGCTGCGGCTGATCCGCACCGGCATCGAGCTGACCGTTCTGGCCGCCGGCCTGCTGCTCGGCGGCACCGCCGGGGTCGGCACCGTCGCGTACGCGCTGGCCATCGGCCCGCTGGTGCAGATCTTTCTGCCCTGGTGCACCGCGCCGACGCCCGCGCGAAACTCCCGGAAGGGGTGAATTTCGGGGCACGGAGTTGCCGCCCGCCGTTGCCGCTCGTCGCGCGCCGGGGGCGGAACCTCGTAAGGTCGTCTCCGTGTTGGACGAGATGCGGATACGGGATCTAGGGGTCATCGACGACGCGGTGGTCGAACTCGCCCCCGGCTTCACCGCCGTGACCGGTGAGACCGGCGCCGGCAAGACCATGGTCGTCACCAGCCTCGGCCTGCTGCTCGGCGGGCGAGCCGACCCGGGCCTGGTGCGCAACGGCACCGGACGGGCCGTCGTCGAGGGCCGACTGGAACTGCCCGCCGACTCCCCGGTGGCGGCCCGCGCCGTCGAGGCCGGGGCCGAACTGGACGACGGAGCCCTGCTGATCAGCCGGACCGTCTCCGCCGAGGGCCGCTCCCGGGCGTACGTCGGCGGTCGGGCCGTCCCGGTCGGGCTGCTCGCCGAACTCGGCGAGGACCTGATCGCCGTGCACGGCCAGACCGACCAGCAGCGCCTGCTGCGCCCGGCCCGCCAGCGCGGCGCGCTGGACCGGTACGCGGGCGGGGCGGTGACCGAGCCGCTGGCCCGCTACCGGGAGACCTACCGCGTTCTGCGCGAGGTCTCGGCGACCCTGGAGGAGCTGACCACCCGGGCCCGCGAGCGCGCCCAGGAGGCCGACCTGCTGCGCTTCGGGCTGGACGAGATCGCCGCCGCCGAGCCGGTGGCCGACGAGGACGTCGAGCTCGCGGCCGAGGCCGAGCGGCTCGGTCACGCCGACGCGCTGTCCTCCGCCGCGACCCTTGCGCACGCCGCGCTGGCCGGCGACCCGGCCGACCCGGAGGCCCTGGACGCCGGCACCCTGCTCGCGCAGTCCCGCCGCGCCCTGGACGCCGTGCGCCACCACGACGAGCGCCTGGCCGCCCTCGCCGACCGGCTCAACGAGGTCGGCTACCTGCTCGCCGACGTGGCCGGCGACCTGGCCGGCTACGCCGACGACCTGGACGCCGACCCGGTGCGCCTGGCCGCCGTCGAGGACCGCCGGGCCGTGCTGTCCCAACTGCTGCGCAAGTACGGCGGCGAGGACAACACCCTCGCCGAGGTGATCGCCTGGGCCGAGGCCGGCGCCCTCCGGCTCGCCGAACTCGACGGAGACGACGACCGGATCGACGAGCTCGGCGCCCGGGAGACCGAGCTGCGGACCGAGCTGGCCGAACTCGCGGCCGAGGTGTCGGCCGCCCGGCAGGCCGCGGCCGGGCGCTTCGCCGAAGCCGTGTCCGCCGAACTCGCCGAACTGGCCATGCCGCACGCCCGGGTGACCTTCTCGCTCAGCCAGGTCGACGACCTGGGCGGGATCGAGGTCGGCGGCCGCACCGTCGCGTACGGCCCGCACGGCGTGGACGAGGTCGAGGTGCTGCTCGCCCCGCACCCGGGCGCCCAGCCCCGGCCGATCGCCAAGGGTGCCTCCGGCGGTGAGCTGTCCCGCGTGATGCTCGCCGTCGAGGTGGTCTTCGCGGGCGCCGACCCCGTCCCGACCTACCTGTTCGACGAGGTGGACGCGGGCGTCGGCGGCAAGGCCGCGGTCGAGATCGGCCGACGGCTGGCCAAACTGGCCGAGTCCGCCCAGGTCGTGGTCGTCACCCACCTCCCGCAGGTCGCCGCGTTCGCGGACCGGCACCTGGTGGTGGAGAAGACCAACGACGGCACCGTGACCCGCAGCGGTGTCAAGGTGCTGAACGACGAGGAGCGGGTGCGCGAACTCTCCAGGATGCTGGCCGGCCTGGAGGACTCGGAGCTGGGCCGCGCCCACGCCGAGGAGCTGCTGGCCGCCGCCCGGGCCCCGCGCCACCGGTAGCCGACGGCGGCGGCCCCGCGGATCGTCGGCGACGCGCCCCGGGTGGCGCCGACTGTCCAAGAGGGCCGCCGACCTGGCATGGTGGCCGCTGGACACTGGCTTCCCAGCCCCGAGCGCCGCCCGGCGGGCAACCCTCGCGAAGCGGCGCGCGAACCTGATCGAGTCGGATGCGAGACGACGTGGACCATTCCGCCGCCCGGGCCACCGCGGCCGCCCCGGAACCGGGGCAGATGCACGTGGTACTCGTCCTGGCCGCCAGCACCGGCGGCATCGGTGCGCACGTGCGCTCCCTGGCCCAGGGCCTGGTCGCGCACGGAGTGATCGTCACGGTCTGCGCGCCGGCCGGCACGGACGCCCTGTTCGGCTTCTCCCGCACGGGCGCCAGGTTCCACACCGTCGACATCACCCCCACCGCGGGCGCCCGTAGCGACGCCACCGCGATCGGCGAGCTGCGCCGGGCCTTCACCGGCGCGGACGTGGTGCACGCCCACGGGCTGCGCGCCGGGCTGCTCTCCGACCTCGCGCTGCGCACCGCAGGCCGCTTCCCGGGCCTGCGCCCGGAGACCCCGCTGGTGGTCACCTCGCACCACGCGCTGCTGGCCACCGGCATGGAGCGCCGCCTGCAGCGGCTGATGGAACGCCGGGTCGCGCGCGCCGCCGACCTGGTCCTCGGCGCCTCCTCCGACCTGGTCGCCCGGGCCCGCGAACTGGGCGCCACCGACGCCCGGCTGGGTCCGGTGGCCGCCCCGCCGATGCCCGAGGGCCGGCTCGGCCGGGCCGAGGCGCGGGCCGCGCTGCTCGGTGCGGGCCCGGACCGCCCGCTGGTGCTGGCGGTGGGCCGGCTCGTCCCGCAGAAGGCTTTCGGGCTGCTGCTGGACGCCACCCGGGAGCTGTCCGCCCTGGACCCGGAGCCGCTGGTGCTGCTCGCCGGGGACGGCCCGGAGGCGGGCGCGCTGCGCGAGCGGGTGGCAGCCGAGAAGCTGCCGGTGCGGCTGCTCGGCTACCGCACCGACGTGCCCGACCTGCTGGCCGCCGCCGACGTGGTGGTAGTCCCCAGCCGCTGGGAGGCCCGCTCGCTGGTGGTGCAGGAGGCGATGCGGGCCGGCGTGCCGGTGGTCGCCACCGCCGTCGGCGGCATCCCCGAACTGGTCGGCGACGCCGCCGTGCTGGTGCCCTCCGGCGACCCGGCCGCGCTCGGCGGCGAGGTGCGCGGGCTGCTGTCCGACCCGGTCCGCCGCGAGCGGCTGGTGGCGGCCGGCCGGCAGCAGGCCGAGACCTGGCCGGACGAGGCGGCCACTGTCGCCCAGGTGCTCAGCACGTACGACGAGCTGGTCCAGCGCGGCTAGGGCGGCTAGGGCGGGTGGGGCCTGTCCTCGGGAGGACAGGCCCCCACACCGTCAGACCGTCGCCTGCTCGACCCGGTCGGCGGCCAGGCCGTCCGGCTGGGCGGACAGGTAGGCGGCGCCGCAGGCGGTCAGCCGCAGGGCGGTGTCGATCAGCGGGACGTGGCTGAAGGCCTGCGGGAAGTTGCCGACCTGGCGCTTGAGCCGCGGGTCCCACTCCTCGGCGAGCAGGCCGATGTCGTTGCGCAGCGAGAGCAGCCGGTCGAACAGGTCACGGGCCTCCTGCACCCGGCCGATCATGGCGAGGTCGTCGGCCAGCCAGAACGAGCAGGCCAGGAAGGCGCCCTCGTGGCCGGACAGGCCGTCCACGTTGTTGCCGCTCTCGTCGTGGGTGGGGTAGCGCAGCACGAAGCCGTCCTCGGTGGACAGTTCGCGCTGGATCGCCTCGATGGTGCCGATCACCCGCTTGTCGTCCGGCGGCAGGAAGCCGACCTGGGGGATGAGCAGCAGCGAGGCGTCCAGCTCCCTGCCGCCGTAGTACTGGGTGAAGGTGTTGCGCTCCGGGTCGTAGCCCTTGTCGCAGACGTCCCGGTGGATGGTGTCGCGCAGCTCGCGCCAGCGCTCCAGGTGGCCGTCGGCGGGGGCGTCCTCGGGGGTCTGCTCCAGCAGCTTGATGGTGCGGTCGACGGCGACCCAGGCCATCACCTTGGAGTGGACGAAGTGCCGGCGCGGGCCGCGGACCTCCCAGATGCCCTCGTCCGGCTCCTGCCAGTGCTCCTCCAGGTAGTCGATGAGGCGCAGCTGCAGGTGGTGGGCGTGGTCGTTGCGGACCAGGCCGGTCATGTGGGCCAGGTGAAGGGCCTCCACGACCTCGCCGTAGACGTCGAGCTGGAGCTGTCCGGCGGCGCCGTTGCCGACCCGGACGGGCTGCGAGCCCTCGTAGCCGGGCAGCCAGTCCAGCGAGGACTCGGTGAGCTCGCGCTCGCCCGCGATGCCGTACATGATCTGCAGGTTCTCCGGGTCGCCCGCGACGGCGCGCAGCAGCCACTCGCGCCAGGCCTTGGCCTCCTCGCGGTAGCCGGTGCGCAGCAGGGAGGAGAGCGTGATCGCGGCGTCGCGCAGCCAGGTGTAGCGGTAGTCCCAGTTGCGCTCGCCGCCGATGTCCTCGGGCAGCGAGGTGGTGGGGGCGGCGACGATGCCGCCGGTGGGGGCGTAGGTGAGGCCCTTGAGGGTGATCAGGGAGCGGATCACGGCCTCGCGGTAGGGGCCCTGGTAGGTGCACTGGTCGGCCCACTCGTGCCAGAAGTCGGCGGTGGCGTCGAGCATCTCCTCGGCGTCCGGGGCCGTGGGCGCCTCCAGGTGGGAGGCCTGCCAGGTGAGGGCGAAGGCGATCCGCTCACCGGCGGTGACGGTGAAGTCGGCGTAGGTGGTGAGGTTGCGGCCGTAGGTGTCGGCCGCGCCGTCCAGCCAGACCGAGTCGGGCCCGGCGACGGCGACGGTGCGGTGGTTGCCGTCGGCCTGCTCGACCCGGTGCACCCAGGGCACGATGCGGCCGTACGAGAAGCGCATCCGCACCGCAGAGCGCATCCGGACGGTGCCGACCACGCCCTCGACGATCCGGATCACCTGGGGGACGGCGTCGCGGCCGGCCAGCGGGCGCGGCGGCATGAAGTCGATTACCCGGACGGTGCCGCCCTGGGTGTCCCACTCCTGCTCGAGGATCAGCGAGTCGCCCCGGTATCGGCGGCGGTCCGCGGGCACGGCGGGGGCGGAGGCGGTGGGCGGGGGCACGCGCAGGTCGGCGGTGTCGGCGACGCGGAGCCGGCTCGCGCCGGTGGGGGCCGCGCCGGTGGGGGCCGTGGCAGTGGGGGCCGTGGCGGCGGGGGCGGGGACCTCGGTCAGGACGGCTTCGGCGGGCCCGATCCGCCAGAAGCCGTGTTCATCGGTGCCGAGCAGGCCGGCGAACACGGCCGGCGAGTCGAAGCGGGGCAGGCAGAGCCAGTCCACCGCGCCGTCCCTGCTGACCAGGGCAGCGGTCTGCATGTCCCCGATGAGTGCGTAGTCCTCGATACGGCCGGCCACGTGGATCTCCAGTTCGCAATGTGGTCAGGGCATCGGCGAGCGGAGAGAGCGAGCGGTCTGCGGGGCCGGGGGTCCACCCCGGGACGTCCGGCCTGCCGGGGGTGGTGGCAGGCCTTGCTGGAGTGTCCGCGCGGGGCTCTTCGAGCCCCTGGGTGGGTGGGGATGAGCTGAAATTACGGGGAGGTCCGGTCGCGCATCGGGGACCGGGAGTGTCCTGACGCTCCCACGCCCTCCGCGTGCTCGTGCTGTCGGCGATGCGTCCGAGCAGCTTACGACGGACGAAAGGGGCGAAGCACGCGGGCGCAGCCCGATGTGGCGCCGCAATTCGGCGGAAATGCCGTGCATCGCGGGGGCGTGGCGCAGGATGGTCCGGAAGGATCACCTCCGGGTGGCCTTTACGGAGGAGCCGCCATGACCCGGACGGAAGCCGCGGCCTGGCCCGGTCCGGTAGGTTGTGCGACCGGTGTGACGCATGCGGCGGATGATGCGCTGGTGGTGCGCCCGGCGTGCGCCTCCGGAGTGGCGCGCGCGGGCCGGACGGCGTCCCGGTCGGGTCACTGTTACCCTGGTATCCCGTGGACCGGCGGGATCAAAACGCCCCGGACCAGCCGAACCGGCGACCCTTCGAGCGCGGTGCACCGCACCCGGCTCCGTCGCCCGGCGAACCCCGAGCCTCCCGCCCACGTCACCTTCGACACGCGACCCACGGGAGCCCCCTCTTGGCACAGCCCCATTCCGGCAAGGCAGCGAACGGCCGAGCCGTGACGACCAAGCACCTCTTCGTCACCGGGGGTGTCGCCTCTTCGCTCGGCAAGGGGCTCACCGCCTCCAGCCTCGGAGCGCTGCTCAAGGCCCGCGGCCTGCGCGTCACGATGCAGAAGCTCGACCCGTACCTGAACGTGGACCCGGGCACCATGAACCCGTTCCAGCACGGTGAGGTGTTCGTCACCGACGACGGCGCCGAGACCGACCTGGACATCGGCCACTACGAGCGGTTCCTGGACACCAACCTGCACGGCTCGGCGAACGTCACCACCGGCCAGGTGTACTCGACCGTCATCGCCAAGGAGCGCCGCGGCGAGTACCTGGGCGACACCGTCCAGGTCATCCCGCACATCACCAACGAGATCAAGTCCCGGATCCGCCGGATGGCGACCGAGGACGTCGACGTCGTGATCACCGAGGTCGGCGGCACCGTCGGCGACATCGAGTCGCTGCCGTTCCTGGAGGCCGTCCGCCAGGTCCGCCACGAGGTCGGCCGGGACAACGTGTTCTTCGTGCACGTCTCCCTGCTGCCGTACATCGGCCCCTCGGGCGAGCTGAAGACCAAGCCCACCCAGCACTCCGTCGCCGCGCTGCGCAACATCGGCATCCAGCCGGACGCCATCGTGCTGCGCGCCGACCGCGAGGTCCCGCAGGCCATCAAGCGCAAGATCTCGCTGATGTGCGACGTGGACGAGGAGGCCGTGGTCGCGGCCATCGACGCCAAGTCGATCTACGACATCCCCAAGGTGCTGCACGGCGAGGGCCTGGACGCCTACGTGGTGCGCCGCCTCGACCTGCCGTTCCGCGACGTGGACTGGACCACCTGGGACGACCTGCTGCGCCGCGTCCACGAGCCGCAGCACATCGTCAAGGTCGCCCTGGTCGGCAAGTACATCGACCTGCCCGACGCCTACCTGTCGGTGACCGAGGCGCTGCGCGCCGGCGGCTTCGCCAACAACGCCCGCGTCGAGATCAAGTGGGTCACCTCGGACGACTGCGAGACGCCCGAGGGCGCCCGCGAGCAGCTCGGCGACGTGGACGCGATCTGCATCCCCGGCGGCTTCGGCGACCGCGGTGTCAACGGCAAGGTCGGCGCCATCACCTTCGCCCGCGAGAACAAGGTCCCGCTGCTGGGCCTGTGCCTGGGCCTGCAGTGCGTGGTCATCGAGGCGGCCCGCAACCTGGCCGACCTGCCGGAGGCCAACTCCACCGAGTTCGACGCCGCCGCCAAGCACCCGGTCGTCTCCACCATGGCCGAGCAGCTGGCCATCGTCGACGGCAAGGGCGACCTGGGCGGCACCATGCGCCTGGGCCTCTACCCGGCCAAGCTCGCCGAGGGCTCGATCGTCCGTGAGGTCTACGGCGGCGAGCAGTACGTCGAGGAGCGCCACCGCCACCGCTACGAGGTCAACAACGCCTACCGCGCGGATCTGGAGAAGACCGGCCTGATGTTCTCCGGCCTCTCGCCCAAGGGCGACCTGGTCGAGTACGTCGAGTACCCGCGCGAGGTGCACCCCTACCTGGTGGCCACCCAGGCCCACCCGGAGCTGAAGTCCCGCCCGACCCGCCCGCACCCGCTGTTCGCGGGCCTGGTCAAGGCCGCCATCGAGATCAAGACCGCGGCCTCCGCGTAGTCTTCCCCTCCTCGGCCTCGGTCGTTCACCGGACGGCGGCCCCGCGATTCCCGCGGGGCCGCCGTTCGGCGTTAGATTGTGTCGTACTGACGAAAAGGGGAGAGCGATGGACGAGCAGAGCCACCTGGTGATCGCCGACGTGGCCGAGGAGTGGGAGGTCCGGGCGAGCGGGACGCCCTTCCAGGGCAAGGTCACCGGCGTGCGCAGCGAGGAGGTCCGGATGCCCGACGGCAGCTGGGCCCGCCGCGACTACCAGACCCACCCCGGCTCGGTCTCGGTGCTCGCGCTCGACGACGAGCAGCGGGTGCTGGTCCTGCGCCAGTACCGCCACCCCGTGCGCCAGCGCCTGTGGGAGCTGCCCGCCGGCCTCCTCGACGTCCCCGGCGAGAACCCGTGGCACGCCGCCCAGCGCGAGCTGTACGAGGAGGCGCACTGCAAGGCCGGCACCTGGCGGATCCTCGTCGACTACTACACCTCCCCGGGCGGCACCGACGAGGCCCTGCGGATGTTCCTGGCCACCGACCTGTCGGCGGCCGAGGGCGAGCGCTACGCGGCCGAGGGCGAGGAACAGGAGATCGAGGTCGCCTGGGTGCCGGTGCCGGAACTGATCGGACTGATCCAGGCCGGGCAGTTGCACAACCCGACCCTGGTCACCGGCACCCTCGCCGTGCACGCCGCGCTCACCGGCCCGGACGGGCTCAACGCGCTGCGCCCGGCGGACTCGCCTTGGCCGGCCCGGCCCTTCGAGGCGTGAACGAACCTCCCGGTTGATTCGCCCGGGTGATTTGCCGGTTCGTACGACCGGATGTCACCTCGGCTGAGCCGGACGGTCGAACTACGCTTCGCAGACAGGGCGCCCGTTCCGGGCCGCCTCCGCTGAGCACCGGGCGCCGCGTCCGGATGCCCAGCACCGGATGCCAGCGCCGGATGCCGAACTCCGGATGCCGGCGCCGGGTGCCGAGCGCGGAACGACATCGGGAGTGGCACGCGTGGCGAGGAAGACGGCGACGATGGACCCCGGCCCCGACGCGCCCGCCGCGGCCGCCCCGGGACTGGACCGGCTCCCGGCCGGGCCCGCGCTGTTCGTCGGGCGGCGCGCCGAACTCGCCGCGCTGCGGGCGGCCGCCGCCCGTCCGGCCAGCGGCCGTTGCCCGGTCCTGGTCCTGGCCGGGCGCCCGGGCTCCGGGCGGACCGCGCTGGCCGCGCGCTTCGCCCGTACCGTCGCGGCCGACTACCCGGACGGCGTGCTGTTCGCCCGGCTGTCCGCCCCGGACGGCGGGCGGGTGCCGCCCGCGCGGGCCGCCCGGCTGCTGCTGGAACAGCTCGCCCCGGAGTCCGCCGTACCGCTGCCCGGGGCGGTCGAGGACGGGCGGGACGAGCCGGGCTGCGTCGCGCTGCGCGAGGCGCTGGCGGGGCTGCGGGTGCTGCTCGTCCTGGACGACGTGCGGGACGCCGGGCAGGTGTGGCCGCTGCTCGCCGACGAACCCGGCTGCCTGGTGCTCGCCACCACCGCCGGGCCGCTCACCGGCATCGAGGACATCGACCCGGTGATCCTCGGCGGACTGGACCGGACGGCCTCCGGTGAACTGCTCGCCGACCTGGTCGGCGGCACCCGGGTCTCCTGCGACCCGGTCGGCGCCGCCGACCTGGCCGAGGCCTGCGCCGCCCGGCCGGCCACACTGCGGCTGATGGCCGGGTGGCTGCGGGGGAGCGCGAAGACCGCGGTCACCGACGCGGCGCGTGAGCTCAACCGGGTGGTGGGGGAGGAGACGGCGCCGGGGTCCGAGGGCGGCGCGAAGGGCGCCCCGAGGGCGGGGGCGGAGAAGGCGACGCCGTCGACGGGCGCGCCGAAGAACGTGTCGAAGAGCACGTCCAAGGACGCGTCCAAGAACACGCCGAGGAACGCGTCGAGGAACGCGTCCAAGAAGAAGGGGGAGGAGGACGGGGCTGCCCCCGGTGCGGAGTCGGCGGGCGATCCGGCGGCGTGGGTGAAGCCCGGCCCGGGGCCGGCCGAGCCGGTGCCCGTCCCCGACAACGACCCGCTGCTCGGCGCGTTCACCCTGCTGTACCGCGGGCTGCCGGCCGCCCAGGCACGGATGCTGCGCACCCTCACCCTGGCCCCGGCGCAGACCGCCGACCCGCGCACCGCCTCCGCCCTGGTCGGCTGTCCGGTGCCGGACGCGGCCACGACACTGGCCGCGCTGGCCGAGCGGGAACTGCTCGGCGAGGAGGCGCCGGCCGCCGACGGCACCCCGCGCTACCGGGTGCCCGGGCGGCTCTACCCCCGGCTGGTCCGGCTGCGCGAGCAGGAGGACCGGCCCGCCGAGACCGAACTCGCCCGGGCCCGGCTGCTGGAGCGGCTGGTCCGGCTCACCGAGTCGGCCCGCGCGCTGCTCGACCCGGCGGGCGCCCCCGCCCCCGAGCCGCTGCCGTCCGCGCTGCGGCTGCGCTCGGCCGAGCACGCCCGCGTGTGGCTGCTCGGCGAGCGGGAGCTGCTGCTCGGCGCGGTGGCCGACGCGATCGGCCAGGGCGACCTGGACGGCTCGGCCGGGCGGCTGGTCACCGCGCTGCTGCGGTCGCTGCCGCTGACCGGCGCCGCCGCCCCCGTGGACCTCTACCGGCTGCACGAGCTGGTGCTGACCGTCGCCGAGCGCAACGGCCGGCCCCGCCGGGCCGCGGCCGCGCTGCTCAACCTGGGAGACCTGCAGGTCTCGGCGGGCCGCTGGGAGCAGGCCGCCGCGCACTACCGGGCCGCCCTGGAGCACGCCCGGACGGCCGACGACGAACCGCTCTGCGCGCGTGCCCTGGAGGGCGGGGCCGGCTGCCACCGGGCGCTCGGCGACTCGGTGCGCGCCGCCGACTGGTACGGGCGGGCGCTCGGCCTGCGGCAGGCGCTCGGGGACCACGCGGCCGAGGCCCGGCTGCTGGCCCGGGTGGCCGAGGCACACACCGCCCAGCGCCGCTTCGACGAGGCGGACCGCGAGTACCGGGCCGCCCTTGCGGTGCTCCGCAGGATCGGCGACGACAGCGCCCGGGAAGCCGTCGGGGCGGCCCTCGCGGACCTGCGGGAACGCGTCGACGCCGGGTGGTGACGGGCGTTTCAGAGGTATTGTCGAAGATGCCCGGTTGCGACGTCTTTGGTAGGTAAGTCGCAGGGGAAGCCTACGAACCTGCCAATGTGTGCGGGAAATTTATTCACTTTGGAAGGCTGACACGCCGACTGGGCTTCATTACACTCGGACCTAGTCGCGCAGCGATCCCCGCCCCGGGCTGCCCGGAGGCTTCCCCCCGTGCGCGCAGCCCACCGGACTTCTCCGGTCGGGACCCCCATGGCAAGAGGACGTGTTTAGCCGTGAAGGTCGGCATCCCCCGCGAGGTCAAGAACCACGAGTACCGCGTGGCCATCACGCCCGCCGGCGTGCATGAGCTGGTCCGCAACGGACACGAGGTCTACATCGAGGACAACGCCGGTCTCGGCTCCTCGATCCCCAACGAGGAGTACGTGGCCGCCGGCGCCACCATCCTCCCCACCGCCGACGAGGTGTGGGCCACCGCCGACCTGCTGCTGAAGGTCAAGGAGCCCATCGCCTCCGAGTACCACCGGCTGCGCAAGGGCCAGACCGTCTTCACGTACCTGCACCTGGCGGCCGACCGGGCCGGCACCGACGCGCTGATCGCCTCGGGCACCACCGCCATCGCGTACGAGACCGTGCAGCTGGGCAACGGCGCGCTGCCGCTGCTCGCCCCGATGTCCGAGGTCGCGGGCCGCCTGGCTCCGCAGGTCGGCTCGTACCACCTGATGCGTCCGGCCGGCGGCCGCGGCGTGCTCCCCGGCGGCGTGCCCGGCACCCACCCGGCGAAGGCCGTCGTCGTCGGCGGTGGCGTCTCCGGCTGGCACGCGGCCACCATCGCCATCGGCATGGGCTACGACGTGACCCTGCTGGACCGTGACATCAACAAGCTGCGCGAGGCCGACCGCATCTTCGGCACGAAGATCAAGGCCATCATGTCCAACTCGTTCGAGCTGGAGAAGGCCGTCCTCGAGGCCGACCTGGTCATCGGCGCCGTGCTGATCCCGGGCGCCAAGGCCCCCAAGCTCGTCACCAACGAGCTGGTCTCCCGCATGAAGCCGGGCTCCGTGCTCGTCGACATCGCCATCGACCAGGGCGGCTGCTTCGAGGACTCGCACGCGACCACGCACGACGACCCGACCTTCCAGGTCCACAACTCGGTCTTCTACTGCGTGGCCAACATGCCGGGCGCCGTCCCGAACACCTCCACCTACGCGCTGACCAACGCCACGCTGCCGTACGTCATCGAGCTGGCGAACCGCGGTTGGAAGGAGGCGCTGCGCCGCGACCCGGCGCTCGCCAAGGGCCTGAACGTGCACGAGGGCCAGATCACCTTCCCGGCCGTGGCCGAGGCCTTCGGCCTGGAGTCGGTCACCCTGGAGAGCGTGCTCGCCTGAACCGCCTGACCGCACGGCGGTCGTTCGCCCCCGACCCGATCACTTCGGGTCGGGGGCTTCGCCGTGCCCGTGAACGGCGGGTGGAGCAGGTAGGTCGCTCTGTCGTCAATTTCCGTCGGTCACGTCACCCGCCCGCAGAAACGTCGGGGTCATTGACCCACTCATCCCTTGACAGCAGCCCGCCTGATAGTCGACACATCCTGCCCACTACCGTGGATTGTGTTGCTGCGAACGCCTTGAACGGCCTAGAGTCGCAAACCGTCGGCATGCTGCCACGCTGACGAATCGACATAGAGTCCGGGATGCCCAAGGAGGTAAGACGACTTGTGAATGAGTCGACAATTGCTCCCGGGGGTGGTCAGCCAGGACTGGCGGAGCACACCGCCGGCCAGCCGAGTGTGGAGCCCGGGGCCCGGCAGCCCTCCGTGGGTTCGGCCGAGGTCGGCTCGGTCGCACTCCGCACCTTCGAAGCACGCCAGAACACAGCGCAGGTGACCACGGTGACCGATCACGACGCCGACTTGGCGGCCTACGGCCTGGCCTACGGCGAGTTCGCCTACGGCGCCTACGACGATCCGGACGCCGAGTACGAGCCGGACCCGGAGTACGCCGCCACGCTGGCCCCCGACGCCGCGCGCCAGCGCCGCGAGCGGGTCGGCCCCACCGGCCGGCCGCTGCCGTACTTCCCGATCCCCGCGCCGGTCGCCGAGCACGGCCCCGCCCAGATCATCGCCATGTGCAACCAGAAGGGCGGCGTCGGCAAGACCACGTCGACCATCAACCTGGGCGCGGCGCTGGCCGAATACGGCCGCCGGGTGCTGCTCGTCGACTTCGACCCGCAGGGCGCGCTCTCGGTCGGCCTCGGCGTCAACCCGATGGAACTGGACGTCACCGTCTACAACCTGCTCATGGAGCGGGGCCTGACGGCCGATGAGGTGCTGCTGAAGACCGCGGTCCCGGGCATGGACCTGCTGCCGTCCAACATCGACCTCTCCGCCGCCGAGGTGCAGCTGGTCAGCGAGGTGGCCCGGGAGTCCGCGCTGGCCCGCGCCCTGAAGCCGCTGCTGCCCGACTACGACTACGTCATCATCGACTGCCAGCCCTCGCTGGGCCTGCTGACGGTCAATGCGCTGACGGCCGCTCACAGCGTGATCGTCCCGCTGGAGTGCGAGTTCTTCGCGCTGCGCGGTGTCGCGCTGCTGACCGAGACCATCGAGAAGGTGTGCGAGCGGCTCAACCCCGAGCTGCGCCTCGACGGCATCCTCGCGACCATGTACGACTCGCGCACCGTGCACAGCCGTGAGGTGCTGGCGCGGGTCGTCGAAGCGTTCGGCGAGCACGTCTTCCACACCGTCATCGGGCGGACCGTGCGCTTCCCGGAGACCACCGTCGCCGGCGAGCCCATCACCACGTACGCCACCAACTCGGTCGGGGCCGCCGCCTACCGCCAGCTCGCCAGGGAGGTGCTCGACCGGTGCCGCCCCGCCGAGTGAGTCTCCCGGGTGCCGACGAGCTGTTCCGGACCACGGGAGGGATGGCGCTGTCGCCCTCCCTCGCGTCGCGTTCGGCCGCCGAGGCATCCAGACCGGAGACCGCGCGGACCGTCAACGGCCCGGACGGCGCCGAGGGCGCCGAGTCCGCCCAGAACGCCCATGGCTCCGCGGGGACGCAGGGCCCCCAGGGGTCTCAGGGCTCCCAGGGTGACCGGCGGCTGACGCCGGAGCAGCAGTCGTCCGCCGCCGTGCCGGCGCCTGCGCAGCCGCCCGTCCAGCGGCCGGGCGGGTCCCAGGCCGTGTCGGGTGCCCCGGTGGCCGGGAAGACCGTGCCCGGCGGCCGAGGCGCCGCCGCCCCGGCGGCCTGGACGCACGCGGGTGCCGCCGAGGAGCAGGCCGGCGCCGCCGGGCGCGCCCGGCCGCGCGGCCGCGCGCCGCGTCGGCCCAGCGGGCGTGAACGGCACGACGAGAAGATCACCGTGTACGTGTCCGCCGAGGAGCTCATGGACCTGGAGCACGCCCGGCTGGTGCTGCGCGGCGAGCACGGCCTGGCCGTGGACCGCGGACGGATCGTCCGGGAGGCCATCGCGGTCGTCCTGGCGGACCTGGAGCAGCGCGGCGAGGCCTCCATCCTGGTCCGTCGCCTGCGCGGACGGTAGGGCGCGGCAGGGCGGGCCCGCAGGCCCGAGGCAAGCCCGGCAGGGCGGCATGGTGGGTCCGGCAGGGCGGCGCGGTGGGCCCGGCAGGGCCGCCGCAGGGCGACGAGGGGCCATCGGCCCGGCGCGGTGCCGGAGGCCCGCCGGTGGGCGGTTGGGCGCCGAGGGCTGTGAAGCGGGCTCATGGGGCTGCTGCCTCGAGCGTGGCCGTTCTTGGCCCGGCGCCGAGGGTCAGGAGTCGGGCTCATGGGTCGTTGCCCGGGGTCGCGGGCCGTGGTCCGGCGCCGAGGGGCATGAGTCGCGCTCATGAGATCGCTTGTCTCGGACTGAGAGCCATGAGTCGGGCTCATGGGGTTGTTGCCTCGGGCGTGGGGTTCCTGGTCGGGCGTTCACGGGTCATGAGCCGGGCTCATGGGGTGCGGCCGTGGTTCGGGGGCCGAGGGGCATGAGCCGGGCTCATGAGGCCGCTTGCCTCGGGGGCGATGTCCGCCGGTATGGGGCCAATGGTTGGTCTCGGCGGCCGGCGGGGTCTGGGACGGGCGCTGGAGGGCCTTTTCCGGGGGCGCGGGCCCCCTGCGGGTCCGGTGGGCTGCGAGGGCCTGTGTGCGGTGCTGAGAGTCGCGGGCGGGGCCGTCGGGCGGCGTGTCGGGGGGCCCGGGGCGGGACGGGGGCCGAGGACGGGTGAAGATGGACCGCCATGCCGAGCACCGCCGAACCAGCTGAAACCCCCGTGAGCGCGACCGAGGACGGGTCGCGGGGCGGGTTCCGGGTGCGGCTGGACAACTTCGAGGGCCCCTTCGACCTGCTACTCAGCCTGATCGCCAAGCACAAGATGGACGTCACCGAGGTGGCGCTGGCCACCGTCACGGACGAGTTCATGGCGCACATCCGGGCGATGGGGCCGGACTGGGACCTGGACGCGGCGACCGAGTTCCTGGTGGTGGCCGCCACTCTTCTCGACCTCAAGGCCGCCCGGCTGCTGCCCGCGGCGGAGGTCGAGAACGAGGAGGACCTGGCTCTGCTGGAGGCCCGTGACCTGCTGTTCGCACGGCTGCTGCAGTACCGGGCGTACAAGCGGGCGGCGGCGCTGTTCGGCGAGCGTTGGGCCGCCGAGCTGCGGCGGCGCCCGCGGACCGTCGGGCTGGAGCCCCGGCACGCGGAGCTGCTGCCCGAGGTGGTGATCACCATCGGTCCGCAGCGGCTCGCCGAGCTGGCGGCCAAGGCGATGGAGCCCAGGCCGAAGCCGGTCGTGTACGTGGACCACATCCACACCCCGCCGGTCAGCGTGCGGGAGCAGGCCGGGCTGGTGGTCGGGCTGCTCACAGCGCTGGGCGAGGCGTCGTTCCAGCGGCTGGTGGAGGACGCGCCGGACACCCTGGTCGTGGTCGCCCGCTTCCTGGCGTTGTTGGAGCTGTACCGGGAGCGGGTGCTCGCCTTCGAGCAGCCGGAGGCGCTCGGCGAACTGCGGGTGCGCTGGGTGGCCGAGGAGGGCCGGGGCGTGGTCGAGGTGACGGACGAGTTCGACCGGCCGGCGGGCGAGGCTGCGGGCGAGGCCGGAGGAGAGGCCTCGGCCGAGGCGGAGGAGGACGAGCGGCGATGAGCGGCGGGAACGAGGGCGGGCGGCCGGTGCGGCGCCCGCTGGGGCTGCCGGGGCAGCCGCGGGTCGAGGAGCGGCTGGAGCCGGCCTTCGAGCTGCTGCCGGACCCCGTGGATCCGGTGGGCCTCATGGATCCGGTGGGCGTCGTGGATCCGGTGGATCCGGACGCCCGGGTGGTACACCGGAAGTCGGCTCCGTCGACTTCCGGTGTCGAGGAGCCGGTCGGCCCCGGGCTGCCGGCCGACCCGGGGGAGCCCGCCGGCCCCGGGCTGCGGGCCGAGCTGGAGGCGGTCCTGATGGTCGTCGACGAGCCGGTGGCGGAGGAGCGGCTGGCCGGGGTGCTGGAGCGGCCCCGGGCCGAGGTGGCGGCGGCGCTGCGCGAGCTGTCCGCCTCCTACACCGCCCAGGGCCGCGGTTTCGACCTGCGGCTGGTGGCCGGTGGCTGGCGGTTCTACACGCGGGAGACCTGCTCCGCGGCCGTCGATCGCTTCCTCCTGGACGGCCAGCAGGCCCGGCTCACCCAGGCGGCGCTGGAGACTCTGGCGGTGGTCGCCTACCGGCAGCCGGTGTCCAGATCGCGGGTTTCCGCCGTCCGCGGTGTGAACTGTGACGGCGTGATGCGTACCCTGGTACAGCGAGGACTGGTGGAAGAGGCCGGATCCGAGCCCGAAACAGGTGCGATCCTGTATCGGACGACGAACTACTTCCTGGAACGGATGGGGCTCCGCGGCGTGGATGAGCTGCCGGAGCTTGCTCCCTTCCTGCCCGAGGTCGACGACGTGGAAGCGGAGTCCCTGGAGGGCACGATGATCGCGGAGGCGGTCGCCGCCGCGCAGTCCGCGGACGGCAGTGGCGAGGCCGGTCGGGCCGGGCCCGATCGGTAGGGGGCGGTGAGGTCGGCCGAAACGACCGCACATCCCAGACGGAACGACGTACGGACACTTTGATGCGTAGCAGTGGCAACGGCAGGAACAGCAGCGGCGGCGGGAGCGGTCGCGGCGGACAGGGCGGGGGCCGGGGCGGGGGCTCCTCCTCCTACGGCGGCGGCAGCGGTGGTGGCCGCGGCGGCTCGGGCGGCGCGCGCGGGGGTTCGTACGGCGGTGGCTCCTACGGGGGCGGCGGCGGCCGTGGCGGCTCGGGTTCGGGTTCGGCTTCGGGCTCGCGCGGCGGCTCCGGCTCGTACGGGCGGGACAGCCGTCGGGACGACCGACGCGACGACCGGCGTGACGACCGCCGCTTCCCGGACCGTCCGCTGCGGCCCGAGGAGCGCAAGTACGACCGCCCCGAGTTCGGCGGCGGCCCCAACGCCACCCCTGCCCGCGGCGGCTTCGCCGGCCGGCGCCCCGGCCCGGCCCCGCGTCCGCGCCGTGAGGGCCAGGGCGCCCCGGGTGACCCGCGCCGTCAGCCGCAGCGCTCGCGCGAGCTGCAGGCCAAGATCGAGGACGCCGTCCTCGCCCGGCACGACAAGCCGGCCGTCAAGCTGCCCAAGACCTTCGGCGAGCCCGAGGGCGAGCGCCTGCAGAAGGTGCTGGCCCGGGCCGGCATCGGCAGCCGGCGCGCCTGCGAGGAGCTGATCGAGCAGGGCCGGGTCGAGGTCAACGGCAAGCGCGTCACCGAGCAGGGCAAGCGGGTCGACCCGCAGAACGACGAGATCAAGGTGGACGGCCTGACCGTCGCCACCCAGTCCTACCTGTTCTTCGCGCTGAACAAGCCGGCCGGCGTGGTCTCCACCATGGAGGACCCGGACGGGCGCCAGTGCCTGGGCGACTACGTGACCAACCGGGAGACCCGGCTGTTCCACGTCGGCCGCCTGGACACCGAGACCGAGGGCATCATCCTGCTCACCAACCACGGCGAGCTGGCCCACCGTCTCACCCACCCGCGGTACGGCGTGACCAAGACCTACCTGGCCGCCATCCAGGGCCCGATCCCGCGCGACCTGGGCAAGCAGCTGGCCAAGGGCGTGGAGCTGGAGGACGGCTACGCGCGCGCCGACAGCTTCAAGGTGATCTCCAACGTCGGCAAGAACTACCTGGTCGAGGTGACCCTGCACGAGGGTCGCAAGCACATCGTCCGCCGGATGCTGGCCGAGGCCGGCTTCCCGGTCGAGAAGTTGGTGCGCACGCACTTCGGCCCGATCGCCCTGGGTGACCAGAAGTCGGGCTGGCTGCGCCGCCTGACCAACCCGGAGGTCGGCCAGCTGATGCGCGAGGTCGGCCTGTAGGCCGTCGCGTTCGCCCGCCCCTGAGGGCCCCCGGTCGCCGTGCTGCGGCCGGGGGCCCTTTGCCGTTCGGGCGGTGCGGGCCGCCAAGGCGGGGTGGCGCGGGCTGTACGGGGGTGGCGGGCGGTGCGGCGTGTGCGGGCCCTGTGGGGTGTGGGGCGTGTGCGGGTCGTGTGAGCCGGGACGCAACCGCTGGTCACGGCCTTGTCAGCGTCATGATCCGTAGCCGAGGATGGCCGCCGGGCCACCACCGCGTCGCGTGGCAGATTTGCGCCGGCACGGGCACCGGTGGGGCGGATCAGGGCGAACAGGGGGAGACGGCGTCGTGTCCGATGCACCACTGGGGCGGGTCAGCGGACGGGCCCTCGGCACACTGGGACTGCCCGAGCCGGACGGGCAGGTGTACGCGGCGCTGGTGGCCAATCCGCAGTCCACCGCGGAGGAACTGGCGGAGGGCTGCGGCCTGACGCTCCAGCAGGGCGTGCGCGCCCTGGACCGGCTGGCGCAGCAGGGCATGGCCACCCGGGCGCCGGTGGACCGGCAGCGCTACCTGGCGGTCGCGCCGGACGTCGCGATCGGCACCCTGATCGGCCACCGCGAGTCCGAACTGCGGCAGGCCAGGGCCGAGATGCACCGGCTGATGGACGCCTTCCGGGAGGCTTCGCGCTACACCGACCCGGCGCACTCGGTGGAGGTGCTGACCGGCGGCGAGGCGATCGCCCAGCGGCTGGAGCACATCACCGATACCAGCCAGTACCAGGTGCGCGGCTTCGACCGCCCGCCGTACATCCAGGACCCGGTGGCGCCGATGCCGCTGCAGCGGCGACGGCTGCGCGAGGGCGTGAAGTTCCGGACGATCTACGACCGGGAGGCGGTGGCCTGGCCCGGTCGGCTGGAGAAGAACATCCTGATCGGTGTCGCGGACGGCGAGGAGGCTCGGGTCCGGCCGACGCTGCCGATGAAGATGATCATCTCGGACGACCGGATGGCGATCATCCCGATCAGCGTCGGCGACAGCGTGCTGGACGCCGCCTACGTGATCCACCCCTCGGCCCTGCTCCAGGCCCTGGACACGTTGTTCGAGGCGGAGTGGGAGCGGGCCGTCCGACTGCAGGCCGCGATCGGCACCACGGACGCGTCGCTGGAGCCGGAGGCCGACCACCGCAAGCTGCTGGGCCTGCTGGCCGCCGGACTCACCGACGAGTCGATCGCCCGCTCGCTCGGCTGGAGCGCCCGGACCACCCAGCGCCGGCTGCAGAGCCTGATGCGCTCACTGGGCGCCACCACCCGTTTCCAGGCCGGCATGGCGGCCCGGGAGCGGGGGTGGCTGTGAGCTCGGCTCCGGGGTTCGGCTTCGGATTCAGCCCGGGGTTCAGCTCGGGTTCAGCTCCAGGGGGTGAGGGAGGCCCAGCGGCCGTCCGGGCCCCGTTCGATCTTCTCCAGACCGACCACGGCGGTGCGGTTCAGCCGCCCGTAGATGTGCGGGAAGAGCACGTCGGGGGTGGCCCCGGGAGGTGGGGCGCCGTGCGGGGCCTCCCACTTGACCATCGGTTCCACCAGCGATTCGTCGATCAGCAGCACCATCAGCGGGTCGGGGGTGTCGGCGAAGAAGGCGTTGGCCACCGCGAGCGCCGTCTGCTCGTCCGCCGAGCAGTGGATGAACCCGTCGGTGAGCAGCGAAGCGGTGGCGTACGGGCGGCCGGGGTCGGCCAGCCAGTCGTCCAGGGGTGCGAGGTGGAGGATCATGTTTCCTTTTCTACCCGTTGTCTCCGGGTTTGTTCCTGAGCGGCCGTCACCCGCCGGGCGGTGGTCGGAGTACCCGCCGGTCGGCGGTCAGAGTCCGGCCACCTTGGCGGAGGCGGTGATCTCGTACACCAGGGTGAGGGTGCGGCGGGCGCCCGGGCCGAGTGGGACGTCCCAGCGGACGATGCCCTCGGCGTCGAACGCGTCCGGAGCCGGGGCGCACTCCTCCTTGCGCAGCCGGACCTCGACCGCCGACACCTCGGAGACCGGCACCCGCTCGCGCACCGTGACGATCCGCTCGTCGCGCTCCTCCGGGCCGGAGAAGCGGGACAGGCGCAGCCGCACCGTGCGGGTGGTGGTCTGGCGGCCGGTGAGGCCGGCGGTTGCCTGGCGCTCCTCGGTCTCGCGGACCACCCGGTAGCCGTCCGAACTGCCGAAGGAGAGCTCGGCGTCGGCGCCGGTGGCGGTGAAGCGCAACTCGCCCCGGCCGGTGAAGCCGCTGCCGCGGACCAGCTCGACCGGGCCGGCCAGCAGCGGATGCCCGCCCGCGTTGCGGAACCGGACCACCTGGGTGACCAGCGGGGACAGCTCCGGGGCGCAGGCGTACTCGCTGCTCGCCGGGCCGGTGAAGGCGCCGAGCGGCACCCGGTGCGCCCGGCCGTCGGAGGGCACGGTCGCGGGGGCCGGCGCCGGCAGCACCCGGACCTCGCCGCCGTCGTCCACACCCGGGACCTCGGAGGTCGGCCCGAGCTCGCTGATCGCCTCCTCGCGCAGCTCGACCTCGACCGTGCGGCGCTCCTCGTCGGTCCGCTCGCGCAGCATCAGGACGTCCTCGGCGACGGCCGGCGGGTCGGTGGCGAGGGCGGATCGGGCGGTGGAGAAGGTGAGCCGGGCGTTCGTCCAGTCCTCGCCGGTGCGCTGCCAGACCACCGCCTCCGACTCCAGGCGCAGCCCGCCCCCGTCCAGGGTCGCGCGGTACGACGGGCGCCAGAGTGCGCAGGGCACCAGGTGGGAGACGGTCAGCCCGGCCGGGCCCGGCTGCGCCGCCTCGACCGTCAGGTCCAGGTGGGCGACCAGCTCGGCCGGGTCCTCCTCGGCCTCGTCCAGGGCGGTCAGGGCCTGCGAACGCTCCTGCTCCAGGCGGCGCAGCCGGGAGTGGACGGCGCGCAGCTCCTCGCCGTAGCGCTCGCGCTCGGCGTCCACCCGGTCCAGCTCGCGGGACCAGCGGGTGCGTTCGAGCTCGCCGACACCGGCGCCCTCGCCGATCTCGCGCAGCAGGTCGGCGGAGAGCTGGGCGAGCAGGGCCAGCCGGGCCTCCAGCCGGGCCCGGGTCTGGTCGGCCAGGCGGCTCTCGGTGTCCAGCCGGTGCAGCCGGTGGCGCAGGTCGGAGTCGTCCGGGCCGGGCGGCAGCGGGGCGCGCGGGGACCAGGTGCGGACCAGCCGGGCGTCCAGGACGCGGACGCCGGGCGTGGTGGACTCGGCGCGCAGGGTGCGGTCGACGGCGAGGGCGGTGAGCGGGCCGAGACGCAGCCGCTGGACGCCCGCGGCGAGGGCGACCGTCGTCGACCGCTCGACCTGGCTGCGGTCCTCCAGGCAGGTGACGGCGGTGACGGGGAGGGGCTTCGTCGCTCCGGGCGTGGCTCCGGTCGCTTGTCCGGTCGCTTGCCCGGTTGCTTCTCCGGTCGTGTGTCCGGGCATGGCTCCGGTCGTTTCCCCGGTCGTTTCTCCGGTCATGATCAGTTCCTCCGGTTTCCGCCGACGATGGCCTTTCCGGCCGGGATCTTGATCAGGTAGCCGCCGTCCAGCTCGGTGCTGCCACCCGGCGGCAGATCGACCCGCCAGAGCCTGGTGCTGGGCGGGCACTCCGGCGTGGAGACGGTCGGAGCCTGCCAGTCGGCCCGCTCCTCGATCCGGATCTCGGCATCGGAGGTGACCGGCACGCGCTCACGGACCTCCACCGTGACGGTGCGGCCGAGCCGGTTCGCCAGCCGGATGTGCACCCGGTGGTCGAGGACCGTGCTGTTGCCCTTCAGCATGCCCGTGGTGGACTCGCGCAGCTCGGTGCGGCGCGCCACCTCGATGCTCTCGCTGACACCGATGCCCAGGCGACGCATGCCGCCGGGCGCCAGGGTGGGCAGGGCGGCCGTGAGCAGGTACTCGTCGTCCACGGTGACCTCGACCGGGCCGGCCAGGACGGCGCGGTCGGTGCGGTTGGCGAGTACCAGGGTCGCGTACACCTTCTCCTCGACGGCGGGGACGGTGACGTACTCGGGGCGGACGGTGAGCGGGATCTCGTCCACGGTGACGGTGTGCCAGGTGCCGTCGGACGGGATGTCGGCCGGGGCGGCGGCGTCGAAGCGGTGATCGAAGGAGCCGGCCGACTTGCGGGGCGGGACGGCGTGGCGGGGGAGGGCGAGGCGGCGGATCTGCTCGCCCGGGTTGCCGCCGGGCAGCGTCCGGTCCAGCTCCTCGCGCTCGACCCGCTCGGGGCGGGGGTGCAGGGCGCCGCGCCGGGCGGTGGCCTCGTCGGGGCCGGCCAGGACGAGGTCGGGATAGTCGAGCAGGGTGGTGTCCGGGGCGAAGCCGGTGGCCGGGGGCGGGACGGCGAGGCGGCTCCGGCGGGAGCGGCGGGCCGCCTCCGGCGGGCGCCCGCCCGGGGCCTGCGGGAGCGGGGCGGCGGCGGGGACCGAGGCGGCGGGAGCGAAGGCGGCGGGGACGGGCGGCGGCGGGCCGCCGTAGCCGGCGAAGCCGCCCGGGGCGGGCGGGGCGGGCGGGAGCGCGGGGGTCGGCTCGTCGGCGCTCAGGGTGCCGCCGCCACCGCTGCCGCCGCCGTACGGGCCGGAGGGCCCGGGTAGGGCGCCCTCCGCCCCGGCGAGGGCCTCCGGACGGGGGCCGGACGGGCGGGCGCCGCCCAGCCGGGGGGCGAACGAGCCGGGGCCGGCGAGGCGGGCGGCCCCGGGCGGGACCGGAGGCGGCACCGCGGCCTTGCGGCGGTCCTCGCGGTGGGCCTGTCCGCGCGGGGCCTGGGCGTCGGCGCCGGCCGCGTCGTAGCCGGTGAACAGGTCGGACAGGCCGGCCGGGGGCTCGCGCCAGCCGGAGGGCGGCGGGGCGGGCTGGCTGCGGCCGATCCGCAGCGAGGCGAGCCGGGGCAGGTCGGTGCGGCGGTCGAGGTCGGCGGTGGAGAGGGCGAGGCGCACCCCCGTCCAGTCCTCGCCGGTGCGCTGGGCGACGCCGGCGCGCAGCACGAGGCGGCCGGCGTCGGATCCGCTCCGGTGGGACAGGCGGTAGGTGGGCACCCAACGGGCGGCGGGGACGCCGTACTCCAGCTCGAGGTCGAGGGTCGCGGTGGTGCTGTCCGTGGCGTCCTCGGTGGTGGTGCTGCCGGTGTTGCCCTCGGCGGTGGTGCTGTCCGTGGTGCTGCTCGTGGTGCTGCTCGTGGTCAGGGTGAGCAGGACGGTGGCGGCGGTCGCGACCGGCTCGGCCCGGGCGGCGGTGGACGCCCGCTCCAGCCGGTCGGCTGCCAAGTCGAGCTTGTGGTCGGCGAGTTCGATCTCCCGGTTGAGCTCCTCGGCGCGCTCCTGGAGGGCGGCCAGCCGCTCGTCGACGAAGTCGGCGAGCTCCAGCCAGGCGTCGGCGGGCGTCCGGCGCAGCGGCTCCTCGGGCCGGTGCTGCGGCGGTACGGCGCGCAGGGCGGCGGTGTCGGCGATGGTGGCGAGGACCAGCCGGCGGCGCTCGGTGAGCACGCTGCGGTGCTCGGTGGCCTCGTCCAACTCCCTTTGCAGTTCGGAGAGTTCGCCCGGCTTGCGGAGTTCGGCCTGCCGCTCCAGCCGGGCCTCGGTGACCGCCGTGCCGGCCGGTCCGGCGAGCACCCGGGCACGCAGCGAACGGCCGTCCAGGGACGTCGGCAGGCCGGTCAGGCGCAGCCGCCCGCCGCGCGGAACCGGGACGGTCGCCCGGCGGCGGCACACCGCGCCCTCCGCGTACACCACCACGGAGTCCAGGACCGACGGATGGGCCGGTACGGCCGGCGGTTTGGTCTGCCCGGTCCGACTGCTGTGTTGATCGTCCATGCGCAACCCCTTCGTTCGCGTGTTGCCTGCCGCGTGCCGCTCGTCGTGTCACGCGGGTTCCGCGCTTGCCCGCTTGCCCGCTTGCCCGCTTGCCCGCTTGCCCGTACGTGCGCTCGCTCGTTCATCCGCCCGGCTGCTCGTCCGGGCCTTCCCCGGGCGGCCAGTCTGCCCGGCTTCGGTACGGGCGTCGCCGGATTTCCGGGCGCGGCGCGTGCACTGGATGGGACGGGAGCGGGATCGTCGCGGTTGCCGGTGCCGGGAGCTGCCGGGAACTGCCCGCGTGGTTGCCGGGTGGCAGGTGAGGACTTCGGCGCGGCCGATGAGGGAGGATGGGGCGCGGGTGCTCCCGGACGGTCCCGGCACCTGTCGAGAATCGTGATGAGGAGAGCGACCCGCCATGCGCACTGCCGTCGTCGTCGGCACCGGACTGATCGGCACCTCCGCCGCGCTCGCCCTGACCGCTCGAGGCCTGACCGTCCATCTGGAGGACGCCGACCCGGACGCCGCCCGCACCGCCGAGTCGCTCGGCGCGGGCACCACCGAACCGGTCGACGGCCCGGTGGACCTGGCGATCATCGCAGTCCCGCCCGCACTGGTCGGCAAGGTCCTCGCCGACTGCCAGCGCCGCAACCTGGCGCACTGGTACACCGACGTCGCCAGCGTGAAGGCCGGCCCCGGCAGCGAGGTCGCCGCGCTCGGGTGCGACACCGTCCACTACATCGGCAGCCACCCGATGGCCGGCCGCGAACGCTCCGGCCCGCTGGCCGCCCGTGCCGACATCTTCGAGGGCCGCCCCTGGGTGCTCACCCCGACCGCCGACACCGACACCGAGACGCTCAACGCCGCGCTGGAGCTGGTCGCGCTCTGCGGTGCGATGCCCATCGTGATGGACGCCGCCGAGCACGACCGCGCCGTCGCCCTGGTCTCCCACGCCCCGCAGCTGGTGTCCTCGCTGGTCGCGGCCCAGCTGGAGAACGCCGACGAGACCGCCATAAGGCTCTCCGGCCAGGGCGTGCGCGACGTCACCAGGATCGCCGCCTCCAACCCCGGCATGTGGGTCGACATCCTCTCCGCCAACGCGGGCGCGGTCGCCGACATCCTGGACGCGGTCGCCCTCGACCTCGGCGAGACCGTCACCGCGCTGCGCGCCATGGAAGCCGCCGAGGAGGGCGAGCGCCGGGCGGGCGCGGCCGGGATCCAGGCGGTCATGCGCCGCGGCAACACCGGCCAGGCCCGGATCCCCGGCAAGCACGGCGCGCCGCCCACCCGGTACGAGACCGTCGCGGTCGTCCTCGGCGACCAGCCGGGCGAGCTGGGCCGACTGTTCGGGGAGGTCGGCGACGCCGGGGTCAACATCGAGGACGTCGACATCGAGCACTCGACCGGGCAGCAGGTCGGCTTCGTCCAGCTGTCGGTGGCGCCGACGGCGGTCAAGCGGCTGGTGAAGGCCCTGCGGGCGAGCGGGTGGAGCGTGCGGGACTGAGGTTCCGGGGGCTTCGGGGGCTCCGGGGTGTTCCCGGGCTCGGGGGGCTCGGGGCTTCGGGGGTTTTCCGGGGCTCTGAGGGGCTCTGAGGGGCTCTGCGGGCAGGGGTGGGGCGGGCGGCGGAGTTCGTCACGGCGGCGGTCCATTAACCTTGAGGGAGACAATCCCCGGCCGTCCGCCTGTGCAGGCTTCGGCGCCCATGCTCAGAGAGAGGTTCGCCCCCGTGGACACTGCCGACCGAGCGCACGCCCCGGTCGTCGTCGCCATCGACGGACCCTCCGGCTCCGGCAAGTCGACCGTCTCGCGGGCGGTCGCCGCCCGGCTGGGCCTGAGCTTCCTGGACACCGGCGCCATGTACCGGGCGATGACCTGGTGGATGCTGGCCAACGAGGTCGACGTCAACGACCCGGAGACGGTCGCCGTCGCCTGCGGCAAGCCGGTGATCGTGTCGGGCACGGACGCCGACGGCCCCACCATCACGGTGGACGGCCAGGACGTCTCCGGCCCGATCCGCGGCCCCGAGGTGACGGCGCAGGTCAGCGCTGTGGCTGCGGTGCCGGCGGTGCGGGCCCGGCTGGTGGAGCTGCAGCGCGGCTGCGCCGAGGTCGCCGAGCGGGGCATCGTCGCCGAGGGCCGGGACATGGGGACCGTGGTCTTCCCGGACGCCACCGTCAAGGTCTTCCTGACCGCGTCCGAGGGGGCCCGGGCCGCGCGTCGTGCGGCCGAGCTGCGCGCCAAGGGCGTGGACGAGGCGACCATCACCGCGATGGCCGCCGATCTCGCCCGCCGGGACGCCGCCGACTCCTCCCGGGAGACGGCCCCGCTGGCCCAGGCCACGGACGCGGTTCTGGTGGACACCAGCGATCTCACCCTGGAGCAGGTGATCGACCGGATCGCCGCGCTGGTGGAGGAGCGGGCCGGGCTGTCTTCGGTCTGACCCTTGCCGGTCCGACCGCTGTCGGCTTGAACCGCTGTCGGCGGGAAGCAGTCGGTGTGAACCGTTGTCGGCGTCAAGCACTGCCGACGTGAAGTACTGCCGGTCCGACTGCCGTCGGTCCGGCCACTGAGTGAACCGCGGGCCGCCAAGGCGCCGCGGAGACAACCATCGCGCTGCCCCGAACGGGGCAGGTACGCACGGCACGCCCCTGGGAAGGGCCGGGCCGGGAAACGGAACAGACGAACATGACCGCAGAGCACGCCGCCGCCGATCACGATGGGCTGGACGCCGCCGACTACGCCGAGTTCATGGCCCTTGCCGCCGAAGAGGGCTTCGACATGGACGGCGTCGACGGTTTCGACGGCGCCGAGTACGCCCCACTGCCGGTGCTGGCCGTGGTCGGCCGCCCGAACGTCGGCAAGTCGACCCTGGTGAACCGCATCATCGGCCGCCGCGAGGCCGTCGTCGAGGACAAGCCGGGCGTCACCCGTGACCGGGTGACCTACGAGGCCACCTGGAACGGCCGCCGCTTCAAGGTGGTCGACACCGGCGGCTGGGAGATCGACGTCCTCGGCATCGATGCCATGGTGGCTGCCCAGGCCGAGCTGGGCATCGAGCAGGCCGACGCGGTGCTGTTCGTCGTGGACGCCAAGGTCGGCGCCACCGACACCGACGAGGCCCTGATCAAGATCATCCGCCGGGCGGGCAAGCCGACCGTCCTGTGCGCCAACAAGGTCGACGGCCCGTCCACCGAGGCCGAAGCCGCCTACCTGTGGTCGCTCGGCCTGGGCGAGCCGTACCCGGTCTCCGCCCTGCACGGCCGCGGCTCCGGCGACCTGCTCGACGCCGTCATGGCCGCGCTGCCCGAGGCCCCGCCGCAGACCTTCGGCGACGCCGCCCCCGGCGGCCCCCGCCGCATCGCGCTGATCGGCCGACCGAACGTCGGCAAGTCCAGCCTGCTGAACAAGGTCGCCGGCGAGGAGCGCGTCGTCGTCAACGAGGTGGCCGGCACCACCCGCGACCCGGTCGACGAGATGATCGAACTCGGCGGCAAGACCTGGAAGTTCGTGGACACCGCCGGTATCCGCCGCCGGGTCCACCTGACCGCCGGCGCCGACTTCTACGCCTCGCTGCGCACCTCCTCCGCGCTGGAGAAGGCCGAGGTCGCGGTCGTCCTGATCGACGCCAGCGAGACCCTCGCCGAGCAGGACACCCGGATCATCTCGATGGCCGTCGAGGCCGGGCGTGCCGTCGTCGTCGCCTACAACAAGTGGGACCAGATGGACGAGGAGCGCCGCTTCTACCTGGAGCGCGAGATCGAGCGCGACCTCGTCCAGGTGCAGTGGGCCCCGCGGGTCAACGTCTCGGCGAAGACCGGCCGGCACATGGAGAAGCTCGTCCCGGCGATCGAGACCGCGCTGGAGGGCTGGGAGACCCGCATCCCGACCGCGCGCCTGAACGCCTTCCTCGGCGAGCTGGTGGCCGCCCACCCGCACCCGATCCGGGGTGGCAAGCAGCCGCGCATCCTGTTCGGCACCCAGGCGGGCATCCGTCCGCCGCGCTTCGTGCTCTTCGCCTCGGGCTTCCTGGAGGCCGGCTACCGGCGCTTCATCGAGCGCCGGCTGCGTGAGGAGTTCGGCTTCGTCGGGACGCCGATCTCGATCTCGGTGCGGGTCCGGGAGAAGCGCAAGAGGAAGTAGTAGCAGCAGTAAGTACGTCCGGTAGTACGTCGTCGTAGTCGGGCGACGGACCTACGGCTGGAGGGCCTCGTCACGGTGGTGGCGGGGCCTTTCGGCGTTTCTGTGCGCCGGTGGGGCGGTGTGTCAGTGGTGATCGCCGTTGCGGCCCGGGGGGAGGGAGAGCATCTGGCGGTGGCGGCCGCCGGTGGACGGGGTGGTGGCGAGCCCGGTGGCGGTACCCATCACCGGGGATGGTGCGGGTGGCGCGGGCGGTGCGGGCGCGGGTACGGACACCGGGTGCGGGATCGGGCCGAGGTAGCCGGCCGCGATCCAGCCTTGGCCGTTGGTGAACTGGGGTGGTGTGCCGGCGAGTTGGGACGAGTTTGGGGCGGGGTTGGGGTTGGGGTTGGGGTTGGAGGTGGGGGCGGGAGTGGGGGGTGGGGCGGTGTGGCCGAGGCCGTTGCTGGTGGTGGCGGCGGGGTTGGGGTGGGTCGCGTGGGCCGCATGGGCTCCGGGGTGGTGCCCGGTGTGGGTTCCGGTGTGATGCCCGGCGTGGTGGTGGCTGCCCGTGTGCCCGCTGTGGTGGCCGCCGTTGTGACCGGAGGCAAAGCCCGTGCCGTGCGGCTGGGACGACAGGGACTGCGGGAGGCCCGGCATCTGGCCTGCGAGGGTGTGGAAGGCCTGGTGCTGGGGCGGGTGCGGACGCTGCTCACCGACCAGGGGGTAGCCGTCGCGGACCGCGAAGCCGGTGAACGCCAGGTCCTCCTCGCCCGAGCGGTCGCCGGGCAGCGCACGGAAGAGGCGCCGGTACTCGGAGTACAGCTCGTCGTAGATCGGCGTGATGGAGTGCGGGTGCTCGGCGTCGTACGACGGGCGCATGCCCGGGATCGAGCGGGGGGCGCTGGCGGAGCGGCCGGGAGACGCGGAGACGTCGTAGCTGTACACGTAGGGGCCAACGAGCGAGAGGGGCGGGGGATGCGGGGCGCTCATGCGGGGGCGCCCATGCGTGCTGCTCATGGGCGGCGCCCATGCGCAACGCTCATGCTGGGGCGCCCATGCGCAACGCTCATGCTGGGGCGCCCATGCGTCATGCTCATATGCCGATGCCCATGAGTGATGCTCATGTGCGGTGCGGAGCTCCTCATGAGTGGCGCTCATGTGTTGCGTTCCATGCGAGGGGCTCATGCGGGGGAAGCGCGCGGCGCGGGGCGCGGATGTGCACGGCCCGGCCGGGCTACGGGGCGCGAGCCCGCGCCGGAGGCGGCCCGAGGTGGAGGCGGCCGCCGTCCGGCGCGTAGAGAGGGGAGGAGGCGGATCAGGTGCCGGCGAGCGGGAGGGAGGCGGCGACCACCTGGCCCAGCGCCACCGCCCGCTCCAGCGCCTGGCGCAGCAGGTCCTCGCGGGGCTGGCGGCCGACCATGCCGGCCGGGACGGCGTACATGGTCACCTCGGAGAGCTGGCTCGCGGCCATCCGCCAGGCGTCGGTGACCTGGAGCGGCTGGTGCGCCTGCCACCAGCCGGTGCTGCCACCGGCGGCAGCGGGCTGCAGGATCGCGTGCAGCTTGCCCATCGCGACCAGGACCGACCAGCCGGCCAGTTGCTCCGGGGTCTCGTCCAGGTTGGCGACGGGCTGGAAGCCGGCGTCCTGGAGGAGGTCGAGGAACTCGTCCTCGCCCGAGGTGCTGCCGGGGCGGCCGACCGGGCCGGTGGGCTCGACCACCAGCGAGGCGTGCCCGACCTTGCCGTGCAGGACGAGCCCGCAGGTGATGCCGAGGATGGCGGCCTGGCCGGGGGCGGGCGACTGGGCCGCGGACTCGGCGGGGGTGGCCGGGCCCGGTGCCGGGGCGGTGGGGATGGCGAGGTCCGGGGCGCCGGTCTGGGCCTGGCTGATGCTGCGGACGGCGCCGACCAGCTGCGCCTCGGAGACCGGAACCACCTGGGAGGGGATGCAGCGGGCGTGCGCGAACGCGAGCACGGCGGTCTCGTCGCCGACGAACAGCACGGTGCTGGTGGGCTCCACGTGGGTGTCACCGGGGGTCCGGCAGGAGGTGCACTCGTAGCTGTCGGGGGCGCGGTCGCCGCCCAGTAGGCGGTCGGCTTCGTCGTCGCCGATCTCGGACCGGACCTCGTCGCTGACGTCGAGCATGCGCGGCACAGGGTCTCCTCGGATGGATGCGGATGGGGCTTCGGGGGCGGACAGGGGGAGGTCGACATGACCAACGGGCCCTTGTGTCAGGCGTCACGGGTGCCCGTCGAGGCTGACGGGAATTGCCCCCTATCCGACCGCGATGCGTGTTCTCGTGGTCGCAATCTGTCGATGTCGGTGACGGGACTGCCGGAATGAAGCGGTGAGGTGAGTCACGCGGCGGGGGTGTTTGATCTAGGAATCAATGGCTAAATCCGACATTTCGGACATGATTGTGTGGGTCTTACCTCCGGTAACCCTTGGCTGAGCTGGGCAGACCGTTCGAGTTTTGGAATCCCCGCCGACCGGCTCGTAGCTTCTTGGTCGGCGCAACGAGCGCCACCCGGGTTCACCCCCGACGCACAGCCCCCCGGTCCGCCGGGTGCGGCCGGTGCCCGCCGACGCGATCGCTCGAACAGGTCGTCGGCGAGTGGCTGGGTGGCCGGGGCGGCAGCGGCACGTCCGACACGTGCACGGCCGCCCGACGGACGCGGCAAGCGAACGCGGCCCCTCGCAGGGTCTGGTTCCGCATGTCCGCCCGGGGCTGTCGAGAGGAACCTCATGACTTTCCGTAACGAGAACGCCGCTGCCACCACCTCCACCGCCACCAAGCGCAACCGCGTTCGGATGGCTGTCGTGGCGGGCGCCGCTGTCGCGGCCCTGCCGGTGGCCGGCCTCGTCACGGCCACCTCGGCCTCCGCCGCCTCGGTCTCCACCTGGGATGCTGTCGCCCAGTGCGAGAGCGGTGGCAACTGGGCCATCAACACCGGCAACGGTTTCTACGGCGGTCTGCAGTTCACCTCCAGCACCTGGGCCGCCTTCGGTGGCACCGCCTACGCCTCGCAGGCCAACCTGGCCACCAAGGCGCAGCAGATCGCCATCGGCGAGAAGGTCCTCGCCTCGCAGGGCCCGGGCGCCTGGCCCGTCTGCTCCGTCAAGGCCGGTCTGACCAAGGGCGGCGCCCCGGCCGCCGTCGACACCTCGGCGGGCGCCACCTCCGGCTCGACCGCCGCCAAGCCGGCCGCTCCGGCCGCCCCGGCTGCCAAGCCCGCCGCCCCGGCGGCCAAGCCGGCGCAGGCCCCGAAGGCCGCTGCCGCGCCCAAGGCTGACGTCGCGCCGAAGGCTGCTGCCCCGAAGGCTGCTGCCCCGAAGGCCGACAAGGGCGCCGACGCCTGGACCGGCTCGAACGACGCCAAGCCGGCCAAGGGCAACTACACCGTCAAGTCCGGTGACACCCTGAGCTCCATCGCCGCCGCGCAGGGCCTGGACTGGCACGACCTGTACAAGAACAACGCCAAGGTCGTCGGTGGCAACCCGGACCTGATCTTCCCCGGTCAGACCCTCAGCATCTGAGCATCTGAGCTGCGTATCCGAGCTGTGTAACCGGGCTGCTGTGTATCCGAGCTGCTGAGGCTCGGAGGTCCTGAGACTCCACGGTCCTGAGGCTCAAAAGTCCTGAGGCCTCGTGAGCGGCTGACACCGGCTGCTCGGATGTGCCAGCGGCTCCGGCTCCCACGGCCGCTTCTCCCTCGCGCGGGTACTCCGCCGAGTGGGGGAGCGGCCGTCGGCGTTTCGTGGCGGGTGGCGCCTGGCGTGCCTAGGCTCGGCTGCCATGCCGCATTCGCGTGATGAAGCGATAGGTCGCTGTCGGGCTGTGGTCCGGGGTGGTGCTGCCGTGATGCTGGTGCTGGCGGTTGCCATGGGTGCCGTGCGGGCCGACGCTGCCGTCCGGGTCGCGGACCTGGTGTGGGACGAGCTCGCCGACTGCGAGAGCGGCGGCGACTGGCGGGCGGACACCGGCAACGGCTACTACGGCGGGCTGCAGATCCGGCCCTCCACCTGGGAGGAGTCCGACGGCCTGCGCTTCGCCGACCGACCGGACCACGCGAGTCGGCGGGAGCAGACGACCGTGGGCGAGGAGATCGTACGGCGGCAGGGGTGGGAGGCCTGGCCTTCCTGTGCGCGGGAACTGGGGATGCTCGGGGGCGGGGCAGCCCGGGGCGGCGGTGCCGGGCCCGGGGGTGGGGCCGGGACTGGGCCCGGGTAGGGGTGGTGCGGGAGGATGGTGGGGTGATCCAGGGCGAGCTGTTCGGTGACCTGCCCGGGGCGGCCGGGACATCAGGAACCTCGAGCGCTTCGGGGAATTCCGGGGGTTCGGGGGACCCGGCGGATGCGGGGACTTCCGGGACCGGCGCGCGTGCGCGCCTCGAGCCCGCTCCCGGCGCCGTCCTGCTCCCCGGCTGGCTGGACCTCGACGCGCAGCTGCGCCTGATCGCCGCCTGCCGGGAGTGGGCCCGCCCGCCGGCCGGTCTGCACACGGTGCGGATGCCCACCGGCGGGATGATGTCCGTACGGATGGTGAGCCTCGGGTGGCACTGGTACCCGTACGGGTACCGGCGGGTCGCCGAGGACGGCGCGCCCGTCAAGCCGTTCCCGCCCGAGCTGGGCAGCCTCGCCCGCCGGGCCGTCGCCCGGGCGTACGGAGACGTGCTGCCGGAGATCGCGGGCGCCGCGTCGTACGAGCCGGACGTCGCGATCGTCAACCACTACCCGCACGGCGCCAAGATGGGCCTCCACCAGGACCGCGACGAGCGGACGGACGCGCCCGTGGTCTCGCTCTCGCTCGGCGACCGCTGCGTCTTCCGGCTCGGGAACACCGAGACCAGGACCCGGCCGTGGACCGACCTGGAGCTGCTCAGCGGGGACCTGCTGGTGTTCGGCGGCCCGGCCCGGTTCGCGTACCACGGAGTGGTGCGCACGCTGCCGGGGACGGCGGAGCCGGAGCTGGGGTTGGTGGGGCGGCTCAACATCACGGTGCGGGAGTCGGGGCTGGGGGCGTAGGGGCGCGTGGCGGGGCTGGGGCGTAGGGGCGCGTCCCCGGGAGGGACCGGGCGGTTTCCGTCACCTGTTCGTCGACTCGTTTACTCGTTCGAGTGAAATGGCGACTCGGACACGGTGAGCGGGAATGACCCGGGTCGCCGGAGAATTCGAGTGAGCTGGAGAATTCGATCGGAGTCCGCATCCGGAAGGATCGGAGTCCGGAGAGGAAGCGTGCTCATGGGTACCCCCGTCGACGACCTTGTCGATCTGCTCGACCTCGAGCAGATCGAACTGAACATCTTCCGCGGGCGCAGCCCCGAGGAGGCACTGCAGCGGACGTTCGGCGGCCAGGTCGCCGGGCAGGCGCTGGTGGCGGCGGGCCGCACGGTGGATGACGAACGCCCCGTCCACTCGCTGCACGCCTACTTCCTGCGCCCCGGGGTGCCCGGTGTGCCGATCGTCTACCAGGTCGACCGGATCCGGGACGGCCGCTCCTTCACCACCCGCCGGGTGCTCGCCATCCAGGGCGGCCGGTCGATCTTCGCGCTCACCGCCGACTTCCACAGACCCGAGGAGGGCGGCATCGAGCACCAGTACCCGATGCCGGAGGTCGCCGCCCCCGAGGACCTGCCCAGCGCCCTGCAGGAGGTCGGTTCCCGGCTCGGCGAACTGCCCCCGTTCATCAGTCGCCGCCAACCCTTCGACGTCCGCTACGTCGACCGGCTGCGCTGGACCAAGGAGGAACTGGTCGGCGTCGAGGCACGCAGCGGCGTCTGGCTGCGCACCAACGGCCCGCTGCCGGACGACCCGCTGATCCACGTCTGCGCCCTCACCTACGCCAGCGACATGACGCTGCTGGACGCCGTCCGCGCCCCCGTCGAACCGCTGTGGGGCGAGCGGCACTTCGACATGGCCTCACTGGACCACGCGATGTGGTTCCACCAGCCGTTCCGGGCGGACGACTGGCTGCTGTACCAGCAGGAATCCCCGATCGCACACGGCGCGCGCGGCCTGGCGCGCGGGCAGATCTTCGACCGGAACGGGCAGCTGGTGGTGTCCGTGATGCAGGAGGGGCTGTTCCGGCCGCTGCAGCGCCGGGACGGGTAGGCGTCGTGTGATCCGTGATCCGTGATCCGTGCTTCGCGACCCGTGATCCGTCATCGTGATCCGTGGTGTGTGTTCCGAGTTGTGCGGTGTGTCGGTGCGTCGCCGCCGTGTTGCGTTTCGGCGGCTTCGGACCGGTGGGAATGATCCGTCCGAGCGGGCGGTGTTGTGGATGAGGAGACGGGCGGCCCGAACGGCGGGCCGTCCGCGGACCGACCGGGAGGGTGGACCGATGACGGCGACGGCCGCGGAGGACTGGAAGCACTGGAGCGACGGGCGGGCGGCGTCCGTGAGCTCGCCGCACGGCCAGCTCGCACTCACCGGCACGCACTGGCTGGAGCCCGAGCCCGCCGAGATCCCTGGCCTGCCCGGGCACTGGTGGGCCGACACCGAAGGCGTCCGGGTCCGGGCGAAGGCGGGCGACGGCATCACCGTCACGGGCACGGACGGGCCGGTGCACGGCGAGCTGCTGCTGCGCCCGGACAGCGACCCGGCTGCCGACACCGCGACCCTGGGCGACCTGCTGCTCGTCCCGATCGAGCGTGAAGGTGAACTGGCCCTGCGGGTCTTCGACCCGGCCGCGCCGCGCCGGGCCGCCTTCGCCGGCATCTCCGCCTACGCGTACGCGCCCGAGTGGGCCGTGCCCGCGATCTTCACCCCGTTCGACGACGAGGCCCGGTCGGTCGTGGTCCCGAACGCGGACGGCAAGGAGCGTCCACTGGCCGTCACCGGGCAGATCGCCTTCACCGTGGCCGGCGAGCACCGCACGCTGACCGTCAGCCGGTCGGGCAACCGCCTCAGCGGTGTGATCGCGGACGCGGGCAGCGGCATCGACAGCTACCGCTTCCGCTTCATCACGCTGCCGGCGCCGGACGCCGACGGCCGTACGGTCCTCGACCTCAACCGGGCCTACCTGCCGCCGTGCGCCTTCTCGGACCACTTCATCTGCCCGTTCCCGCCGCCGGGCAACCGGCTGGACTTCGCGGTGGAGGCGGGGGAGAAGCAGGTGCTGAGCCGGTAGACCGGCGGGTGCGGCCGTGGGCTCGTGGCGACGGGTGCGCGGCAACGGGGGCCGATCGGCCCAGTGGTGTCGAGGGCGGGCCCCAGTGCGGGGGTAGCCGGGGGCGGGGCGGAGCATGGAGGACTATGTCGAACGATCAACATTCCATCTCCGCCGCGTCGGCGGACGCTCCGCCCGCCGTCGAGCCCGCGCCTGACTCGGCGGGCGGCGCACCGACACCCGGCGCTGCGGCCGCTGGCGCCGCAGCCGCAGGTGCCGCGATGTCCGACGCCGTGGCCGTCGGCGACCTGCCGGCGGACCCGGTGGCCACCGCCGCGCCGTGGTACCGGCGGGCGTTCGCCGACCTCAGCCCGCTGCGCGACCACGTCGACTACCGCCGGGTCTGGCTCGGCCAGGCCGTCTCCTCCATAGGCCAGCAGATGACGGCCGTCGCCGTCTCCGTCCAGGTCTACGAGCTGACCGGCTCCGCCTTCGCGACCGGCCTGGTCGGCATCTTCTCCCTCGTCCCGCTGGTCGCCTTCGGCCTCTACGGCGGCGCCATCGCCGACACCGTCGACCGGCGCAGGCTGGGTCTGATCGGCTCGGGCGGCCTGGCGGTCGTCTCCGCGATCCTCGCTGCGCAGGCCCTGGCCGGCCTCGGCCTGGTCGCCGTCCTCTACGCGGCCGTCGCCGTCCAGGCCGGGTTCTTCGCCCTCAGCTCACCCGCCCGCTCCGCGATGATCCCCCGGCTGGTGCCCACCCACCAGCTCCCGGCCGCGAACGCCCTGAACACCGTCAGCATGAACCTCGGCCTCACCATCGGCCCGATGCTCGGTGGCGTCCTCATCGGAGCGTACGGGGCCCAGGCCGCCTACCTGCTCGACACCGTCGCCTTCACCGGCACCCTCTACGCGATGTGGCGCCTACCCGCCATGCGCCCGCTCGGCGACCGCAAGGGCCGCGCCTCCGTCCTCGACGGCCTCCGCTTCCTGCGCGAGCAACCCAACCTGCGCACCAGCTTCCTCGCCGACCTGGCCGCCATGGTCTTCGGCATGCCACGCGCCCTCTTCCCCGCCATCGCGGTCACCTTCTACGGCGGCGACGCCGGCACCGTCGGCCTGCTGGTCTCCGCCCCGGCCGTCGGCGCCCTGATCGGCGCGCTCTTCTCCGGCTGGGTCAGCCGCGTAAACCGCCAAGGCGTCGCCGTCCTCGCCGCCGTCGTCGCGTGGGGCCTCGCCATCGCCGCCTTCGGCGTCCTCCACAACCTCTGGCTCGGCCTCCTACTGCTCGCCGTCGCGGGCTGCGCCGACACCATCAGCATGATCTTCCGCAACACGATGATGCAGGTCGCCGCCCCGGACGAGATGCGCGGCCGCCTCCAAGGGATCTTCATCGTCGTCGTGGCCGGCGGCCCCCGCCTCGGTGACTTCGAATCCGGCACCGTCGCCGCCCTCACCAACCCCGCCACCTCCGTGATCAGCGGCGGCCTCGCCTGTGTCGCCGCCGTGCTCCTCCTCGCCGCCCGCCGCCCCGCCTTCCTCGCCTACGACGCCCGCCACCCGACCCCCTGACCCACCCCACCCCTCAAACCTGGCAGCGAGCACCCCCCGACGTGCTGTATTGTTTTCCACGTCGCCGGGACAACCGGAGACAAGGTCGAGAAGCCCACAGCAAAGCCCCCCAGGCCCCGCTGCAGGCACCGAGACCACGGGACGTGGCGCAGCTTGGTAGCGCACTTGACTGGGGGTCAAGGGGTCGCAGGTTCAAATCCTGTCGTCCCGACGTGAGTCGGAAAGGCCGTTGGCCGGGTTAACGCCCAGGTCAGCGGCCTTTTGCATGACGGCCCGTCAGGGACCAAGGGAATTGGTTCGCATACCGTTTGGGACCACTTTGGGACCAAGGGCATCCAGTGGCGAGTGCAAGGGCATTCTGGGCGTCCGATTCGCCCGAATCCATGCTCACCCTGAGTGATCGAGATCTGATCGTAATAATCGAATTTCGGCCACTTTTTCGACGGAATTCGGCCGCGCGTGGCGAGAGTTGGCCAGGTGTGACGGCTGCACAGGTGGCGGGTCTGTGTCGGAATCGACACCTTCGCCCTTGCGCGCCTCGCCGACCGGTGACGTTCCGTCATCCGCTCGCGCGGAGGGCGCCGGGCGGATGCGAGGCAGGTCCTTCGTCCGCGACAGGCTCCGGTGTCCTGTGGTACCTAGGAGTCCGTCGATCATGGCCCCGAGTGGGCCGTAGAACGAGGGGGACCATGTGACCGGGCCGTCCACGCCAAGCCGTCCTTCCGGGCCGCCGCCCGTGCCGGGGACACCTCCGCAGCCGACCGCTTCGCCGGCGCCAACGGCTGCTCCGTCACGCCGCAGTGGGATCGACCTCCAGGGGTGGAGCGCCGTGGTGACCGCCGCCGTCGCGGTCGTCACCCTCGGCGCCGGCTTCGCGGGCGGGTTCTACACCCAGGCCCAGGTGACCAGCGACTCCCGGCCGCAGCCGGCCGTCACGGTCACCGTGCCCGGCCCGACCGTCACGGTGGCGGGCCCCGCGATCACCGCACCCCCGGCGGGCAGCCCCGGTGCGGCACCAGCCGTGAACCCGCTGCCCAGCGGGATGGTCGGCAGCCCGACGCCGACCGCGGTGCGGGTCCTCAGCGCCTCCCCGGACGGCGGGCAGGGCGGAGCGAAGTCGGTCCTCACCGGCCGGGGCTTCCCGCCCAACACCGTCGTCCGCGTGTCCTTCATCATCAAGGGCGACCTCGGCGAGGACTACAAGACGCGGGACCTGCGCGACACCATGACGGACGCCACCGGGGCGTTCTCCGTTGAGGTCGTGATTCCCTCTGACCTGAAGTACGACGCCAACCTGAACGCCTATCTGCGTGCCAGCACCACCACGACGAAGACAGAGACGGTGTTCGACCTCATCGCCTGATCGGCACCGGTAGACCCGTCGATCTGACCGTACCGCTCGTCTCGTGCGGGATCCTGCCCGTGAACGTGCTGCGGCCCGCCACCACTGAGATCTCGGGCCGCAGCACCTCTCCTCGTAGAGCGCACGCAGATCGGAATCGTCGGTGAGGGCTGGTCACAGGAAGTACGGGCCGGTGTGGTCGGAGCTGGGCGGCGTGACGTGATGAGTGAGCAGCGCGTGCCATCGCCGGATCTGCTTTGTGGTGAGGATGCCGGGCATGACGCAGTAGCCGTCAGGGCGAAATGCACTGACAACACGGGGAGTTGTCATCGCCAGGTCATGGAAGCGCCGGAGAGAGCGGCCAGGGCAACGGGATTTCAGCGCGGCCCAGCTTCCTGCCCCCGGAACCGCTCGTTTCTCAGGCGGTCTACTCGTGGCGGGTGTCTTGGCTGGCAAGTGGTCAGTCCAGGAGCTTCTCCACCGTCCGGTGCGCGGTAAGGAAGTACTCAGCCTGCCGCAGGAGCACCGTGTCACCGAGCTCACTCAGGTGGACGCCATCGCTCCACAGTCCGGCAATCTCGTGGTTGGCGGGCGCTGAGGCCAACTGCCGGGCGACCGCGATAAACGGCGCCCACACGTCGAGGAACAGCGCGCCGTGGTCAGCGGCGGCTTTTGCTGCGGCTTCGTTGTAGCGGGCCAGCTCGGCGTTCATCTTCCCGACGGTCTCCGGTTCCTCGATCGCACCGAACGGCGTCTCGGAGATCACGACGACCTGGCGGGAGTACCCACCGAGCTGCGCCAGCATCGCGTTGATGTGGCTGGCGTATTCCTCGATCCTGACCGCCTCGGCCGCGCGGCCCTGAAAGCGGCGCCAGACGTCATTGATGCCGCATCCCAGGAACACCAGGTCGTAGTCGACGCTATTCGTGGTGCGGTCGTCGGCGACGATCTTGGCGATATCCCGGCTGGTGGCTCCGCCTTCGCCGTGGTTGCGGATGTTGAAGGTCACGTGGGGGAAGCCGGCCCGGAGCCCGAGGGAGAGCCGGTGAACCCAGCCGCGCTGGTGCCAGCCCTCGACGGTCACCTTCGAGCCGACTTTGGGGAGGTTCGCCTGGTCGGTCAGCAGGGCGTTGTAGCCCTCCAAGTGCTCCATGATGCTCGTGCCGAAGAAGCCGACGGTCAGGGCGCGCAGCTGGGCGGCGCTGGTGTCCTCGCTGATGCTGGTCATCTCGGTAAGTCCCTTTCGCTGGGTCCGGATGCTGGCCGGGGTCGGCGCCGAGGCACAACGTACTTGTTGTTAGCGAGTGGTGTCGGACAGTCAGTTGGCGGTCCTGCTGACGAGGAACGGGCCGATCGCGAGCATGTCCAGCGGGCCGGGCCCTACGCTCGCACCCGGAAGATCGACCTCATCGCTGAGACCTTCGAGCCCCACCGCCTCTGTGCCTACCTGCACAATCTCGCGGCGGGGTCACCATGTCCTACGGGGCAGGTGCCGATGCCACCCGGAAGCGCGAAGGAGTGAGATGTCAGGGAGTGATGAACCGATCCACATGCGGCTCGCCGACCTCGTTGCGCCCTTTGGTCGTTGCCGAGCCGTCGATCTCGGTTGCGGATCGGGCCCCACGCTTCGGGCTGTGAGCCGCGTTTCACCCGATGCGGTCCTCCTCGGCATCGACCGGTCGGACGAGGCTCTGCGGCAAGTGGCCGCCGCCCTCGAAGACCACCGGGGACCCGTCGCCGCGATTGCCGCAGACCTGCGGGATCCGCTGCCGATCGCTGATCGATGGGCAGACGTCATCCTGTCGTACAACACGCTGGAATGCGTGCCGACCCCAGAGACGTTGCTGGCGGAAGTCGCACGGGTACTGCGCCCTGGCGGGCGGGCAGTCATTGCGCACGTCGACTTCGACTCGCTCGTTATCGCAGGGGCGGACAGCGAGCTGGACCGAAGGATCTGCCACGCCTTCGCGGACGACGTTCAGAGCTGGATGGACCACGCCGACGGCCGGATTGGCCGAAAGCTCGGTCTACTGCTGGCCCGAAGCCCTCTGGAAGTTGTCCGCGTCGAGCCGTTCCTAGTGTGGTCGAGCGAGTTCACCGGGCACGCGCGGAGGCGCATCGAACTGATCCGAGATGTCCTGCTGTCGGCGGCTGACCATGGCCGCGGCGTAGTGGGCCCGGATGAGATCAAGGAGTGGTACGGGGCGGTTGTCAGGGTTGCTGGCCAGCATGGGTTCTTCTTCTCCGAACTGACGTTCATCGCAGTGGCGGAGCGGCGCTGATCGCGATGTTGGTCAGACTCTGGGCTGCCAGAAATCCGGCGTGCCGGTGGGCCGTCGAACCGTTGCATCGTTACGGCGACTAGCTGATGGGCAGTTAGAATCGGCGTGAGTTCTCCCGGTGCGTCCCGGTCGTTGCTGTGGAGATCCTCAGCTGATCCGGTGGGTCGGGCTCGCGGAGTCGTCACGCAGTGGGCGCCGGCCGGGGCTGACCGGCAGCCGCTAATGGGCCTTCGCGCCCAGGCGCAACGCACTACAATCCGTGTCCTGCCAAGAGCCCTAGGCGACGGTCGCCCCAATCCATCGGCCGCTCGAACGAAAGTTGCTGGTCATGCGCTGGTCTCAGATGCACATCCCCACCCTGCGTGAGAACCCGGCGGAAGCCGACGCGCCAAGCCACCAGCTGCTGCTGCGCGCGGGCTTCATCCGCCAGCTCATGGCGGGCCACTACTCGTTGCTGCCGCTCGCCATCCGGGTGCGCTCGAAGGTCATCAACATCATCCGCGAGGAGATGACGGCCATCGGAGCGCAGGAGTTCAGCCTGCCGGCGATGCACCCCGCCGAGATCTGGCGACGCAGCGGCCGGTGGGAGGTCATGGGCGACGAGATGTTCCGCCTCAAGGACCGCAAGGGCGCCGACCTGGCCCTGGGCATGACCCACGAGGAGATCTTCACGTCGCTGGCCACGGAGCTGAAGTCCTACCGTGAGCTCCCGCAGATGTGGTACCAGTTCCAAACGAAGTTCCGCGACGAGCCCCGTGCTAAGGGCGGCTTGATGCGGACCCGCGAGTTCACGATGAAGGACTCCTACAGCTTCGACCTCACCCAGGAGGGACTGGACCGCTCGTTCGACCTGCACCGAGAGGCGTATGTGCGGATCTTCGCGCGGCTGGGCATCCCTGCCATTCCTGTGGAGGCGTCGAGCGGCAGCATGGGCGGGTCGGCGTCGACGGAGTTCATGTGCCCGGCCGAGGTCGGCGAGGACTTCGTCGTCCACTGCCCCTCCTGCGGCTACGCGGCCAACATCGAGAAGGCCACGTCCCGGCTGGCCCCGGCCCCGGCCGCGGACGCCGCCGGCCCCGGCGCGCCCGAGCGGTTCGACACCCCTGACGTGCGGACCATCGACGACCTGGCCTCGCGCTTCGGCGCGCCGGCCGACCGGCAGGTAAAGACACTGGTCTACGTCCTGGACCAGCAGTTGACCCTGGTCCTGCTGCGCGGCGACCACACCCTGGCGGAGCAGAAGCTCGCCGACGCCACCGGCGCGAATGCGCTGCGGCCCGCTCGCCCGGAGGAGATCCAGGAGGCCCTTGGCGCGCTTCCGGGAAGCCTCGGCGCTGTCGGGGTCACGTCGCTCACCGTCCTCGCGGACGAGGCACTGCGCGGGCGCACGGACATGTTCACCGGCGCGAACGTGGACGGCGTCCACCTGCGGGGCGTCAACGTGGAGCGGGACATCGTCGTCTCCACCTGGGCGGACCTGCGCGAGGTCGCCTCCGGCGAGCCGTGCGTACAGTGCGGGGAGCCGCTGCAGGTGCAGAAGGCGATCGAGGTCGGGCACATCTTCAAGCTCGGCACGAAGTACACCGACGCCTTCGACGTGACGGTCCTGGACACAGACGGCACCCCCAAGAAGATCATCATGGGTTGCTACGGCATCGGCGTCGAGCGGAACATCGCCTCCGCCATCGAGTGCCACCACGACGACAAGGGCATCGTCTGGCCCATGTCCATTGCCCCGTTCGAGGCCGTGGTCACTGTGGCCCAGCCCGACGACGAGGCGACCGCTTCGGCCGGCGAGCAGGTTTACCAGCAACTCCTCGCCGCGGGCGTGGAGACGGTCATCGACGACCGCGCCGAGCGCGTGGGCGTGAAGTTCAAGGACGCCGAGCTCGTCGGCATCCCCCTACGGGTGACCGTCGGCAAGCGCGGACTTGCCGACGGGATCGTGGAGCTCACCGACCGGGCCTCGGGCGAGACGCAGCGGATCCCGCTGGACGAGATCGCGGCGTGCGTACGCAAGGGCGTCGACTCGGCCAAGTAAAAGTGCCTTTCGGAAAACGAGACTGACGATCGGTCACTCGCTGGTAGCGTCCGGCGGGTGACCGGTCTGTCTGCACATAGAAGCACATCGAACGGCCTCTCAAGCAGGCTGCAGCTCCTTCGCCAGCCGGGGCTGGGGGACGGGCTGGATCCAAGCCTGCTCGGTCTGTTCCTGCTCTGGAGCGAGCCCGGCATCGCCGAGCTGTGCGGCCTGCTCCCGCTTGACTTCGTCGTGATCGACATGGAGGCCGGGGCACTCGGAAGGCCCGAGGTGCTGCGGATGACGCAGGCCCTCGCCGGCCGAGCGGTATCCGTCCTGGTGCGAGTGCCCTCGCACGATCAGCACGCCATCGAGCACGCCCTCGACATCGGAGCGGACGGCGTGATGGTCCCCAAGGTCAGCACCCGCGCGGAAGCCGAGGCGGTGGCGGCAGCGACGCGCTTCCCGCCGGCCGGCCGTCGGGGGGTCAACCCGGTGCGGGCATCCGGCTACTTCGGCGACCTGCCCGGCTACTTCGAGCAGGCCAACGACCGGGTGCTGTGCGTCGTGCAGATCGAGACGGCCCACGGCGTTGGGAACGCCGAGGCGATCGCCGCCGTACCGGGCGTCGACGGCCTGTTTCTCGGCATGGGGGACCTGGCCATGGCCCTTGGCCAGCCAGGGGTGACGACCGGGTCGGCGATGGACGAGGCCCGAACCCAGGTCCTGGAGGGCGCCCGCAAACACGCCAAGCTCGCCGGGGCATTCGCATACGGGCTCGCCACCGCCCGCGAGTACCGGGCCGAGGGATTCGACATGATCGCCGTCGGCAACGACATCAAGCTCCTGCGCGAAGGCATCGAACAAACCCTCGCGCAGGTACGCGCACCTGGCGGACCGGCGCTGCCCCAAACCTCGGGCAGCGCCGGCACCGCTCAACCGTGATCGCTTTGCCGCAGGGCGTTCAGCGCGCCGAAGCCGCGGTCCTGTCCGGTGGAGGGCAGGTCGCAGATGCACAGACGGAACTTGCCCGTCGCCGAGGGCGGCATCTGCGTGAGCCGTTCGAACGTGACCTGGAAGGCGAACCCGGCCAGGTCCCGAACCAGGCCGGCAATCTGCTGCGTGACGGCCTCGTCCACAGCCTTGCGGGCGACGATACGGATCAGTAGAGCGTCCTCGCGGTGCTGGACGACCTGGAACCAGTCGACGGCCGGGAACTGGCGCAGCACGTTCGAGAACAGCTGAGGATGGACCAGGCCGCCCTCTGGCGTGCACAGCAGGTCCTGGCTGCGCCCGATGACCTGCGACATGGCGGGCAGCCCGCAGTCGGCGATGCCTTGGGCGTCCAGGGGCGTGGCGAGATCTCCGGTCTCGTAGCGCAGCAGCGGCATGGCGCGGTTGTTGAGCGTGGTCACCACGACCCTCCCTGCCGTGCCGGGCGGGCAGGGCTGCCCGTCGTCGTCCAGGATCTCGACGTAGCTGTGTTCGGCCTGGATTCGCAGACCGGCGTGGTCTCGTCCCTCGTGGGCGATGATGTTGGTCTCGCGGCTGCCGTACTTGTCGAAGACCTCACAGCCGAAGGCCTTCTCCATCTCGGCCCGCATCACTGCGTTGAGAGGTTCGGCGTTCGGCTGCACGGCCCGCAGGCCTCGAAGGCGCACGCCCTGCGTGCGGGCGAGGCGCGCCAGCAGGTAGAGGGCGGTGGTGTAGCCGCTAATCAGGGCCGGTCGATGGCGGACCAGGCGGTCGAGAAGTCGGTGCAGGGACTCGTCGTCGAGCTGGAAGGCGTTGAGTTCGATCCGGTTGGTCAGGGCGTTGTCGAAGCGGTCCCGGCGGCCTCGGGTCTCGAAATAGGTGGCGGCCCCCCACACGAGGGCGAACGGCTCGCCGAGACGCCAGTTCCCGCACCACCCGTAGGTGCGCAGCTGGTGAGCCCGGCACCACCGGTCGAAGTCGCGGTCCTGCCAGAACTCCACCCGCTCGCCGGTCGAGCCGCTGCTCTGCCGGCGCTGCAGCGAACTGCTGGCCGCAGTGCTTGAGATGAGGATGCTGCCCGCGGAGCGCAGGGCTGCCCGCGACAGGACGGGCACGCGCCGGAAGTCCTCGGCGCCGCAGATCCGGTCCGGACGCAGACCGTGCCGGTCCAGCAGGGTCCGGTAGTAGGGGACAGTCTGGTAGCTGTGCGCCACCAGCGCCTGGAGCTTGCGGAATTGGAACTCGCGGAGCCGCTCCGGCTCCCAGTGCTGGCTGTCGTCAAGGAACGCGAGGCGTCGTCGTACCGCTGAGTCTCCCCCGGCGGCCTGCCTGGTCCAATACAGGAGGCGGGCCGCGCCGGGCGCAACGGTGGTCACAAAGGGTCCTTTCCGTCGGCGTGGGCGAGCAGAGTGCGCCAGCGGCGCTGGCTCAGGCGGATCGTGTCGGTCCCGCTGGTGCGTCCGGAGCCGGGCCAGTGGACGGCAGGGGAGGAGGCTTCCAGGTGGGAGCGGACGGCCCCCACCTCGCGCAGTACCTCATCGCCGGCCCGGACGGCCAGAGCGGGTGAGATACCTATGAACAGGCCGCCGTTGCCTCGCCTGTCGGTATCGGCCCGAACGTAGCCAGCGCCGGAGATCACCCCGGCGAGGAGCTCGACGGCGACCCCGAGCGCGAAGCCCTTGTAGCCGTGGTCGCCGCCGAGCGGGGTCATGAACGCGGTCGGAGGATCGCTGTACAGCCGGTCGGGATCGGTAACCTCGGCCCCGGCCGCGTCCACGAGCCATCCACCGGGCACAGTGGTGCCGTCGAGCCAGTGCTGCCTGATCCTTCCCTCCGAGACAGTGCTCGTCGACATGTCGAGGACGAACGGGTCCGGCTCGGCGGGTACGGAGATCAACAGCGGGTTGGTGCACAGGCGTCCGTCCTCACCCTGCCACGGCACGACGCGCTGCCCGGCCCCGAGGTAGTTCACGAACCCCAGTACCGCGCCGCCATGCCTGGCCACCGCCGTCCCGATCGCGGACAGGCGACCAAGGTGCCCGGCATTGGTCAACGCGACCGCGCACACCGGGTGAACGGTCAGCAGCTCACACAGGTTCGCCGTCACCGCGTCCGCAGCCAGCACGCCGAACCCACCCTGCCCGTCGACGACCCGCACCGCGCCCCCAGGTGCGGTGACGGCGGGGCGGGCAGCGACGTCGAGCAGGCCAGCCGCGGCGTCCTGCAGGTAGTCGGTCAACCGAAGGATGCCGTGCGAGCGCACGCCGACGACCTCGTTGGCGACGAGATCGCCCACCACCCGGTCCGCGATGTCGGCCGGTGTTCCGATCCGCAGGAATGCACGCCGCCCGACGTCCAGAACCTCGCTCGGCGGCAACTCGATCATCTCCGGCCGCTCGCCGGACTCCTCGCTCACGCGCTCACATCCGAGGAGAGACGAAAGCGACCGTGGTCACCGGCTTGCCGGTGACCACGCACGGCAGAGACCGGTCGGTGCGGCAGAACCCGAGCACCTCACCACGGCGCAGCGCCGCAACGTTCCGCACCGCATCCTCGCTGACCGACAGCGCACTGACCGCCACCAGGCGCTGCGCCAGGACCTCGGGCAGGTCAGACATCCCATGGCGTAGGGATGTCAAGCGGCTGCGGCGAGGGTTGCGTGGTGTGACCATGCGGTGGCCTCGTCGTAGAGGGTGCGGGTCTTGAGGCATCCGTGGAGGATGCCGACGAGACGGTTGCCGAGCTGGCGCAGAGCGGGGTTGTAGCCGGCGTCGCGTGCGCGCTGCTTGTCGTAGTAGCGACGGGCGCCGGGCGAGGTGTTGATGGCGGAGAACGCCTGCTTATGGAGGGCGTCGGCGAGGCGGTCGTTGCGCGCGTGGCGGGCATGGACGGCGTGGGTCCTGCCGGAGGCGCGGGTGATCGGGCTGGTGCCGGCGTAGTTCTTGCGGGCCTTGGCGGAGGTGTAGCGGGTGGGGTCGTCCCCGAACTCGGCCAGCACCCGAGCGCCGGTGATCTCGCCGATGCCGGGCATCGACAGGTAGATCTCAGCGTCCGGGTGCGCGAGAAAATGCGCGCTCACCTGCTCTTCCAACGCGGCTATCTGCTCGTTCAGCGCGATCAGCAGATTGGCGTGCGCGGTCGCCGCCGCGGCGTAGGCGGCAGCGACCGGGGCGGCGACGCCGAGCTGCGGCTCGCGCAGGCCGGCCTGGATCGCGGCGGCCCGCTGGTCCCGGTTGCGCCGGCGGTGCCGGGCCAGCACCGCAATGATCTGCGGCTTCGTCAGCTTCGTCGCCTGCTCGGGCGTCGGGGCCTTGACCAGTAGTTCCAGCGCGTCGGTGCTGGTCAGCTCCAGACCTGCGTAGGCGTGCAGCGCGCCGGGGAAGTACTCGCGCAGCGTGTTCCGCAGACGCTGGAAGGCGCGGGTGCGTTCCCAGATCAGGGTCTGGTGGGCACGGGCGACGACCTTGATCGCCTGGGCCTGGTCGCTGTCCCCGGCGACCGGCCGCAGCTGGTCGCCGTCGATGCGGACCATGTCGGCCAGCGCGTGTGCGTCGCCCTTGTCGCTCTTGGCCCCCGAGGTGCCGTACCGCTCCTTGAACCGCGCCGCCTGGCGGGGGTTGACCGCGTAGACGCGGTAGCCGGCAGCGATCAGCGCCTGCACCCACGGTCCGCGGTCGGTCTCGATCCCGACCGCCACCTGCCCGGCCTCCAGACCCTCGCCGCCGTGGCGCGCGATGAGGGCGTGCAGCTTCGCGATGCCCTCCACACCCTCCGGCAGCCGCGCGGTGCCCAGCCTGCGGCCCGTCTCGTCCTGGACCTCGACGTCGTGGTGGTCTTCGGCCCAGTCGTCGCCGATGAACAGCACCGGCACCCGCCCCTTCGCTCTCGTCCGATCATGATGCGCAGCCTGCGGAAGGCACGGCTCGCTCTCTAATGGATCAAGTGCTCACGCCCAACTGCCCGGCGGGCACGCCATCCCATCAGCAGTCAGGCCTCCCGGCCGACCAGCAGGGGCACGGTCTGACCTCAGAACTCGCAATGGCTCAGAGGCACGGAGTGCTCACCTGCTGGCGGCTACGGACCGTAGTCTTCCTCACGGCCCGACAAGGCCCATTAGAGGCGGTGGCTGGCACCAGGCGGCTGCGGGCGAACTCCCATGCGCCGTTTGCGAAGGCGGCACCGAGGTCGGCGAGCAGAGCACGCAACTCCGGGGCCAGCACCGCCGGATCGGCGCAGTACACCGTGCACTCCTCCCCGGTGTCGCCGCGCACGAGCACAGCCTTCCACTGCTCGCCCGCGGTTCGCGGCTCGAACAGCTGGACCGTCACGGGCACCCCGCGCGACTGCCACTCCCGCCGGGCCTTTGTCAACGCTCCCGCGCTCTCACAGCCGACCTCCCGCACAAGCACACCGCCCTTTGCCAGAGCGCGGCCCAGCGCACTCGTTGCCTGCGGCGACGAAGCCTGGCCGCGCAGCAGCACCAGCACCTGAACCGGCGCCAGGTCGGGATGAATGAACAACTGCCGCCGCCCGTGCAGACCCAGCATCAAGTGGGCCATCAGGATCCGCCGCGAGGTATACCCGGCCAGCTGCTGGCTGAGGTGGAAGTCGCCCTGTTCCCGAAAGCCGATCCGGTAGGGGCGGGAGAACCGCGTGCCCTGGTCGTAGAGGCAGGCAATCTGTCCTGTCGCCTGCAGCGGAAGCGGCGCGTCGGCCGCGACCGCCAGGTCCGCTACTTCGGCCCGGTTGGTCCACGGCGGCCGTGTGCTCCACACCACCGGGACGTGGAAGCGCTCGATCAGGTTCGCCACCATGTCCCTTAGCCGTCGCAGGTCCTGCTGCTGCGAAACGCGGTCAGCATGAGCGCAGTGGAACTCGAAGACGTCGTCGTGCTCGGTGGTGTGGAACACTCCGCGGCCACCGTGCCGCCCGCCGCGGACCGGGCGGAAGTACCGGGCCCGCTGGTACATCCGGATCGGAAGATCACCGCGCCCGGAAATTGCCCGGGCCCAGTGCGAGTAGATCACCATCTCCCCGGTCGGCGTGAGCGCCAGCCGGGGCTTGCCCTGCGCCAGGTCGGTGTCCGTGCCGACGAGAAGCAGCCGGTCGTGCAAGTCCACGACCTCGCGAGTGGGCTCCGCGACGGATAAGGGCACCGTGTGGGGGTACTCATGCTCGGCGAGGCCCGCGCCCTCGTACGCGGCCCGCACCAACTGCCGGAACCGCTCCAACAGCGCGACCCCGTATGGCAGGACCACCGCCGCACCAGTCGCCTCCACCGCGCGGTTGTCCAGGATCTGCGCCTCGCGCAACACCCTGGTGAAGTCGCCGACGGTGAACGGCCCGTGCGGCAGCCCCTGTCGGTGGCTACTGGGCGGCTCCCGCCACTCCAGGCGACTCTGCGGAAGAGGTGACACGCTCGGTCCCCACACACCTGTCCATCGTGTCGCGACATCGTCCTCGCCGACCTGCGGCCCGATCACTTCGACTCCCCCAACATCACGCCCGCCCTGGCTAAGACGGCCTCGACCTCGGAGATGACCACGCCGAACACTTCCTCCCTACGCCGGGCGGCGTCGACCACCACCACTCCCTGCTCCGCCGACCCGCAGGACAGGTACAGCTCGCGGTACTCGGCCAGGTCTGCAACGTTCTCGTCCCGCCCCGGCCTGCCACGCTGCGCAACCCGCTCGACCGCCACCTCGGCCGGCAGGTCAAGGAGCACGGTGAGGTCCGGTGACGGCGCATGGCTCAAGATCACGTCGATATCAGCGCGGGGGCAACCGGCCCGGTAGGCGTTGACCCGCCGGTCGAGGACGTGCCGGTCATGGATCAGCACCGCGCCGGGTTCACATGCTTCGACGGCCGCACGGTCGAGCCGCACCTCTTCCAGCGCCATCACGTAGTCGACGTGCCGGGCGTCGAAGGCGAATCGGGCACTTCCGGGGTCGCCGTGATGCTCGGCCGCGTAGTTGAAGAAGAAGGACGACAGGAACGGATCGCCGGGGTCGACGGTGCCGTTGTTCTTCTGCCGGTAAGCACGCGGAAGATTCCCGACGATCCGCGTAGGCACGCCCCGCGCCTCGAGTTCCGTCTGCAGCGCCTGGCACAACGTGGACTTGCCGCCTCCGTCGATCCCGCACACCGCGATGCGCACGTGTTCGGTCATGTCGCCCGGCTCCTATCGCTGCGCGTCCGGGCGACCCGCCGACTCGCGGATCTCGTTGTTGCCGACCAGCGTCATCCGATGGGGAGAGTCCAGGGGCGCGTGCGGAACGCCGAACGCGAGGATTTCCAGGGGCTGTTCCATCGCAGGGTCCGTCTTGACGCCGTGCGGGTACTTCGCCGGCACATACACGGTGTCGCCCGCGCGCATACGAAAGTCCGTCCCATCCACATGGATGAAGCCCTCCGAGGCGAGGACATACAGGATGTGGTCACCCTCATGGGTGTGGAGCTCGAACTCGCTACCGGGCTCCAGGACGATCCGGTCGACTCCTATGCGCATCCCGGCGAGGGCTTCCTCGCCGGCACCGGGCCGACCGCTGATGCCCTCCAGGACAGTGCCGTCCGACTGGGTCAGTACGGTACTGGCCTCGGTGAGCACGTTCCGAATGTGCCGCGTGGGGTCGAAGTTGACCATGATGCCACTCCTTCGCTCTGTCGTAGCGCACGTAGTGGCCTCACTGGTGGTGCCGTGAGGCAGACCGCTGCCGGGCCTGGGCGGGCAAGGCAGCAAGGTATGCCACCGTAGCCGGTCGGTGACCCTGCGTTCGAGGCAATTAGCGAATTGCCCGACCCACAGCGGACCGACCAGTCGGCCGCCCGCCACTGGTGCCGGCAGGACGGAGTCCAGCCTCCCTGCCCGACGGGCATCGATCGCGAGCAGCCCGCTGACGCCGACGCTCCAAGACCGGCACTGCCCAGCGGGCGTCACCCATGCGACCATGCCCGCATGGACAACGCCGCGGATGATGTGAACGAGGCAATCCGCTCAGAGCTGCGCCTGATCGATCCACAGGTACGCCTGTCGAGTGAGCAGGCGGCAGAGCTGCTGGACCCGGACTTCGTGGAAGTCGGCTCGTCCGGGCGGCGTTGGAGCCGCACTGACATGCTCGCGGCCCTACCCGATCTACCGGGCGCTGACGACGAGCCCTACCTGGCCACGGAGATGTCCGGTGTGCTGCTTGCGCCGGGGCTTGTGCACCTGACCTACCAGACAACCGGATCGGGGCGCCGCGCGCGCCGCAGCTCCCTCTGGCGTCGCAGTGCAGACGGGCGCCAATGGAAGCTGTACTACCACCAGGCAACTCCCGTGCCGCCATCCGAACAAGGCTGACATCGCCGACAGCTCCCACAGGTGAGCAATATTCAGGAGCTCAGCCGCGTACGAACATGGGATGCTCGACTGCAGCCCGGTCGCCGCGCAGGCGCGATGCAACTCGGCGACCGACACGCGGCCCCAACACGTCTCAGGAAGCGGTCCTTCGATCTATGGCTACGGTCCTCTCCATCGCCGACGCGCTGCGCGAGCACTTCGTACAGGCGATCTCCACTGCGTTCCCCGACGCCGCGGACAGCGACCCCCAGCTGCGACGAAGCGACCGCGCCGACTTCCAGGCCAACGGCATCATGAGCCTGGCCAAGCCGCTGCGGGTCAACCCCCGCAAGGTGGCGGCGCGCGTACTCGGGAACCTCGGCTCTGACCAGGTGATCGCGAACCTGGAGGTCTCCGGACCCGGCTTCATCAACGTCACCGTCACCGACGCCGCCATCCTCGAACGGCTGGCCGCCCGCGCCGCCGATGCCCGACTCGGCGTGGGCAGCAATGCCGAGGCCGGCGTCACGGTGATCGACTACAGCCAGCCGAACATCGCCAAGGAGATGCACGTCGGTCACCTGCGCTCCACGATCATCGGGGACGCGCTCGTGCGCGCCCTCGAGTTCACCGGCGAGAAGGTCATCCGGCGCAACCACCTCGGCGACTGGGGCACCCAGTTCGGCATGCTCATCCAGTACCTCATCGAGCACCCGACCGAGCTCGACGAAGGCACTGAGCCGGACGACTCCGGGCCGTCGATGTCCTGCCTCAACCGCCTGTACAAGGCATCGCGCGCCAAGTTCGACAGCGACGCCGACTTCGCCGACCGGGCCCGTCGGCGCGTCGTCGAACTGCAGGCCGGCCACGTCGAGACCGTCGCGTCCTGGCAGGGCATGGTCGACGAGTCGAAGGTCTACTTCGAAGCCGTCTACGCCCGCCTCGGCGTCCTCCTCGAAGACGCCGACGCCATCGGCGAGAGCTACTACAACCCGAGGCTCGCCGACGTGTGCGCCGACCTCGAAGCCTCCGGCGTCGCCGTCCGCTCCGACGGCGCCCTGTGCGTCTTCTTCGACGACATCAAGGGCCCCAACGGCGAACCGACCCCGCTCATCGTCCAGAAGAGCGACGGCGGCTACGGCTACGCCACCACCGACCTCGCCGCCATCCGCGACCGCGTCGGCATGCTCGGCGCCAACCAGCTCCTCTACGTCGTCGACAGCCGCCAGGCCCTGCACTTCCAGATGGTCTTCGAGACCGCCCGCCGCGCCGGCTGGCTGCCCGACGACGTCCGCGCCCTGCACCTCGGCTTCGGCACCGTCCTTGGCAAGGACGGCAAGCCCTTCAAGACCCGCTCCGGCGAGACCGTCCGCCTCATGGACCTCCTCGACGAAGCCGTCGACCGGGCCCGCACTGTCGTTGCCGAGAAGAGCCCCCAGCTCGCCACCGAGGAACTCGAAGACCGGGCCAAGCAGGTCGGCATCGGCGCGGTCAAGTACGCCGACCTGTCGACCTCCCGCACCCGCGACTACATCTTCGACGCCGACCGCATGGTCTCCCTCAATGGCGACACCGGCACCTACCTCCAGTACGCCTACGCCCGCATCCAGTCCATCCTGCGCAAGACCCCTGAAGGCGTCACCCCGACCGCCCACCAGGACCTCGCCTTGGAGCCGGCCGAACGCGCCCTCGGACTCCTTCTCGACGAGTTCGGCGCCACCATCGACCTCGTCGCCGAGACCTTCGAACCCCACCGCCTCTGCGCCTACCTGCACAGCCTCGCAGCGGCGTACACCACGTTCTACGAGCACTGCCCCGTCCTGAAGGCACCCAGGCGCGAGGTCATGGAGACCCGGCTGCTGCTCTGCCAGCTCACCGGCCAGACCCTGCGCCAGGGCATGGACCTCCTCGGCATCGGGACGCCCGAGAGGCTGTAGCTGACGAAAGCCTTCGAGTGGGCCAGCCGTGATCGGCTCACTCGAAGGCTTTGCGTGCAGTAGCGGGCGCGGTCCTCTTGCATGGAGTCGGCGGCCTGCTGGGACTGTGTACCGCTACCCCGTGGAGCGCATCAGGCTCATGCTGCGGCCTCGGTCCTCGATGCCGACGTAGGCGTTGACGAGGAAGGGAGCCAGCTTCGGGGTTGCCCGGTCGGCACCGGTGCGGGCGTCGAGGATGACATTGCCGTTGGTCGTCCGGCCGTACACCGCTCCGTGCCACACGGCAGTGACCACCGGCACCAGCCGACCTCCCGGCGTCTCTGTGATCGACCAGAGCCATTTCATCGACGTCGCGTCCAAAGCCGCGATCGAGTGCGTCTGACCGAACAGCTGGTCGTTGCAGAGGATGACGGACGTTCCGTCGAAGTCACAGTGCCAGGGGTGCACATACGCCCCCGGCCCCGGGTGGGCGCGGACCGCTCCGGAACGGGCGTCGACGATGACGAACCCATCGGAGGCCGACATCGCGAGCAGGCCGGGGCCGGCGGAGGAGGCGACGGCGTGGCTTTCCGTGTGGACGGCCGACCACCGAGGACTACCGTCTGATGCGCCGTAGCCTGCGAGCTGACGCTCGCCGTACGTCGGGGCCTCGGCACCGGCCACGATGCCATCGACAAGCTGCATCGCGTGGAAATCCGCCCTGGTCCATCGGAGCTGCCCGGATCCCGTGTCGACCACATAGGTCGTCTCGTCGTCGGACACGACCACGCTCTGCTCGTCCACGGCCACCACCTGCGCCGCCCGGATGCCGTCTGCGAGCAGCGATTCGTCGCGGCTCACAGCCTCCTTGTCCAGAGGCGTTTCCACGAGGTCGACCTGAGCGCTCCAGACGGTCTTGCCCGTCGTCGAGTTGGCGGCCAGTACCTCGATCACGTTTCGGCCCCTGCCGGTCCCCGTGCCCGGGACGTAGCGGGAGAACGCCACGAGCACGGCGTCAACGCCGTGGAAATGGGCGGGCAGCGGCGCGGCCCTCTCGGACCCGAAGCCGCTCTTCGAAGCGGGGATGGTGCTGGCCGCACTCCAGATCGTGTTTCTGGTGACGGCGTCGACCGCTTTCATGCCTTCCTCGGTGGTCACGAAGGCGGTTGTGTCCTTCAGTGAGATCGCCGGCCGTTGCCGTGCGGGGCTTGATGTCGAGGGCTGGACCCCCTCGTCGAGTGCGTCCCCCGTGCCGTCGCCGTCGCCGAAGTCGAATGACGTCGGCGGGTCGAATGCCTGGAGATGCCGGGCCGCCGGGGGAACCCCGTCCGCAGACAGGGGAGTTGAACTGCTACAGCCCGACAGCAGGCCAACCATCGCCACCACCAGGGCGACAGCACCAGCCCAGCGCCGATGCCGATAGCGAGCCGCGAAGATCATCATTCCCCCTTTGCTTGATCACCGAAGCAGTGCAGACTGTACCTGACAGTGATCGGCTGGCTCCGGAATGCCGCCCAGCCTGGGGTATTCCACGGCACGGCGCAATGAGACCCGTGGACCGATTGATCACGAGAAGGACTACATACCTCCAACTGTCGGCTGTGACCGATAGGGTCAAGGCCTTGTAGGAAGGCCCTGGTTCGTCCGCGGCCGGACAGCAAGGAACAGGGAGGGCACAGGAGTGTCGGCAGCGGGCAAGGATGGCAACTTGGGAGCGCGTCGGCCGAAGCCTGCACCGCCGCGTGTGCAGCGCTGGTTCCAGGAGCGGCCCTCTCCTTTCCCGCACGAGCAGGAGGCGCTGGATCACGTCAAGGCCCTGATGCCGCAGGCAGAGCCGTTTCGGGCTTGGGCGACGTTCTCCTTCACCGCGGTTTCTGGGCGCGTCAACGAGAACGATCTGTTCATCCTGGTACCGCGCGGCCTGTTCCTCGTCGAGCTGAAGGGCCAGCCCGGGCGGCTGACCAACAGCGGCAGCACCTGGAACTTCCACGGCCCGGACCGGATCCGAACCATCAACAACCCTCTCCACCTCACCGATCTGAAGTCCAAGGAACTCCGGAGCCAGCTCTCCTGGGCCGCGTCGAAGCACTACCCCGGACTGCAGATTCCCCGGATCTCACCCGCCGTGTTCGTCTCCGCCCCGGACCTCCGCTCCGAGCTGGACGCGGTCCAGGCCATCGACGTCTTCGGGCGCGATGACGGTGCCAGCGGCCTGCCCCGAATCTGGCAGGACTTCCTCGGCCTGCCCCCGAACCGCGACACCGACGCGGCCCGGCACGAGCGCTTCCGGCTCGCCCAGGCACTGCCGGACCTGATGAAGAAGATCGGTGTCCGCGCCTCCACCGCGCACCTGAACTACGGCGACGGCTGGCGGCTCGACGGCCGCCCGCTGGACGGCGGACCCACTTGGGAGGACCGCCTCGCCTCCCGGGAACAGCCCGTCCGCGAGGAGGGCCGCGTCCGGGTCTACCTGGTGAGCCAGCAGGCCACGCCGGAGACCCGGAACTCCGTCGAGCGGGCGGCCAAGCGCGAGTACCAGGTGCTACAGGGCATCAACCACCGCGGCATCGCGCAGGCACGGGAGATCCGTGATCACCAGGGCGGCCCGGCGATCCTGTTCCACCACCGCGCATCGGACCTGCGCCTCAGCGCATACCTCGCCACCCACGGTGCCACGCTGACCCCGGAGGCCCGTCTGGAGCTGGTCCGCCAGCTCGCCGAGGCGCTGCGGTACGCCCACAACCGCTCGCTGTACCATCGGGCACTGGCCGCGCGTTCCGTCTACGTCTCCTGCAAGCCCGACGGCTCATCGCCGGTGCTGCGGATCATCGACTGGCAGGTCGCCGCACGGGACTTCGACACCACGTCCCAGACCTCCCTCGGAGACCCGAGCGGCGGCGGCGACCACATCGAGAGCGCGGCACGGGTCTATCTCGCGCCCGAGTTCGAGATGGAGTTCGCCGACCCGGTCGACCTCGACCTCTTCGGCCTGGGCGCGCTTGCCCACCTGATCCTTACCGGCGAACCGCCGGCCGAACGGCGCAGCGCCCTTATCGAACGCCTGGCCGCGGACGGCGGTCTGCATCCGTCCGCGGTATCGGACACGGTCTCGGAAGAGCTGGACAGTCTGGTCTTCAAAGCCACCAGGACGGATGTGGCCGATCGGCTGGACTCGGTCGATCGCTTCCTCGACGAGCTCGACCGGATCGAGCAGGCTGTCACCGCCGAGGCGTCGACGCCCGTGGGCGTGGACCCGCTGTCCGCGGTGCCGGGCCAGATGGTCGATGGGGAGTGGACGGTCGAACGTGTCCTCGGCACCGGGGCTACCGCTCGCGCACTGCTGGTGCGCCGAGAAATGGAAGACTTCGAGGGCCAGGTCAAGGTCGATCAGCGTGTCCTGAAGGTAGCTCTCGACGAGTCCCGCGCTGAACGCCTCCGAGCCGAAGCGACAGCACTGCGCGCGGTCGGCGGAGGCTTCGTGGTGCGGTTGCTCGACGGTCCGCGCGAGGTTCACCACCGGACCGTTTTGGACCTGGAGTACGCCGGCGAGCGCTCGCTCGGCACCCGCCTGCGTGGGGACGGCCGACTCACCTACCACGAGCTGGAGCGGTTCAGCAGCGACCTCTTCACCGCACTGGACCAGCTTGCCGGCAAGGGCATCCGGCACCGCGACCTCAAGCCGGACAACTTCGGTGTGCTGCAGCGCGCCGACCGCTCCTGGCAGCTGATGCTCTTCGACTTCTCCCTCGCGGACGCCTCAGACCGGGACGTGAAGGCCGGCACCCGCGGCTACCTCGACCCGTTCCTGGACACCCCACGCCGACCGGTCTTCGACGACCACGCCGAGCACTACGCCGCCGCCGTGACCCTTCACGAGATGGCCTCGGGGGAACGCCCCCGCTGGGGCGACGAGATGACCGACCCCCGGACCACCGAGGACGAATATCCGGTCGTCGCCGAGGATGTCTTCGAACCGGCACTGTCGGAAGGCCTCACCGCGTTCTTCCGGCGCGCCCTGCACCGCGACGCCGACCGGCGCTTCGACACCCTGAGGCAGATGCGCGACGCCTGGCAGGCGGTGTTCACCAAGGCCGACGCGGCCGTTCCAGCCGGCTCGGAGGACACCGACAAGGACGCCGACAACGACGAGGGCTTGGAGGCCACCCGGGACCGGTTCGCCGAACAGGCGGCGCTTGAGACGCTACTGAACGCAGCCGGCCTCTCACCACGCGCGGTCTCAGTGGCTCACTCCTTCGGCGCCGCTACGGTCGGAGAGCTGCTCAACGTGCCGCTGCACCAGATCGCGCGGGCGCGCGGCGCCGGTGCAGTCATTCGTAAGGAGTTGAACCGTCGGCACAAGCAATGGTCGGCCAGGCTCCGGCCGACCACCTCAGCGCCGAAGCGGTCGGGCAGTACGGGCGCAGCGCCCACGGGACCGGTCCTCGCCCTGTCCGGGCTGCCTGCACAGTTCGTGGCTCGAGCCAGCATTGACGACCTCGCCACCCACCTCGACCCGGGGCCCCCACGCCGAGGCTCCACCCGTAGCGATGTCATCCGGCTGACCCTCGGCCTGCCAACCGTTACCGGGGAGCCGTCGCCGCTGCCCGTCTGGTGCTCCCAGACGGAGATCGCCAAGAAACTCGACATCAAGCAGCCCAGCGTCTCGCGCAGCCACGTCGCCGCCATCCAAGGCTGGATCCTCGACCCGGTCATTGCCGGCCTGCGCGAGGAGATCACCGCCTTCGTCGAAGCGTCCGGCCGGGTGGTCACCGTCCACGAGCTGGCCACCGAAATGCGCATCCGCAAGGGAGTCAGCGAGCAGGACCCGGACCGGGCGGAGGCACTCACCTTCGCAGTGGTGCGCGCCGCCCTCGATGCCGAGGCATGGCCACACGACAAGGAGGACGACGATCAGCCGCGCCTGGCCGTCCTCCGACGAGGCGGCAGGATGTTCGTCGCCAGTGAATCCCTGCCGGGAACCAACCACCCCAGCGCGCCGGACCTCGCCGACTACGCCCGGGCCCTCGGCCAGCAGGCGGACCGCCTTGCCTCGGCCGACCCGCTGCCGGACCGCGCCGTCGTCATCCGTGAACTGCGATCCGTGCCACTTCCCGCCGGAATGGCCGCGCTCGCCGACGCCCGTCTGGTCGCACTCGCCTCCGCCGCAGCTCAGGACGCGCTGTACTCCCCCCGTCTCGAGCTCTACCCCAGCGGCCTCTCGCTGGCCCGGGCCATCGCCGTCTCCCAGGCCGCAGCCGGGATCCGGCGCGACCGTGGCGCCACCGTCGACGAACTGCTCGCCAAGGTCCGGCTCCGTTTCCCCGACCTCCACCTGGGCCAGCCGACCCAAGTGGAAATGACGGAAGCGCTCAAGGAGGCCGGCTTCGTCCTCGAGTATGACCGGGATGTCGAGCGGTTCCGCCCGCCCGTCCCGGAAAGTGCCCGTGGGGTGACCACCTCGGCGACGTCTACCAACCTTTTCTCGGGTGCACTGGGTGTGGCTGCTGCCTCAGCGGCCGCTGGCCGCGATCCCCAGGCGCTGCTCAGCGCCAAGCTGGAGGACGCCAAGCGCCGGGGAGGGTTTCTCGCGTTGACCCTGCGCGGCAGGTACCTGCCCGGAGCGGCCGAGGACATCGCCACGGCGTACGGCGTGGAGCCGCTCGCCCTGGGCGAACTGTTCCTGTCCGAATTCCGTGCCCTCGCCGCCGAGCAGGGCACCGAGTGGGCTCGAGTGCTGACCATCGACGCGAAATTCACCGCCTCCGGCGACCTCTCGCGCGGCCTTCGCTCCTACGTCAACGGCGCCTGGACGCGAGTAGCGCAGCGACTGCACGAGCGGCTGGAGGTGCTCGGGCCGCAGACCGTACTGCTGCTCCACGACGCTGGCCTGGTGGCCCGCTACCACGACGCTGGCGGCCGCGAGCTGCTCGTCTCACTGCAGAACGCCGCCCGGCGGGAGAAGAACGCACCGCACGGGCTCTGGCTGCTCTGCCCGTCTGAGGCACCACAGGAGACTCCGCAGCTGGACGGCGTGATCGTCGAGGTGCTGGGCGAGTCGGAGCGCGCGGTGCTGCGCGGGGACTTCCTCGAAGGCCTGCGGCAGCTGAGCGTGGCGTGAGTCCCGCTCACGGGCAGGGTGGATGGTGAACAGCCACTCGTTCGGGTGCGGTGAGCTGGCAAGATGAGGACGCACGGCCCGTAGGGCTGGCGAATGCGAACGACGGTAGAAGGATGGGCGCTGTGGCGGGTCGGGGAGTGGACCAGAACGAGCTGCTGAAGGACCTGCGTAGGCAGGTGGCAGCCCTGGAGGACGACCTGCGGGAGCGCAGCCAGGACGTACCCGAGTTCGCGGCCACGCTTACGGACGAGTACCAGCGTGCGCGCACTGCCGAGCGCACCGCGGCGACTTACGAGAGCTGGCGCGAGGAGCGAATCACCCAGGCCGCAGTGGCCTGGGTCCTCGGCACGGTCTTCGTCCGCTTCTGCGAGGACAACGGGCTGATCGAGTGGCCCTGGATCGCCGGCCCGGGAGAGCGGCTGGCGGTCGCCGAGGAGCGCCACGAGGCACACTTCCGCGAGAACCCCGAGCAGAATGACCGCGACTGGCTTGTCGCCGCCTTCAACCACCTGGCGGCGGCAAACGAGACGGCGGGCGGCCTCTTCGACCGGAACCACAATCCGCTGTGGGGGCTGACGCCGAGCTTTGATGCTGCGCGGGGGCTGTTGGCGTTCTGGCGGCGGCGCGGTGAAGACGGCGAAGCGGCACACCTCTTCGAAAGCGACGACTGGGACACCCGCTTCCTAGGTGACCTCTACCAGAACCTCAGCGAGCACGCGCGGAAGACATACGCGCTGCTGCAGACGCCGGAGTTCGTGGAGGAGTTCATCCTCGACCTGACGCTGGAGCCTGCGGTCGAGGAGTTCGGACTCTGGCCCGAAATGACCATCCGAGAGGGCGAGACCCGAGTAATCGAGCACCGCGGCCTGCGAACCATTGACCCAGCGTGCGGCAGCGGCCACTTTCTCTTGGGTATGTTCCAGCGGCTGTTGGCCAAGCACCGGGAGGCGGCGGGGCCGGGCGTCGACGACTGGGCGAACGTGCGAGCTGCACTGGAAGCGGTGCACGGATGCGACAAGAATCCGTTTGCAGTGAGCGTTGCACGGTTCCGATTGCTCGTCGCGGCATTGAAGGCGGCAGAGCTGAAGCGGCTGGACCAGGCGCCCAGCTTCCCGATTAACATCGCGGTCGGCGACTCACTGCTACACGGGCGTGGCGTCGGAAGGCGCAAGCTCAAGGGCAAGAGTGAAGACGACCTGTTCTCGGCGCTGGGCGTCGAGGAAGACGGCATCGAGGAGAACCCGTTCGCGTATGCCACTGAGGACGTGAACGAGTTCGTTCGACGCGGCGACTTGCTGGGAAAGCACTCGTATCACGTGGTAGTGGCCAACCCGCCGTACATCACCGTCAAAGACAAGCAGGAGAACGAAAACTACCGGGGGATCTACGACGCCTGCTCGGGGACGTACGCGCTGTCAGTGCCATTCGCGCAACGGATCTTTGAGCTTGCCACGCGCGATCAGCGCGGCTTCACAGGTCAGATCACAGCGAACTCTTTCATGAAGCGAGAGTTCGGTAAGAAGCTCATTGAAGAATTCTTTCGGGTGCAGGTGAAGCTCACGCATGTGATTGACACCTCGGGGGCATTCATTCCTGGGCACGGCACCCCCACAGTCATCCTGATCGGGCGGAATACCACCCATGGGTGGAGCGATCCGATCCGTGCGGTGCTCGGGGTGCGAGGGGAGCCAGGCCATCCTGCTGAAGCAGCAGATGGGCTGGTCTGGCGCGCGATCGTGGACCAGGCTAATTCCCCTGGCAGCGTGTCGAACTGGGTGGCTTGTGTCGACCTCGCTCGGGGCGCCTTGGCCTCCTCTCCATGGTCGCTTTCTGGTGGTGGAGCAGCAGAAGTGCTTGCGGCCATTGAGACGGGAACTGGCCGACTGGGCGAGCACGTTCGGAGTATCGGCAGGACGACGGCAACTGGTGCCGACGACGCATTCTTCCTGCCGAATGGTGAGACGGCTGCTCGCTTGGGCGATTTTAATGATGTTCGCGAATTGGTTGTCGGAGATGCCGTTCGCGACTTCGCGATCGGCGCCGGCGTGTATGTCAGAAATCCCTACGTGGACTCGAATAATTCGTCATTTGCGCCCGAAGATAGCCGTATCGCGACAAGAAGTCTCTGGCCGTATCGCGAACTGCTTGCGCATCGCGTGATCTTTGGCAAGTCGGTAATTGAAAATGGGTACCCCTGGTACTGCCACCTGGAGAATTACACCAGCAAGCTATCCACGGCAAACGGGATCAGCTTTGCATTTGTGTCTACACACAATCATTTCGCTCTTGACAGGCAGGGTCGCTTGTTCAACCGCACTGCGCCGGTGATCAAGTTGCCGGAAGGGGCAACCGAGGAGGAGCACCTGGGGCTTCTCGGAGTGCTGAACTCATCGACGGCGTGTTTCTGGTTGAAGCAGGTGTGTCACGACAAAGGTTCCCAAGGGATCGGCGGCGAAGGATTCAAGTCGCAGGCATGGGAGCGCTTTTACGAGTTCACCGGCACCAAGCTTCAAAACTTCCCTTTGCCGTCCACCATCCCTGTCGCTCTTGGTCGCGATCTCGATCAATGCGCGCAGACGCTCGCAACGTATGCGCCCGCAGCCGTCGCATCCAGCAGTCCGACCCGTGCTGCGCTTGAAGCCGCTCGAACTGCTCACGCCTCTACGCGCCGCCGCATGATCGCGCTGCAGGAAGAGTTGGACTGGCAGGTCTATGGCTCGTATGGGCTGCTCACCGACGCGGAGGTCAAGGACCTCACGATCACCAACCACGATGACCTCCCAGAAGTCGCCCTTGGCGAGCGTGCGTTCGAGATCGTGCTAGCGCGCAAGACCGCAGTCGACGACCCAGAGATCGTGTGGTTCACCCGCCATGGCTCCATGCCCATTACGGAGATCCCAGCACACTGGCCCGAGAGCTACCGCAAGATCGTGCAGCGCCGGATCGACACCATTGAGCAGCGTAGCGATCTCGCACTCATCGAACGACCCGAATGCAAGCGCCGATGGTTGTCCCAGGGATGGGAGAAGGCGGAAGCCGATGCTCTGCGTACGTGGCTGCTCGACCGCTGCGAGCGTAAGGACCTGTGGTTCCATACGCGCGACGGGATGCGCCAGCCGCGCACTCTCACACCTGCCCGGCTCGCGGACCTACTTGGCGATGACCCCGATTTCCACGCCGTTGCGGAGCTTTACGCTGGCGACCACCTTGGTAAGCCCGACTTCCGCCTTGTCGACGTGCTGCGTGAGGTCCTCGCGGACGAGCACGTTCCGTATCTGGCCGCTCTGCGGCACAAGGACTCTGGTTTGCGCAAGCGCGAGCAGTGGGAGCGGGTGTGGGAGCAGCAGCGCAGGGAGGATCAGACCGGCGAGCGGCTCGACATTGCGGTGCCGCCGAAGTACGCGAGTACGGACTTTCGCAAGCAGTCGTACTGGACGAATCGGGGGAAGCTCGACGTGCCGAAGGAGCGTTTCATCTCCTACCCGGACGCCGGTCCCGAGGCTGACCCAAAGCTTGTCCTCGGCTGGGCAGGCTGGGATCATCGGGACCGCGCACAGGCCCTCATCAACCTGGTCGCCGACCGCGTAGAGCGGGACAACTGGCAGGGTGAGCAGCTCGTCCCGCTCCTCGCTGGGATGCAGGAGCTGCTGCCCTGGCTGCGGCAGTGGCATGGCGAGTTTGATGCTGAGTGGGATGGCAACCCCGCCGCTGACTGCCAGGAGTGGCTGGACGCCGAGCAGCGCGAGCACCACATCACCGCGACCACCCTTCGGGAGTGGCGCCCAGCGGCGCTCCAGCGTGTCAAGGGTGCGACCAAGTGATATTCCGTCATCGCACAGACGATCAGAAGACCATGACGAAGGGAACCGCGACCCGCGATGTCCAGCTCTGAGCTCTACCTCCGGGACGTCCTGGACATCCCCGATGCGGTGCACGCCGGCAAGTTCAAGGTGGAACTGTCCGGCGGCTTTGAGGAGACCCAGCGTCTGGTCGACGAGTACGTCGTCACCGACCAGCTGAAGAAGGCTTTCGGCCAGGCGCTGACCCTCGTCCGCAGCTCGGCGCGGGACGGGTCCTCGAATGCGGCTTACCTGCATGGGTCCTTCGGCTCCGGTAAGAGCCACTTCATGTCTGTGCTGCACGCAGTGCTCAACAACGAGCCCGCGGCGCGCTCGAAGCCGCGTTTGCTGGAAGTGATCGCTGAGCACGACGACTGGCTGCGCGATCGTCGGTTCCTGATGGTGCCGTACCACCTGGTCGGCGCTGCTGACCTGGACTCCGCGCTCCTCGGCGGCTACGTCCGGGCGGTCCGTCTTCTGGACCCGACCGCTCCAACGCCCGCCGTCTACCGGGCGGACGCGATGCTGGACGATGCCCGCTACAACCGGGCCATCGAGGGCGACGAGCTATTCATCCGCAAGCTCGGGGAGCCGTCCGTCGAGGGTTCGGGCACCGTCCACTCCGGCGAGGTCGAGGACGACCTCGTCCCGCTGGAGGCCGGCGCTGCCCCCGTCAGCGGCTGGACGACTGCGGATCTGGACCGGGCGTTCGCGGCTCCGCAGGGTGACCCGCTGCGGGAGGCACTGGTGTCGGCGCTGCTGAGCGGGCCGATGAAGTCGTACGCGCGTGGCGCCAGCGGTGACGCGGAGGCGTTCCTGCCGTTGGAGGACGGCCTGTCGGTGATCAGCCGGCACGCCAAGTCCCTCGGCTACGACGGAATCGTGCTGTTCATCGACGAGCTGATCCTCTGGCTTCAGGCGCGGATGAGCGACCAGGACTTCGTGAAGACCGAGGTTGGCAAGCTCGTCAAGATCATCGAGTCGGGGGTGGCCGACCGGCCGGTGCCGATCATCTCCTTCGTCTCCCGTCAGCGAAACCTCTCCCAGCTGGTCGGCGAGGACGTCACGGGCGCCGAGGTGAAGAACCTCGAGTCCCAGGTCGGCTACCTCGCCGAGCGCTTTGACGTGATCAACCTGGAGGACCGCAACCTCCCCGCGATCATCAAGGAGCGTGTGCTCAAGCCGCGCTCACCTGAGGCCCGGGCGGCTCTGGACGCGGCGTTCGCCGACTTCGAGCAGTCCAACCCCCGGGTGAAGGATGCCCTGCTCGACTCGCAGGGCGCGACCCAGGCCGACTGGTCGGACTTCCGGGACGTCTACCCGCTCACCCCAGCGCTGCTGAATGTCCTGGTGGCGCTCTCCGGTGCGCTGCAGCGTGAGCGCACCGGTCTCAAGCTCCTCCAGGACCTGCTCTGGCGGCGGCGTGGGGACATGAAGGTCGGCCAGGTCATCCCCCTCGGCGACCTGTGGGACGTCCTGTCGGGCGGTATGGGTGACGCCTTCACCGACAAGCTCCGCAAGGAGGGCGAGCAGGCGTCCCGGTTCTACGACAAGGTCCGGGCCTCGCTGCTGGAGAAGTACCGCAGCGAGGACGACCCCGACTTCCGCTCCACCGACCGCCTCGTCAAGACGCTGCTGCTCGCCTACCTGACGCCCGAGGTGCCGGCCCTCGCCCGGCTGACCGCGCGCCGACTGGCGGACCTCAACCACGGTTCGGTCCGGCGCACCCGCACCATCACCGACGACCGGGTGGCGCTGGCCCGCCTGGAGGAGCTGCAGGGAGAGTTCGGCGGAGAGCTGCGCTCGGACGGCGGCGATGACCCGGTGTTCGCGCTGCACCTGTCCGACCTCGACGTCGAGCCGCTGCTGGACGCAGTGGGCGAGCAGGACCGGACGAGCGCGCGACGGATCTGGATTAAGGAGGCGCTGTGGCAGGCCCTCAAGATCAAGGACGTGGACAGCTTCGTCTGCGAGCGGGAGGTGGTCTGGAAGGGCACCCGGCGGACCGCCGAGTTCGTCTTCGGTAACGTCCGTGACACGCAGGAGATCCCGGACGACCATTTCATCCCCTCCGTGGAGGGGCGGGTGCGGTTCGTCCTGGACTACCCGTTCGACGTCGCTGGCCAGTACCCGAGCAACGACGCTGCCCGGGTGCGGCAGTTGCAGCGTGACGAGCGCTACCACCAGCCGACCGTCGTGTGGATCCCGGCTCACTTGTCGCGCCAGCGCGCGGGCCAGCTCGGCCGCCTTCTGAAGATCAACTATCTGCTGGAGCGCGAGCGGCTCGACGACCTGGCGGTCAACTACTCCGCCGAAGACCGTATCCGCATGCGCCACCAGCTCCAGGCGCAGCGCGACAACCTGGAGTCGCAGCTCACCGCGGTCCTGGGCCAGCTCTACGGGATCAGTCGGCTGGACGAGTCGAACTCGGGCGCGCCGATCGGTGAGGACGGGCACGTGATGTCGCTGTTGCTCGGCCACCAGGTGAGGCTGGAGGCTGCGGCAGGGTTCGAGGGCAACATGCTCCGGCTGTCCGACGCGGTCTTCCACCAGCTCTACCCCAAGCACCCGAATTTCGACATCGCCAACAATCGAAAGGCGATCACGCCGGGCGAGCTGAAGACCGTGCTCGACTGGATCACCAAGGCCATGGACGACGGCTCCAGGCGGGTCGAACTCGACCGGAGTCAGATGGCGGTGGTGAAGAAGATCGTCCATCCGCTGGAGCTCGGCGAGGTCCATGACGGGCCTCTCACTCTCAGCACTGAGTGGCGCCGCAGGATCGACCAGTACGCCGCCCAGCAGCAGATCACGGGTGACTACAAGGTCGATGAGATCCGCAAGTGGATCGCGCAGCTCGGCTGGACCGGGCTCGACAAGCAGGTCAGCAGCCTGCTGATCGCCACCTACGCGCTGCTGGCGGACCGGGCCTGGGTCTTCCACGGCAAGGTCGAGGCGAACGCGCCCGCGCTTGCCGCCATCGGCACCGGTTACGCCCTGCGGGCTCAGGAGATGCCCGACGAGGGTGAGTTCGCCACCGCGCGGGACCGGGCCGGGGCGCTGCTGGGTGTCGCAGGGGTGCCGCCGGTGCTGTTCGCGCGGAACGTGGCCAAGCTGGCCGCGGCCGTCCGCGCCAAGGCATCGACGCTGGAATCTGCGGTCGAGGGCGTGTGGAGTTCGCTGGGCAACGCACGGCACGCCACGGCGCTGGGTCTCGCCGACTCGGCGTCGCCGCGTCTGCTCGCGGCCCGGCACGCCGCAGATCTTGTCCAGCGGCTGACCCGGCAGCAGGACGACACCGCGCTCGTGCGGGAACTTGCCGCCGTCGCGTACGACATCGACGATGACGGGCTCGGGGCCGCGCTCGGCTCGGCCCCGACGGTGCTCGCTGCTCTCGACCGCGTCCAGTGGGATCTGCTGGATACCGTCCGGGATTACACCGGGCGCCCGGACGGGATCGGGGACCGGGCGCAGCGGCTGCTCGCCGAGGTTGAACGGGCGGCTCGGGAGGGTGAGGGCGATCGCAAGCTCGCGCCCGTCCTGGACACCATCACTTCGCAGGCGCTGGCGTTGATCAAGGACGCGGCCCGGCTGGCGGCCGTCTTGGCACCCGTGCAGCCCGCCCCTGCTGATCTGCAGCCCATCGCGCCCGCGGCGGAGCCGCAGGCCGATCCGACCCAGGCGGAGCAGGTCAGCCTGACTCTTCACGGGCAGCCGCCGTTGCCTTCCTCGCCGCCGGCGGCGGTGGCTGTGCCGGGTGCGTCGACCCGCAGGGTCGCGGCTCGTGCGGGTGACTCGGTGCTGGAGCGGGTGGTCTCCGACCTGCTCGGGGAGATCCGGGCGTTCAGCGCGGCCAACCCGGGCGCGGAGATCGAGATCGGTTGGAAGCCCGCCCAGGAGCCCGGGACGGGCTCCTCGCAGGGTGAGGGAGTGGATGTCTGATGTCGATGCTGCCACCACTGGTCAACCGGCGGGTCCTAGAAGCGCTGCTGCGGCTTGAGCTGCCGGCCGAGCCCGAGCGTCGGCTGGTCCTCGTCCACGGGCGCTACGAACCTGGTGGGGCCACCGGGTTCACGGCCGCGCTCGGCGAGGAGAAGCGCCGGGTCGAGGTGGTGGAGGACCACTCGGTGCTGGGTATCTCCGATGCGTGGCACCGCCACCGTGAGGCGGCCCCGGGTGACAGTTCTGTTCTCGTGGTGGCCACTGGGGTAGCGGACGGGCAGCTCGGCTGGGACCTGCTCGGGCACGCCCTGCGCCGCCAGGTGCTGAATGTGGACCGGGCCGAGATCGTCAGGCTCCGATTCGGTGCCACCGACCTCGATCCGCGTATCCGTGCGGAGTCCTGGTTGGTGAACGCGCTTCTGGACGCCGAACCGCACAGCGGCTGGCCGCGTGCAGGATCCGTTCTGACCCTGGATGCGGCGATGCGCGCGCTGGTTGAGGCCCGCCTGTCGATCGGGGACTGGGCCCAGGAGGCGACCGGCGGGCGGCGTGACCCGGTACGCCGGGACACTCCGCTGGATGCCGACACGCTGCTGTCCTGGTCCCGCAGCCCGGCCGGTCCGGCGGGGTATGCTGCGCTGGCCGAGGAGGAGCGCCAGGGCATCAGTGCCTGGCTGACCAAGGTCGTCGGCGAGGCCGCACCCCTGCTGCTAAACCTGTGCGCTGCCGGCCGTGGCCACGAAGCGATGGCCCTCGGTCTCGTCGGCTCAGTGCTCACTGGCCCCTCACTCCCAGCGGAAGCGGGGCTCGCGCTCGGCAGTCTGTTCGGCTCTGTCCGGCCCAAGCCCTCCGAACTGCAAGCCTTCACCGCCGCCGTAGAGGGGACGCTCACCCGCTGGCTGCTCCAGGCCGAACAGGCCGGAGCCCATCAGTACGCCGCGCGTGACCGTGCCCTCCAGGTTCTTCGGCAGGCAGACCTGCTCGCCGAGGAGGCCGGGCTCAGCGCAGAACTCGCGCAGAACGGCTACCTGCCCTCGGGGTTCCAGGCGCGGCTGAGCGTGCTCGCCGAGCTGCTGGATCCCGCCACCCCAGGCGCTAACCGTGACCCGAACCGCGCAGCCGACGCGCTGGAGCGGCTGCGCCACCACCACCTCGCTTCGTTCCTGCGGGGCCGGGTGCGTACCGCCGAGGCTGCGGTACGGCTGGTCCGCTGGCTGGCCGAGCCCCAGCCTGCGCTCGTCTCGGTCGCCGACGCCGTCGAACGCCATCTCGCAGACTGGGGCTGGGTGGACGCGGCGCTCACCATTTTGTGGGCGGGCGACGCCGAGGCCAGTCCCGCCATAGGCGCCGCCTACCGCAGCGTGTACCTGGCGGCGCGCGAGCGCCGCGCCGCGATCGACGAGACCTTCGCCGGGCACCTGCGCGAATGGACCCGTAACGCCGGCAGCCCAACGCCCGCCGGTGCGCTGCTCGTCGAGGACGTACTCGCCAAGATCGCGGCCAAGATCGCGGGCAGGGAGAAGCGCGCGCCGCTGGTCCTGCTGCTGGACGGCATGAGCAGTGAGGTCGCCGTCGGGTTCGGCGCCGAGCTGTCCCGGCGAGGCTGGCTGGAAGCCGGGCCGACTGCCGGGACGCGCAGCGCTGCCGTCGCGGCGATTCCCTCGCTCACCCGGATCAGCCGCGCCTCCCTGCTCACCGGCAGCCTCACCAGCGGCGGCCAGTCGGTGGAGAAGCCCGGGTTCGCCGCGTTCTGGTCCCGCCAACGGCGCTCCGGTGTGCTATTTCACAAGGCCGACATAGGAGGCGCCGCAGGGCAGCGCCTCGCCGAGGAACTGCAGCGCGAGCTTGCCGGCGACGCTGCCGTCGGAGTCGTCCTCAACACGGTGGACGACTCACTCGACCACGCCGCGCAGGGCGACCGCACCAGATGGCGGCTCGCCGACGTGACGTACCTGGAGGAACTGCTCAGCGCCGCACGGCTGTACGGGCGCCCCGTGGTGCTCGTCGCCGACCATGGCCACGTGCTGGAGCGTGGCGAGGGGCTCGGCGCACCGGCTGCCGGAGGCGGTGTGGGTGCCGCCCGGTGGCGTACCGGTGAGCCGGAGGATGGTGAGGTGCTGCTTGCCGGGCCTCGTGTCCTGGAAGGTGGCGGCCGGATCGTCGCGCCGTGGCGGGAGGACATCCGCTACACGCCCCGTAAGGCCGGCTACCACGGCGGGGCCTCCCTTGCGGAGATGACCGTACCGGTGCTCGTGCTGCTTCCTTCCGAGGCGCAGCTGCCGAAGGGGTGGTCTCTTATCGCCCCGGAGCAGGTGACCCCGCGCTGGTGGAACGCGCACGAGCCCGCAGTCGGCCAGGCCGCTGGGAGCGCCGTCCCTGCCGTGTTCCCGAGCCAGGAGCCGCGTACGAAGGCCGCCAAGGCGCAGGCACCGGTCGAGGCGGCGCAGCCCGAGGCGGAGAGGAGCACTCCGACGTTCGGACAGCGCCTTGCGGGCTCCGACGTGTTCGCCTCGCAGCGGCAGTATGTCCGGGCCGCGCCGGACGCGGCGGTCGTCGCCGCGGCCCTGGACGCTCTCGTCGCCGCAGATGGACTGCTGTCGCTGGTCGCGGTCGCCAAGGCGGCCGGAAAGCCCGGGCGAAGCGTTGACGGTTTCGCCGCCCAGCTGCAACGACTCCTGAACGTGGAGAGCTATCCCGTGCTGGAATTCACCGACAACGGCACGCGCCTGCGGCTCAACGTGCAGCTCGCCGTCGAGCAGTTCCAGCTGGAGGACCAGTGAGTGCCCTCGGGCCGGCCACCGGCGGCACCGGCGGCCACATCAGCCCGGCGCGGCGCCGGGAAGTGATCGACGCACTGCGGCGCGGCACTGTGCCGCAGTCGGGGCTCGACCTGTTCGCTGTCGGGCTGGAGCGCTTCGAGCGTGCCCTCGACGACGACCTCGCCGTCGTCGCACGCGGCGGAGCCGCCTTCCACGCCGTCCGTGGCGACTACGGCTCCGGCAAGACGTTCTTCGCCCGCTGGCTGGCTGAGCGGGCCAAGCGGTTGGGCCTGGCGGCTGCCGAGATCCAGATCTCGGAGACCGAGACCCCGCTGCACCGCCTGGAGACTGTCTACCGGCGGCTCACCGAGCGCTTGTCCACCTCGACCCACGCGCCCAGTGCCCTGCGCGCCATCGTGGACTCCTGGTTCTACACCCTGGAGGAGGAGGTCCTCGACGCCGGAGAGGTGTCCGAGGATGACAGTGAGGCACTCGGCAAGGCCGTGGACGCGCTGATGGAGACACGGCTGGCGGACGTTGCCCGCACCACTCCTGCCTTCGCCGCCGCGCTGCGGGGCTACCGCAACGCCAAGGCAGTGGGCGATGCGGCCACCGCTGAGGCGCTCATCGCCTGGCTCGGAGGCCAGAAGTCGGTGGCAGCGGCAGCGCGCCGGACCGCCGGCGTACGAGGCGACCTCGACCACTTCGCGGCACTGGGCTTCCTGCAGGGTCTGCTGACGGTCCTGCGCGACTGCGGCCACCCGGGTCTGCTGCTCGTCCTCGACGAGATCGAGACCCTCCAGCGCGTGCGCGGGGATGTCCGGGAGAAGGGCCTCAACGCCCTGCGGCAGCTGCTCGACGAGATCGACGCCGGCCGCTTTCCCGGGCTCTTCCTGGTGATCACCGGCACGCCCGCGTTCTACGACGGGCAGCAGGGCGTCCAGCGTCTGCCCCCGCTCGCCCAGCGCCTGGCCACCGACTTCACCACCGACCCGCGCTTCGACTCCCCTCGCGCCGTCCAGCTCCGGCTGGCCGGGTTCGACCTCGATCGGCTCGGCGAACTCGGGCGCGCCGTCCGCGACTTGTACGCTGCGGCGGCCCGAAATCCCGACCGGATCGGCGAGCGCGTCGACAACGCCTACATCGCCGAGCTCGCCACCGCCGTCACCGGAGGCCTAGGCGGCCAGGTAGGCATCGCCCCGCGCGTGTTCCTGCGCAAGCTCGTCGCTGACATCCTCGACCGCGTCGACGACTTCGAGGACTTCGACCCCCGGCAGCACTACGCGCTCACCCTCTCCGCCGCGGAGCTGAGCGAGGCGGAACGCAGTGCTGCCTCCGCCGGTGACGTCGAGCTCGACCTGTGAACGGCGCTGGCACGGTCGGACCTGGCGGCCCGGCCGCGATGAGCAGGCTCCAGCCAGCGCTGGTGCACCACATCGTCAACTCCCTCGGCTGGCGCGACCTGCGCCCCCTCCAGCAGGAGTCCATCGGCCCGTTGATGGACGGCGCCGATGCCGTTCTGCTTGCCCCCACCGCAGGCGGGAAGACCGAGGCCGCGTCGTTCCCGCTGCTGTCCGCGATGGAGCGGGGGCGCTGGACGGGGCTGTCGGTGCTGTACGTGTGCCCGCTCAAGGCGCTGCTGAACAACCTCCTGCCGCGACTTGAGACGTACACCGGGTGGCTGGGGCGCCGCGCCGCACTCTGGCACGGCGACATCCCCCAGGGCGCACGGCGCCGCATCCTCACCGACCCACCCGATATCCTGCTCACCACCCCTGAGTCGATCGAAGCGATGCTGGTGAGCACCAAGGTCGACCAGCACCGCCTCTTCGCCAACCTCCGTGCCATCGTCGTCGACGAGGTCCACGCCTTCGCCGGCGACGACCGGGGCTGGCACCTGCTCGCCGTCCTGGAACGCCTCCAACGCCTGACCGGCCGTCCCATCCAGCGCATCGGCCTGTCCGCCACCGTCGGCAACCCCGACGAACTGCTCTACTGGCTTCAGGGATCCGGCCGCGGACAGCGCCCCGCCCATGTCGTGGCCCCAGGCATCGACCTCACCCCACGAGCCGGTGCAGACGTCGCGGCACCGCCGCCAGGGGACATCGAACTCGACTACGTCGGATCAACTTCCAACGCGGCCAAGGTCATTGCCGCGCTGCATCGAGGGGAGAAACGGCTGGTCTTCTGCGACTCCCGGCAACTCGTCGAGGAGCTCGGCGCCGCACTCCGGGCCGCAGGCGTGACCACGTTCCTCTCCCACGCCTCCCTCTCACTGGACGAACGACGCCGGGCCGAAGCGGCCTTCGCCGAGGCCCGCGACTGCGTCATCGTCTCCACCAGCACACTCGAACTCGGCATCGACGTCGGCGACCTGGACCGCGTGATCCAGATCGATGCCCCCACCACCGTCGCCTCCTTCCTTCAACGCATCGGCCGCACGGGTCGTCGCGCCGGTTCCACCCGCAACTGCCTGTTCCTCGCACGCAGCCACGAGGCCCTCCTCGGTGCCGCCGCCCTTCTCGTGCTGTGGGGCCGCGGCTACGTCGAGCCCGTCACCGCGCCGCCCGAGCCCCGGCACATCGTCGCGCAGCAGGTTCTCGCCCTGAGCCTGCAGGAACACAAGATCGCCCAAGGGCTGTGGGACGAGGGCTGGAACGGCCTTCCTCCCTTCGGCCGCAGCGCGGAGCCCATCCTGCGACACCTCGTCGACCACGGGTTTCTCGACCAGGACGGCGAGTTGCTGTTCATCGGCCCGGCCGCCGAGGAGAAGTTCGGCCGCCGCCACTTCATGGGCATCACCGCCGTCTTCACCGCCCCGCCGGAGTTCACAGTCCTCGCAGGCCGTCAGGAGATCGGCCGCACCGACCCCATGCTCCTGACGGAGAAGGTCGACGGACCGCGGGTCCTGCTCCTCGGCGGGAGGAGCTGGAAGGTTACCTGGATCGACTGGACCAGGCGCCGCTGCTACGTCGAGGCCTCCGACCTCGCCGGCCGCGCGCGCTGGTTCGGCACCGGGTACAGCGGGACCTCCTATGCCCTCAACCAGGCCGCCCGGGACGTTCTGCTCGGAACCGATCCGCAGGTCAAACTCACCCGACGTGCCATCCAGCAGCTCGCCCATGTCCGTGAGCAGAACGTCGACACCGTTCACCCCGGCGGCACCGTTATCACCCGAGCCGGTGACGACATCCGGTGGTGGACCTGGGCCGGGTACCGGGCCAACGCCACCCTCACCGCCACCCTGGCGGGAGTCACCGACGAGCGCCAGCGCTTCTCCGACGAATACCTGCGCCTGCGTACCGACCTCACACCGCAGATGTGGAAGGCCGGCACGGCGGACGCTGTCTCGCGACTGTGCCTTCCGGACGTCGACGTCAAGGCGATGCGCGGGTTGAAGTTTCACGAGGCCCTCCCCGAGCGTTTGGCCATGGCCACGCTCGCGACTCGTTTGGCAGATCTCGACTCGGCGACGACTGTGTTGTCCGGACCGGTTAGGTTCTCACTTCGGGCAGAGTAGAACTGCTTCGGACCGGGAGGGGGCTGGGAGCAGCTCTCCCGACAGGCGGTGACCGTCACGGCGTTCATGGCAGCGGCCATGGCACTGGTGCTGCTGTCAAACGCGTGTCGGGGTTGAACGTCTGGACGGTCGGTCATCTCTACGGAGACGACGGGTGCCAGGGGTGCGAAGGCGCTCTCGGGGACGCCAGTCACGACGGGGAGGCGCCGGATGGCAACCATCACTTCGTTCAAGTCGGACATCACCACGTGGTTCGACCGGTTCGTGTGGACAGACGCTCTGCATGGCAGCGGATTCAGCATCGAACGCCGCTGAACGACCCAGGTGGTAGCTAGATCGTGTGAATTTCCCCAGTGTTACGTGTCTGGAACCCCGTCTGCCGGTTGGTGAGGGTGAGTCCACCAGCCGCGATGAGGAGGCCTGAGGTGTTGGCGCTGGCCGCTGCAGCTGCGGCTGTTCAAGAGCTGGAGGAAGACCAACTGGCGGCGCTGGACGCGTGCGTGGTTGCGGCGCTGGCTCTGAGTAGCGGTGAGGGTGAGAGCGAGGCACGCGCCCGGCTTCTGATGGAGTGCTTTGCACGCTACGTGCAGGCGTTCGGCGTGCTCACCCCGGCACCGCCGTACCCGACGTTCGTTAAGCGGCTTCGCGGTAGCCGCTTGGCGGACCTGCTGCCGCGGAGACCGTCAGAGTTCGCCCTGGGGGAGCTGCGGCTCCTCGACGAGGACGGCACGCCCAGCCCGGCGTTGAATCGGATGGCACTTGAAGCCAGTGAGCACGGGTACCAGGCGCCGGGTATCGGTGCCGATATCCGTCACATGTACAGCCTCCTGCGCGCCGTCGGCCTACTGCCGGAAGGGGCCAGGCTGTCCCGGATCTCGGGCGAGACCGTCCAGCATGCTGTCTTTCGTGCTCTGCGCGCCGCCGGCTTCGAGGCGTACACCCGGGGGCGCGAGGCCATGGTCCGGACCCCTGTCCTGCGCCGCCGCGCGCTGTCCCGGAACTCGGCCCTGACCGAGTTGGGCGCGTACACCGCCATCTCCCCGACGAGGCAGTTCGACGGCTTGTGGGCCCCTTGCCCTCTTTGCCAGTGGACCATGCGGGCCACCTACCGGCCGAACGGCACTGTCGGACTGGAATGCGAGGATGAGCGCCACGGCCTCCTGGGTGCACGCTACCGGGCCGAATCCTCGGCGGAGGGCTGGCGCCTCACCGCGCAAGGCGAGCTTCGCACGCTGCCCGAACTGCTGCCTGTGGACGGCCACGTAGCTCTGCCGTACGCGCTGTGGCTGTGGGTCACCTTGCCGGGCCTGCTGGAGATCGACCTGCACGACCGACTGGTCGCCATGGGAGCGACGGTCGAGCTGTGGCCGTTCGGCGACTCCTACGACCTGCACGTCACCCTTCCCGGGCGCTCGCGGCGGTGGCGCATTGATGTCAAGACGTGGGCCGATCCGTACGGCCTGGCCCAGAATCTGCGCGACGATCCCGACGACCCCGGGGACCTATGCATCGTGGTACCCGAGCACCTGCGCGGTTACCTGTCCGTTCTTCGCCGGGGTGTGCAGGGCACCGGAGCGAGGGTGCTGACCGACACGGACCTGCTGGCGGAGGTGAAGAGGGCTTGAGCACGGCACTGGCGGCTGCGTTCGCGCTCACCGAACACCTCCTGCCTGCGCGCTTCCGAAACGGGCAGCGAGTGGTGTTCGTCCGTGATGCCCATGCCCTGCTCACCGGCCATGCCCCCCGCATCGTGGAGGACTGGGAGCTGTGGTCCTATGAGGACAAGCAGCGGGTCGGGGCGCTACTGCGCGTGCGGCGCCGGGAGGAAGCGCTGCTGCACCACATCGAGCGGACCGTTCACGAGATCTTCCAGGACCCCCAGGCCGATGACCCGTTGCGGGCCCTCTACGGCGTCGGGCGCAGTGAGCGGGGACGGGCCCTGGAGATGGTTTCGGCCCATGGCCAGGCTCCGGCCGATGTCGCGGACCGCCTTCTCGCGCCGGCCAGGCGCCGCCGATCGCTGCGGACCGCCCGTGGATCTGGCTGGTCGGCGGTGACCTCTCGTGGCCTGGTCCAGCTCGCCTTCCCTGACGAGCAGAGCGAGTACATCCCGCCCCGGATCACGACCGCGCCGCCCGTGGACCTGGTCCTCGACGCCGACGAGCTCGGCTGGCAGAGCCGGGACACCGACCTGTTCATGGAGGGCCCTGCCTTTCGCGATCGGCAGATCGCGTTGCTGCTCAGCGGCACCATCGGAGGCGGACGACGGCCCCGCGACCCGGGCATCCTGCTGCCAGGGCGCATCCACCTCATGAGCGCCCCCACCGGCGTGGGCAAGAACGTCCTTGGCAGAGCACTGGCGATCCAGCAGGCGGGTCTCGGGTACACGACCGTGCTGGTGGTGAGCGACAACGGCGACGTCTACGGGGAGGCTGCCACCCTTCAGGCCGAGCTTCGGGCTCTGGGCGTCAAGGCGACGGCCACCCCGTTCATCTCACCCAACAGCCGCTACGACTTCGCGCTGCGCACGGCCGCGAAGATGGACGGCAGCGGCGTTCCCCTCTCACGGGCCCCCGCCGAGATCGCCTTCCGCCTCGACCACTCCGCCTACGGGTGCGCGATGCAGGCCCAACTCGAAGGCCGCGACGCCTTCAAGGGAGGCAAAGAGCCGTGCACGGTCACGGAGTCGGGCACCTCCGACCGTCCAGAACGCGCGCTGTGCCCGTTCGTGTCGGCCTGCGGCAAGTTCGACCACGTCCAGGCCGCCACCACCGCCCGGATCATCGTCACCACCCACGCGTGCTTCCAGTCCGGGATGGTCAAGATTCCGGTGGATGTCGACGGCGAGATCCGCAACAGCATCAGCGTGCGCGAGTTCCTCCTGCGCCTGGCGTCCTTCGTGGTCATCGACGAGGTCGACGCCTATCAGTCCCGGGGGTTCGACCAGTCCGGCCACCTGGAGCTCGCCTCCCGATCCCACCCCGACACGGTGCTGCGGCAGATCCGCGATAGCCTGCACCGGGCGCCGCCGCGGCTGGCGGTAGCCGTACGCCGCACCCTGACGCGCGCTGTGTTCCTGGCGGAGCAGCTGCTCGACCTGGTGGCCGGCGAGGAGATCTGTACTGAGGTCGGCCAGGCGCGGGCCATGGCTCGCGGGCAGGACCCGCGCCGCACCCGCCGGATCCTGCAGGACCGAAAGCGCTGGTACCAACCCCATCAGTGGGACCGCCACCTGCTGGAGTACCTGATCGGCGTCGGCGCCTCCAACACGGCCACCGACGAGCAGGCCGACCTGCTGCAGGCCCTTCTACCGCGCGTTGCCACTCGTCCGGCCGACCGCCCCGCCGCCATGGTTCTGCCCGAGCGGCTGCGCGCCGTCCCGAACCTGCTGGAGCGGATGCTCACGATCGACGAAGGCGGCGAGTGGCAGCTGGCTGTCCTCAAGGACGAGCTGCGTGAGACCCTCGCCGCGGCCATCTCGGTACTGACTCCCGCCGGCGCCGAGCCCACGGCCTCCGAGGACGTGCCGGTCCCGGCACCGCGTACGAGCAGCGCGGCCAAGCCGGCTTCAACCGCCACGCACGACGAGGTCACCGCGGGTGTCCTGCACGCGCTGATGATGAAGGCATGGCTCACCGCCCTCACCCACACCATGTTCGACCTGTCGGACCGGGCCGGCGAACTCGCGGGGCACGGCATCGATGCGGCCTCCAATCTCGCTGACGCCATCGGCCACCAGGACGTGGGCACCGTCGTGCCCTTCGGCCCGCTGGGTCGCCAGCTGGGAGGCTTCCGCTTCGAGGGGCTGGACGACCCCAACACGCCCGCGAGCCTGCGCATGGAGGTCCTGCGTGGTGATCCCCACACGGAGACGCAGTACCTCGGCGACATCGTCGCCCTCGCCCTGACCGGCCACCAGCGGGTGGTTCTCGGCATGTCCGCCACCGGCAACATGCCCGGAGCAGCCCGTACCCACCTGCTCGCCCGCCCCGACTGGGCCATGCCCGACACTCTCCGCGGTGGCCTGACCATCTTCAACAGCACCCCGGTCGCCGACGGGAAGCTGCTCGCCGTCGGCAGCACGCCCTACCACGAACGCGACCAGCGGGTCGTCGCGCTGGCCACCGGATACGCCCCAGCCCTGGTGCGCGATCTCACCCGCCTTGCCACGGACCGCCGCACCGCGCACCGCGCACGGGCCCTGATCGCCGTCAACTCCTATCGGCAGGCGCGCCTGTTCGCCCAGGCGCTCCACGATGCCGCACTCGCCGCCGGCCGCAAGCTACGGATCTACGTCGCCGTCGCGGACAAGCCCGACCCCACCCTGCCACCGGTCTGCGACGCCATCGGCCTGCTCACCCGCGACCGCTTCGCGCAACTCGCCGACCTCGACGGTGAGGTGCTCATCGCACCGCTGCCACGCACCGAGCGAGGACTGAACGTCCTTACCGTGTTCGACGGCGTCGCCGTGTCGGCCGTTACCCTGATCGGGCTGGCCATCAGGCCGGTCATGCCGGCCGACGATCCCGCCGTCCTGGCTGCCAGCGTCGCCGCCCGGGCCTGGCGCGACCTGGTCCCCAGCCGCGATCCCGCCGCAGTCCTCGCCCAGGCCCGTGACCTTGCTGTCGCCCACCTGCGCCTCAATCTCGGCGCACCCAAGCGCTTCTCTGCCCTTCCCGACGAGTTGAAGCACGAACTCGTCGCCACCCTCCTGGGCCAGATCATCCAGCTCGGAGGTCGCGGACGCCGGGGGCAGACCCACGTCGAACTCCACTTCATCGACGGCGCGTTCCACGATGCCACCTGGGGCTCCGATCTACCCACCCTGATCCGCGGGCTGCTCGGGCAGTACACCCAAGACGAACTCGCCCAGCTCGGCGGCTGCTACGGCTACTCCATGGAGGAGATCGCCGAGTACGCCCACGCCGGGCACCTGGTTCCGGCCCTGCACTCGGGCTTCCTCACCCACCTGGGAGAGCGCGTATGACCCGCCCACTCGACGACAGCACCCGAAAGCAGGCCCGCCTGCTCTGCTACCGCACCGAACCGAGCGACCTGGGGCAGGTCTTCGCCTACCGGCCCGCACCGCCCGCGCCGCAGCTCGCAGAGGAACTCTCTCGCGAGTACACGCGCAACGTCGGCTCCGGCCTGGACGTACAGCCGCCCTACCGCGCGCTCGAAGCCGTCCTGCGGGCCGCCGTCGGCACCTGGGCGCGCTGGCAGTGGAGCGATGGCCAGCACGAACTCCTCTCCGCTGCCCCGATCAGCGCCGAGGACCGCCGCGACGTCTTCCTCTACTGGGCTGAAGCGGTCGTCCCCGGCCCAGCTGGCCAGCAGCTCGGCGAGCAACTCGCCGACCTCATCGCCCAGGCCGAACCCCGGCCCGCCACACTGCCCCCACCACCGCGCACCGGACGGCGCTCGCGCGGCTGGTGGCCGGGCGAACTCGCCCGCTGGCGCCTGGCGGAAGAACTCGCCGCCCTCGACTGGCCCCGCAACGGCACCGACCCGGTCCGCTTCACCCTGTGCACCGATGGCCGTCTCGCTGCGATCGGCCACGAACTGCCCAGCGCACCCGACCGGAACGGCCGCATCCGCCACCTGCTCCCGCGCATCGTCATCGGCACCGCCGCCACCGGACACTCCCGGCGCCACGCCCTGACGGTGAACGCCGTCACCACCCTCCTCGCCACCGCCTGGAAGGGCGTCTCCACGGTCCTGCTCGCCAACCCAGACCAGCCGCTTGTCGTCGCTGCCCGTACCGACGGTCCGCCGTGGCTGCGCCGCCTCAACGTACCCGCGGTCGCCGCCAGCCGTCGCCTGGCAGCCATGCCCCGCCTGAGCACGTACATCCCGCCCTTTCCCGAGCACCTCGCCGACGACGCCCTCGCCGACACCGCCCCCGGCCCGGTCTGGGCCGTCGCGCCGGTCAGCACCCGCACCCCCGGTCTGGGCCGCGGCCACGGGATGGAGCTGTTCCGCCGCATCGAGGAACTCCTCGACACCAAGTGCGAGAAGTACAGCCACCGCAGCCCCCGCTACCTGGAAGTCTCCGGAGTCAAGCTGCCGCCGACCGAGAGCGGCTCGCGCATCACTGGGCCCATCCCCGCCGACCGGATCCCCGCATCCCTCGACGCGGCCGGCATCAACATCCTCCTCGTCGTCGTCCTGTGGCACACCGACGAGGTCCGGGCCCGCGTAAAAGCCGCCATCGCCGACCAGTGGGACCTCGGCCCCGAATGGAAGGCTGTCGACGGCACCGAAGAACCGGCAGCCGACGGCCGCATCAAGGTCGTATTCCTCCACGACAAGGCCGGCGCCCTCAGCCACGGACCGCACACGAGCGAGGAACGCCAGCGGAACCTGGAAGAGATGCTCGCCCCCTACACCGGCGATGGCATCAGGACCGCGGTCATCGGCGAGACCGACTGGGACCCCGACCGCTGGTACCCCACTGTCGAGGCCCGCGCCACGGCCGAGGCTGAGGACGGAAAGTGGCCCTCCAAGCAGGCCCTCGCCCGTATCGGGGCAACCTCCCAGTACGTCAAGCAGGCCCCGCCGCCGGTGCCCACCCACACCAGGGAGGGCAAGCCGTACAACGAGAAGTACCGCGCCGACAAGGTCAAGTCCCGCCAGAGCGGTCTCGACAGCTCCACCGAGAACGTGCTGCGCGAGATCCTTACCGGCGTCGGCGCCACCGACCACCGTCTTGGCGCCGCCTTCGGCAAGTTGCCCCTTGAACCGTGGTGGCACATCGGCATCCACGTCCGCCGCCATGCCCAGCGCCGCGCGTACGGAAAGCGCCGCACGAAAGCTCCCGCACCGATCACCGTCACCCTCACTGCCATGCGCCCCGCTGGCGGGGCCGACGACCCCTGGCAGATCTGGGCCTACAGCCCCCAAGCCGGACACTGGACAACCCACGGTCCCGCAACCACCACGCTTCACGCCGCAGACCTCGCCTGGGACGTCACGCCCTACACCGCCATCGGCAATGAGACCCAGCAAGCCAGCGCCGCCGCTCAGCTGGTGGAGCAAGCCCTCGTTGCTGCTCGCACACAACTACCCTCGCAGGAACAGACCGTGCTCTACGTAGACGGAGACGCGGCCGAGTACATCTGGACGGGCCTCACCGACGAAGCACTCGGCCAGACCCCGCCCGCAGACCTGCCCCGGCCTGCCTCCTGGCTACCCGGCCACAGCCTCCCCCGCGCCCAACGTCCCCTCGCCACCGTTCGAGTCATCAGCGACCTGGAACGCATCGGCCGCCCCACCGGCGCCTACATGCGTACCGCCGACGGCAGCTGGCGCGCCACCGACACCACCAACGGTCTGTTCCAACTCGCCAACGACGACGGCACCCAGCTCTACCCCGACTTCATGCTCGTCAACGTACCCCGCACCTACTCCGCCAGCGTCACCGGCCGATTCGGGAAGGACGAAACCCGTTTCGACAGCAGTCGCCAGAACAAGAATGGCTACGCCCACACCGCCACGCGGTACACCATCATCAGCCAGCGCGACGAGGCGGACTGCAAGCTGATCGGGACCGTCGCCGCTGTCCTGACTAACCAGGGCATCACCTCGGACGTCCGTCAGAGCACCCCAACCCCCCTGCACCTCGCTCGCAGGATGGATGCTGGCCACCCCTACCACCGGCGGACAGCAGAGGCTGATCAGGATGTCGACGGAGGCCCGGTCGAAGACGCGACCGTTAGCGAGGAAGTCGTGCTCGTCGTCGAGTGAGCCGAGCCCGGCATTCTCCGTCTACGCCACGGGGCCTGGACTGCGCAGGCCATCGCAGCGTTTCAGCACTTACGCTGCCGTCGAACCAACGGGTTTGTCGCGAGCCATTTGTTCGATCTGCCCCAGCACTTTCGAGAGATCTTGCAGCAGCACCGTGGAGGACGCTTACATGGGCTGGCGGAGCCGTTGGGAGTCCTCCCGCCAGCGTAGGAGTCAGTGCCCGAGGGAGATGTCGAACTGGTTGAGCCAGTGGACGTCGCCTTTCCCGGCGGTGGCGACCACGCCTGCGGTTAGCCAAATAAACGTGGGGAGGAAATCGTCGCCGAGCTGGTCGGCGGCCTCGTTGACGGTGGCGCCGGATGCGTCGGGGTGTCCGAGGATGCCAGCGATGTGCATGACCTTGCGGCTGTGAGCCGTGCCGAGTGATTCGCGGACCCAGTCGACGGCCACGATGGCGTCGTCTGGGGTGAGTTCGGCCTCGCGGGCGCCGGAGAGCCAGCCCGCGAGGGCGCCGAACAGGATGGAGGCCATGAGCCCGGCGGCTTCCTCGCCTTCGGTTGCCCCTGCCCGGTCGATGCCGAGTACGACGCGCATCGCGATCCGCGGGTCACGTCGCGTGATGATGGCGTCGATGACGTTCCGCAGGCTCTCCAGCGGGGTGTCGGTCTGGGGCTCCTCCGGCTGGGAGCCGCTTTCGCTCTGGTACGCCCTGACGGCGTCCGAGAACACCTGGACCTCGGCGGCACTGAACAGGTGCCGGGTGTCCTCGGTGACCACGTACCCGAGGTCCCGCCAGGCGTGGATGAAAGCCGGGTCGATTCCGGCCCGCTCGGCGATCACCGCCATCTCGCCGAGCATCTCGGTGATGCGCTCCTCGGGCATCGGGCGGGGCTCGTCAGCGTCCGGGTCGAAGAACAGCGGGTCGTCGGGTCCAGGCTCTCGGCCGAACTTCTCCCGGAACGAATCGAGCTGGCGCTGGATCGAGTCCTGGAGGCCCTGGCCGGTCTTCGTGTCCGGGTGCCAGGAGATCTCGTGGCCCTCGTCCGTGCGGCGGCGTTGGATGAAGCGGGGGTCCAGGTGCCGTTCGGCGACGGTTCCGGCGTGTTCCTCGTGAAAGCCCTCTGTGGCGCCCAGGCGCTGCCGCTGCACCTCGTCGGCCCTGGCGCGCGCGGCGTCCCGCTGGCGCCGCGACTTCTTGTTCGACATGGCAGCTCCTCTTCCCCGAACTCGGCTGTATGGAGCGTAGCGGCAGAGCGGTTTGCGCCGTGCCGACGCTGGGGAGGTTCCCGCCCGTCTGACGGGACCTCCCCAGCTGGTCGGGCCTGGCCAGGGCCAACGGTCAGGGCGAGCTGCGGATCAACCACGCCTAACCCGCCAGGGGTCAGGCGTGCCCGGTCGCCGGGGCGTTTTCGGGTGACGGCACCTCTGCGGTGGTCTCCTGCGCCGCCTCGGCGGCATCGCTGCGGCGGGCGCGCCACTTGTCGTAGAGCCGAGTCCCGGCCACGGTCGCGCCGGTGAGGGCAACGCCTAGATGATTGATGCGCGGGGTTCGCCTGCGAGAACGAGGCGAGGGCTTCCAAGATCCGTGTGTGACGACAGACCTGGAAACCCTCGCAACTGCACTGTACGCCAAGATCGATGACACGCTGAAGGCTTCGCCCGAGCTCGCCCCGGCTCGGCCCGCGATCGGCTTCGTACCTACGCTCAGCGACGCCGAACTGGTGACCCTCGCGGTCATGTCGGCGCTGCTCGGCTTCACCTCCGAGCGGCGCTGGCTGCGCCACGCGAACGCCAACTTGCGCCATCTGTTTCCGCGCCTGCTCCACCAGTCCGGCTACAACCGGCGCTTGCGCGCGGCATCCTCGCTGGTCCAGCACATGATCCGGATACTCGCAGCGGACACGACGCTCTGGAGCGACGACGTGTGGATCGTCGACTCCACCCCGGTGGAATGCGGCCGCTCGCGCGAGACCGTCAAGCGCAGCGACCTGGCCGGCTGGGCCGAGTACGGCTACTGCGCGTCGCACTCCCGCTTCTTCTGGGGGCTGCGCCTGCACCTGGTCTGCACCCTCGGTGGGCTGCCGGTCATGTTCGGGCTCACCGGCGCGAAGGCCGACGAACGCGAGACGCTGCTCGCCATGCTCGACCACGACCCGGAACTCGCCGCCGCCTTCCCCGGCCAGACAATCATCGGCGACAAGAACTACTTCGGCCGCGACTTCGAGCAGCAGATGGCACAGCGTGACCTCGACCTGCTGAGGCCCGCCCGCAAGGGCGAGGCCGAGCGGGCCGGCGCGCACCTCTTCAAGCCACTGCGCCAGACCATCGAATCGATCAATCAGACCCTCAAAGCCCAGCTCGACCTGGAACGACACGGCGGGCGCACCCCGGCTGGCGTCGTGGTCCGCATCCTCGCGCGGGTCCTCGCGCTGACTGCGGCGATCTGGAACAACGACAAGACCGGCCAGCCAGTCAAGCGTTCACTGACCGCCTACGACCACTGAACGTCACCGCAACCCCACGCATCAATCATCTAGGACGACGCCCTGCCCGCGATAGAAGTACCGCAGCGCGACAGGGCCGCCTCGTTTGCTGGCCTCTTTGGCGAGTTCCGCGTAGACCCACGTCATGGCGCTGCCTCAGTTCGTGTCGCTTGCCCGGGACGGATCGATGATCGCAGGGCGGCGCCACGAGGGTGGGGTAAATCGCGAAGCGGGGGTCCAGGTGCCGTTCGGTACGGTTTCGGGCGTGTGCCTCGTGGAAGCTCTCCGTGGCACCCAGACGCTGCTGGTGCATCTCGTCGGCCCTGGCGCGCGGCGTCCCGCTGGCGCCGCGACTTCTTGTTCGACATGGCAGCTCCTCTTCCGCGAACTCGGTTGCGGGACGGCAAGCGGTTTGTGCCCTGCCGACGCCGGAGAGGTCCCCGTCCGTCGGACGGGGACCTCCGCAGCTGGTCGGGGCTGGCTAGGGTCAGCCGGTCAGGGCGAGTTGGCGGATCTGCTCGACCTCGACCTTCGGGCCGGGGAGGCCACGGGAGGCGTTGATGTAGGTGGTGAGCTGGGTTCCGGCGCGTTCGATGGAACGCAGGTCGGGGTGGAGGTAGCGCTGGGTCGTGGTCAGTTGGCCGTGGCCGGCGATTCGCATGAGGACGTGGGGAGGGACGCCGGCGTCGGCGAACCAGGTCAGCGCGGTGTGGCGTAGATCGTGGCGGCGCAGGTACTCGTAGCCCAGGCTGACCACGACGTCGTCCCAGTGGGTGGCGTCGCGCAGCACCGCTGTGGTGACCCGGCCGCCGCGGGGTCCAGTGAACAGTCGGGCGTCGGGCCGGTTGCCGACCCGGGAGATCCGCCAGGCGATGTTGGGCCGCAGCTCGGGGATGATCGGGACGAGGCGGGAGCGCTTGCCCTTGGTGCCCTTGTCGATCAGCCCGCCGGGCGCGGTGGTGGTCTGTCGGCAGACTCGCCAGATCCACTTGTCGGTGTCGATGTCGCCGGCGCGGACGCCGGAGACCTCTCCGATGCGGGCGCCGGTGCCGCCGGCGAAGCGGACGATGTCGCCCCAGCCGTCGTAGTGGTTGAAGGAGGCGGTCACCAAGGCGTCGGCGAGGCGGTCGAGAGTGTCCCAGTCGCGAAGTGCCAGCCCGCGGGGGTCGTGTTCCTCGTCCTCGGCGGTCTTGATCAGCTTCTGCCAGCCGTTCAGGCGGGCGGGGTTGATCTCGATGATGCCGTCGCGGATGGCCTGCTCCATGACCCTGACCCACACGGCGATGGTGTTCTTGAGGGTGGAGATTCCGGCCCCGTCGGCGATCCAGGCGTTGAGGGCGCGGTCGGCGATGCCAGCCGTGATGCCGACGACCTGGAGGTGGCCGACGGTCGGTTTGACGCGTAGACGCCAGCCGGCCATGTACGGGGCATGGGTCTTGAGTTCGAGACCCCGCATCGCCAGATCCATGACGGAGTCGCCGTACTCGCTGAGAGACGTCGTGGCGAGGTCGATGCTGACGCCGCGCCCGGCAGCCTTGGCGATGCGGTCGAGCCAGTCCTGCGCATCGGGCTCGGTGGGGAACATGGTGGAGCGGGACGGGCGGGCCTTGGTGATCGGGTCGACCCAGCGGACGCGGGCGCGGTAAGGGTTGGGGTTGCCGGGGCGGTACTCGATGTCGGTGGAGATCTTGACGCCGACCGGGGCGTCGATGCGCTCTGGCGTCGTCATCAGGCCGCCACCTCCGGCAGCACGACGCAGCTGGCCAGGTAGTCGACGAGGTCCTGGTGGCGGTAGCCGACTCGGCCACCGACCTTGACGTAGGCCGGCCCAGTGTTCTCGCGGCGCCAGCGGCGCAGCGTTCCTGGGCTGACCTTGAGCATCGCAGCGGCCTCGTCGGCGGTCTGGAGGAGTGCGGGAGTGTCCGGGGGCGCGCAGGCGCAGCCCGGGGTGGGCGGAGGGGAAGGAGGGAACGCACTTCGTGCGGCCCGTGTGCGGGCATGCGGCATTATGGGGCGAGCCCTCTCTGGTCAATAGCCAAGGGGTGGCTGGGTCTCCGGGACGGACGGAAGCTGCCAGGCGAAGGCCGTCTCGGGGACCGTCAGGTGTGACTGTGGGAAGTCTGGGGGTAGCTGCGGGGGTCTGTACTGGGCCCCGGCCAGGACGTTCGAGTCAGCCGGAGGCCGGCCCTTCGGGAGCGTCGACGAACTCGAGTGTGGCCGGCAGCGGTGCCGGCTGGAGCCCGTCGGCCCGCATCTGGTCCCGAACGGCCTTCAGGCGCGCGCAGTCCTCGTGGGCCATGCGGTCGAGTTCGTCCGCTTGTCGGGCCAGCTGCTCGTAGCGGGCGGAGCCGAGGGCCTGGCGAGCCTGAACACGGCGGCTGTGGGCTTCGCGGGTGGAGATCAGCGCGGTTCGGACATCGACGTCGTGTTCACGGAAGGTGCCGAGTACGGCACGGGCCGAGCCGGGCGGCGGCGCCTCGCCCAGCTGGTCCTCGCCGGTGACCCAGGCCGCCGCCTCCCACACGGGAATGGTCACGTTGGGAAGTAGGTCGATGTCGGCCTGGACCTCCAACGGGATGAGCAATGCGACGAGTGGCAGATCGAGGGCGTGGGCGAGAACGATGGCCTCCTCGAGCCTAAGTGAGTCCCGCTGCCCTTTTTCGATCTTGGTAATGGTGTTGGCGGCGATCGGCACCCCCCTGGCCTCGCATGCCTCCGAGAGATCGTGCGTCGTCACGCCTCGCTGACCGCGCTGATCCTTGACGACCCGGGCGATCCGCGCCGTGAGTGAGGCTGGCCACTGCTCACTTGATTCTTCCATGGAGGAAGGATACATGATGTGGCTTCTGCGACCAGGGCAGGTGTGATAGATGTTTCTCGCACAGAGAACATCGAATGAGAGGGAATGTTGCCGTGAACGCAGTTCGGACTGCCCGGCCGGGGAGGTTTACCCCGGAGGCTCTCGCTGCTCTCCCGCCGGCGATCCCGCTGTCGGTGGCCAACGAGCTGCTCTCACTCGGCAGGACCGCGGGGTACCGCATGGCCCGGGAGAGCCGCTACCCAGTGACCGTGGTGGAGGTGGGCGGCAGCTACCGCGTGATCACCGCAGACCTCCTCCACTTCCTGCGCCCGCGAACCTCCCGAAGCGTGGCGTAAGAGACCGAGATGCCGGGCATCGTGGCAGCGGCGGGATGATCACGCCAATGGGCGGTGTTGCCTGCTTCCGAGTGCGCGCCGCTCTCGCGCGGGCGGGACGAAGAGAGGAAGTGCATGGCAGACCACGAGCAGGTCGCACCGCCGGAGGGCCGCTTGCCGTCGATGCTCGCGGCCAGGTGGGTGCTGAACGGCAGGACGCCACGCCAACACCAGGAACGGTACGCGGCCTTCCTTGACGTGATCGACGACGAGTGCACGGCCGCAGCGATCAGCATTGGCCTTGACACCCGCTACTTCGCCAACCAGGGCCTGCTCCCCGACTGGCTGGAAGATGTCGCCTCTGGCTACGAACCCCCGGCGGCAACCGCCCTCCTGCTGCGTCGGGAACTTGAACACGCCGGCGACCGCCAGTCTGAGCGCGCACAGAGGCTGGAGGGAGCACTGGATCAAACCGGCCGCGCGTGGTCGCGCATGCTCCAGGGCATCGTGCTGGCCAACAGCGGCGACATCGTCGCGATCTTCCACGAGGACCGGCTGAAGCTCGGCCACGGGCTACGTACCCTCATCCATGCAGAACTTCCGTGTGCGCGGCTGCCAACGGACGATGGCGACTTGCTGGTCGGGCGCGTCCCCGCTGTCCTCGGACTCTTCCTCGCAGGACGCGAGCGTGGCCTGAACGGATTGATCTTGGAGCGTGAGCACACCCACGCGTTCGATGCCGCCACCTGCGCACTCTTCCTGCGAAATGCCGTCACCCTGCTGGGTTGGCCGGAGCTTGCCCCGTATGTGGAGACCGACCTCAGCGCCCCGGCCCCGGGTGCGGGAGACCGTGACCAACCGAACTGGCCTCACATCGGGTTCGGTACCGGTTTCCAGGATCGCGGACTGACCCGATCCGACCTGCTTCCCGCCCTGCAGGCGGCCTGGGGCGGCAAAGCGATTCCCGCGCCGGGCCGCAGCGCCCGCACTCGAAGGGCGTAGAACCTGGAGGGCGCCGACCCGGGCAATCCTGGTGCGAGGGTGCCCATCGGGCCGCCAGCGACGCCGACCCTCCTCACCTTCTGCGCGCGAGAGAGCGGGTGTCCCGTTGCCGCTGGCGCCCTGGGCTGCCGTGTAAAGCTGGCTACGGGGCGGCAGCGGCTGGCCCTGCGTCGACGCCGCGCAGGCGGGACAGCCTGACGCGGAACTCCTCCAGACCAGGCGGTCTGACGCTCGCGTCCTGGCCGGCCCGTGTCATCAGGGCCGCCCGCAGTAGCTGGTATTTGGCATACAGCTTCTGCTTGCTGTGGAAGGCGGGCAGGAGAGCCTTCGGGTCGGCCAGGGCGAGCCACTCCGTCTCCCAGCGATCCTCGACCAGCGCCTCTTGGTCCGCCCGTACCTGCTTGACGGCGCGGGCGCGGAGTTCGGCCACCTGCGCCGTCGCCAGGAAGAACTCCTCGGCGGACGTGAACTCCGCAGGCTTTGGCTGCGGATGGAGACGGTTGATCTTCTCGTGCATCAAAGCCTCGACCACGTTCCGCTGAAGCGGCTGGGCAGCCTCGCGTAGCAGATGTTCGGCCCTGGCTTCGGAGAGAGGTACGCCGTTGTCGCTATAGACGGCAGCGAGCAGCGGAGGGTAGAGCACCATGCTCTCGATGGCTCGCAGTGGCCAGACGTGCAGGTTTGGGTGCGCGGCGGTGAGCTTGGCGACCTCCTCCTGGGTTCGCAGGTCCCGGTCCAGCAGGCAGATCCAGGGCATCGGCGTGCCAGCGTCGCCGTGGAAGCGGTGGTAGCGCAGGACCTCGTTGGAGTTGCCAGCCTTGACGATCTTCGCGCGGCCCATCTCGTCGGGGAACAGCAAACGGAGATCGCTCTCGTCGCCGGGGCCCTCCACCACGACCTGGAACTCGGCCAGCATGGTGCCAGCCAGATCGAGGCCCACCGGATTGGACGGCCCGTCGGGACCGGCCGGCCGTCGCGCCTGGTTGCCGTCCTCCGAACTACGGGCCACCTCGATCACGCAGCCCGCCGGTACCGAGGCGACGACATGGGCTGAGTGTGTCACCACCATGGTCTGGGCCGACGATGTGAGATCCGCAAAGGCGGTGAACAGCGATACCTCAAGCGCCGGGTGAAGGTGGTTCGTCGGTTCGTCGAGCAGGGCGATGGCGCCGGTCGACCGCAGGTAATGACCCAGGCACAGGAGCCCCAGCGCATTCCGCGTGCCAGGAGAGAGTTCTTCCAGCCCGTGCTGTCGGCCGTCGGACAGGGCGACGGAGATGTGGGTGGAGCCGGCGGCCCTGGTCGATGCGGGCCGCAGCAGTTGCCGGTCGGTCACCTTGCGGAAGTGCTCGGCGATCGTGGCGAACCCGTCCTCGACAGGGCGCCCCTCGCGGGCAGCGAGCATCGCCTGATAGTCGAGCGCAGCCAGGTAGCCTTCCGTGTCCGCAGTCGGGTGGTTCCAGCCGGTGTGCGACCGGACGGTCGTCCGGGGATTGAACGGCATTCCGAGGCCGATCGTGGGCCGGTTCTTCATGGCGAACAGTTCGTCGGACCCGACGAATGCCACGTCCGTGAATTCGTGCTGGGCTTTGAATTCCAGAGAGAAGGCGACGCCCAGCTCCTCCGGCTCTGAGACCTCGCGGCGCCTTCCCTCCTGGATGGTGACCCGCCGGACGTACTCGCTTCGCCTCTGAGCGGGCCGGCCGAGCCTGTCGCGGCATCCGTCGCTCAGGAGGTCGGCCTCACGGTCGTCGAACGTGAACGACGCCTCGACAATGGCTTGGTGGCCATGCGGGCCGACGACTGTTTCCTTCGGCGCCTGGAGCTGGCCACCCATGGCATGGTGGAGCGCCTCGAGGATGGTCGACTTTCCAGTGGCGTTCTGGCCCGTTAGCACGGTGATCGCACCGAAGTCGGAGAGCTCGAATTCCCTTACGCCTCGGAAATTAATGACGGATAAGCGGGAAATTCTCACGGACGCTCCGATAAGGCGCTCGATCGGCTCAGGGTTCACGAGAATACCTGCCGCGACGGAAATCGGAAAACGGATATCCGAGGTGGCGGGAATGCGCTAAAGTGCCTACCCGCCACCGGATCGCCCCGAATCGGGCCGGTCGTTCGGTCTCCGCACGGCTGCGAACGCCCGCCGCGCCAAAGCGGAGTACGTCCGCTCAGGCCGGTCGGGCAGCACTGATCACGCCGCGTGCGCCGGGATACACACAGGTCCCGGGCGTTCCACTTGGGCGGCCGGGGCGGGTTCGGCCGGCGGCAGAGGCGGTGACCTTGCTGCCGTTGACGGTGCTCGCGCCCCAGACGTTGGTGCTCTGGGGGGCTGCTGACGGTCAGGCGGTCGCAGACCTGAAAGGCCCAGTGGTGGCCATGCGGAAGTCGGCGGCGGACACCGCAGTCCGCAGACCTCGCACGTCAGCGGGCGAACTCCGTCAACGGGTCGGTCACGGCCTCGCGCCATCGCCCGCGGTGGCCGCCTGCGCGCAGGCGGAAGTATACGGTCTCGCGCCGCTCGTCGCGGGCGGTCCCGAAGTGCCCGCCGATGTTGTGCGCCAGGAGGTAGTGCACCAGGACCAGGCTTCCGGCTGCTCCGGTGACCTGGACCGGCTCGCCGAGCTCGACCGGCGGGTACGGCACCGCGGTGGCCAGCGCGTCGGCGCCATGCTCCCGCAGCCACACCCCGGTGCGCAGGTGAGTGCCCGGCCACACCCACAGCTTTCCCCGGTCGCGGTCGCGCTGGTCAGTCAGGAGCAGGCCGGCGAGCGCGGTGAACGTTCCCGGTCGGCCGTCCTCCTCCGTCGGAGTGAGGCCGTCGATGTGCGGGGCGCGGGGGTGACGCGGGTGCGGGGGCAGGGTGAGCGCCAGCTGCGCGACCTCCGGTTCCGCCAGTGCGAGGTCCTTCCGCAGAAGGGGACGGACGATGTCGGCGACGTCACTGTCGCCGTACAGAGCGCGCAGTTCGGGGTCCTGCGCGAGTACGGGCCACAGGAAGTACGGTCCGGTCCGGCCGTTCTCGGGCGGCTGCTGGTCGACGTACCGGGCAATCAACGCGCGCCACGAAGCCACCTGGGCGGGTGTGAGGACGTCGGGCACCACGGCGTACCCATTGCCGCGAAACTCGTTGAGGTGCTGCGGAGTTGTTGTCTCCATCCGTAGATGGAAGCGCGCCGCTGCTGGTGGCGGCAACAGGATTTCCGTAGGCCCACGCAGGGCCGCGGTCCGTGGTCGAGTCACGGGTTGCACCGGTCCGCGCGAGGTGGTCGTGCGGCCAGGCCCCGGCACCGGGGTGCGGTCGGCAACCGGATTCCCCGGCCGCTGACCCCAGTGCGGGGTTGCCGGGTCAGGCGGAACGGCGACAGCTGTTGCACGTGGCCGGGCATAGTGAGGGCAGGGCTGCCGAGAAGGGGACGAGAGTGGTCAAGAAGAAGAGGCTGTGGTGGAGGGCCGGCGCGCTGGCGGCGCAGGCACGATCGGCCGGATGGTCGGACGCGCTGTGGCGGGGGGCCGAACTGGTTGAACCCCGTTGGGAGGACGACGAGGGCCCGTACGACTCGTACGCCGTCCACGGGCTGCAGGCGCTGGCGCTGCTCCTGCTGGCCGCTGCCGACGAGCACGCCGGCCGGGTAAGTGATGTGCTGGAGACGGAGATCCGAGCCACGGTCGGCGATCCGGTGCGCGCCGCCGCGGTGGTCGAGGGGTTCGTCGCTGGCCACACAGGCGTCCCCGGGTACGAGTGGCTGGCGCAGCTGGCCGAGCCGCTGCTGCGCGAGCACGTGCCGCTGCCCGACATGTTCGAGGTCCCGGCCGCGCTGACCGACCGGCGCGGAACCCCGCTTCAGTGGGGCCTGGAGTGGCTGGCCTGGGCACTGGACGACACGGGCGCGCAGGTACCGGCCCGGCAGTGACCGCGATCCGCTCGGGCGGCGGGGAGCTTACAGCCCTCCGGCCGGGCCGGGGCGGCCTGCGACCACGGCGGCCTGCCGGACGCGAGCGGCGACGCTCGCGCCCGGCAGGTGCGTGCGCGGGCTCAGACAGCGTGCGTCCCGCCCGGCGTGAGGTCGAGGTAGGCGAGGGCCTTGTCGTCGCTCGGCTTGTAGCGGGGCCATGCCCGGCCGTCGGCGTCCCGCTCCTCGGCCTGGTGGACGGCGTCGACCAGGGCCTGCGGCCCGTCGGCGCGGCAGGAGGCGGCCAGCTCCGTCCACGAGTACAGGCCGTAGTCGTCGACCGCGCTGGAGACCCCGTCGGTGGCGGCGATGATCTGGGCGATCTCGGCTCGCGACCAGGTAGCCGTGACCGCCTGGCGGCCGGCCTCCGGGACGGCCTCGGCCACCCAGTAGCCGCCCGGCTGGTTGATCCATCCCATCTGGGCGTCGCGCAGCTCGACCAGCAGCTGGTGGTGCCGGGTGTCGAAGCCGCTGCCCGCGGCCAGGCGCCGCCGGTACTCGGTGGCCTGCGGCCGGGTCTCCACCAGCTCCGCCAGACGGGTGTCGGTGAGCGTTCGCACTGTGCCGTCGTGGCCGATCACCACGATGGGGCTGTCGCCCAGGACGGCCGCCTCCACCACCGTGTCGCCCAGGCGCACGACGGACACCGTCGCGGCGGGCGAGGCCCCCGGTGTCAGCGCGTACTCGCGGGTGATCGCCGAGATCGCGTCGTGCAAAACGTCGGTCAGCTCCGCCCCCGGGCCCGCGGCGAGGCGGTCGACGATCAGCTTGCCGAGGGTGTCCGCGTACCAGCCGCCGCGGGGCCGGTCGTCGGAGAGGGTGGAGACTCCGTCGAGGACCACGAAGGCGTCGCCGGAGGGCGTGGCCAGGATGCGGTCCTCGCTGGGGCGGTCGTTGCGGCCGGGCCTCTCGCCGGTACGGAGGTGCGGGGCGGGGGCCGGTCGGGTCGGAGGCACGGACAGTTGTCCTTCGCTGGCTGGGGAAACGGCGGTCATCAGGTGTTCTGCAGGGCGGTGGTGATGAGGGCGCGGGCGTCGTCGAAGTAGACCGCGGACTGCTTGAGCCGGTCGAAGGCCCGCTGGAAGACGGGCACACGGTCATCGGTGATCGTCTCGCCACCGCGGTAGCCCTCGACCTCGACCCGGGCGCCGTCGAAGATCCCGAAACCGTCGCCCGGGTAGACCTGGAGGCGGGCGCGGGCGGGGATGATGCCCAAGGTGAGGCCCGGCAGGTCCGTCGCCTCCAGGAGGCGGGCGAGCTGGGGGCGCATCACGGCCGGGCCGCCGATGCCGGTGAGCAGGGCCTGCTCACCCAGCAGGACGTGGTAGGTGCGTCCGTCCTGCCCGAGGTACTGGGCGCGGGCGACGCGTTCGGCGGCTCCGGCGTCGATGTCGCGAGGGGTGTCGTGCAGGTCGGCGACCAGCCGCAGGACCTCCCTGGCGTAGTCGCGGGTCTGCAGGTTTCCCCAGACGAGGTCGGGGCTGAACCCGTGGTAATGCGTGGTCTGTTCGACGAGTCTGCGGAACTCGGCCTGGATCGGGCCGGTGCCCTGCCGCAGCAGGCCCCGCCAGTCGGGAGCGGACACGGGAACCACGTGGGTGTGTGCGGGGTCGGGGCTTCCGGGTGCGGGCATGACGCCTCCTATGGGATGGGTGCGGCCGGGGTGCCGGCGGCGGGACGGGATCCGGGACAACTGCGGTAGGGCGGGTGCGCCCGGCAACGGCGGTGGCCCGGTTCGCCGGCACCGGCCTGGCCGGTGATCGGGCCGGTGGCTGCGGGCTGTGGTGCGCGGGTGGCGGCCTTCCGTCGGTCAGCTGGGTCCGTTGGCTGATGGGTGGGGTGTGGCCCGGGTGGTTGCCGTGATCGCCGTGAGGTCGAGGTCGGTGGTGACGGGCAGGTGATCGCTGGCCCGTTCGGCCGCCGTCAGCGTGCTGGTGGCCAGGTGCTTGGTGATTGCCGCGGACGCCTTGTCGGCGATCGAGCTGAGGCCTTCGGCGAGATGCCGGTCGACGACCTCGGCGAGCACCGGGCCCAGGGGCCCGCCGTGGGTGGTGTGCTCGCGGACGGCGGGGGCCAGGTCTGCGGTGACGCGCAGGGTGTCGATGCGGCGGGGCCCGAAGCTCTCGCAGCGTCCCCCGGCGTCGATCCAGTGGCCGGTGGTGGGCAGCCACGGCGCGTCGGCCACCGCGGCCGTGTCCAGGAGGCCGCCTGGCTGCTGGAGCAGGAGGGTGGTCGCGGCGCGGTCGGACACGGGTGAGGCGGTCGGGTTGTCCGGGTCGAATCGCGCCTGGTAGCGGACCTTGCGGTGGGTCTGGCCGGGCAGGGTGTCAGGGTCGAAGTACGCGCCGGTCGGCCGGCGGTCGGCGCTGATCTCGTTCCAGTCGGCGCCGATCCCGCCGGGAAGGCCGTCTTGGAAGGCGGACAGCACCCGGTACGCCTCGCTCAGCCGCTGCGGGGGCCGGAACGGGTCCGCGTGGTAGGAGCCGAGCCGGACCTGCCCGGCCGTCCCGGTCCCGGTGTCGAAGACTGCGGTGGTCATGGCGTGCCAGAAGTCCACTCCGCCCCTGCAGGTCCACAGGCTGCCGGGCAACGGTTCGAAGCCGGGGCGCCAGAGCAGGCCGAGGTGGAACTTGTGGTGGCTGCTGCCGAGCGCGGGCTCGGGCACCGTGCTGGATGCGCGGGTCGCCTCGCAGGACATGCCGGTGTCGTCGGCGAGGCGGCGCAGGACAGCCGCGGCCTCCTCGGGGTCCTGTCCGATGATCTCCTGGACGGCGAGGACGTCAGCGTCCAGGCCGCGTATCACCTGCACGAGCAGGTCGTAGCGCTCCCGTTCCTCGCGCGAGGCGAGCTGGCCCAGGTTGAACAGGTTGTAGGTGCCGAATCGCAATCGCATGGAGTCTCCCTGGTGGTGGGCCTGTTGGGGTTGGTCGGCTGCGGGTGGCCCGGCCGGGTGGATGCCCGGTCAGGCGGGCTCGGCCGCCGTGCGGTCACGCTGGCCGGGCACCTGGGCGGCGAACTGGCCGGCCTGAAGCAGGTAAGCGGCCCGGTATCCGCCGTCGGGGTCGGCCATGAGCTCGGCATGCGTGCCGCTCTCGGACAGGCGGCCCTCGTGCAGGACGTGGATGAGGTCTGCGTCGGCGGTCGCTCCGAGCCGATGGGTGATCAGGATGACGGTGAGGCCCTGGTCGGCGAGTTCGCGGATGCGCGTGAACGCGGCGATCTCACTCTGGGCATCGAGGGCGGAGGTGGGCTCATCAGCGATGACGAGGTGGGTGGGGCGTCCGCCGGGTCCGCTGGTAAGGGCCCGGACGTGGGTGCGGGCGGCACCGACGCGCTGCCACTGGCCACCGGACAACTGCACGCCGCCCTGGAAGCCGCGGGCGGCGAGGGTGTCCCAGCCGTTGGCCTGGGCCTCGACGACGGGGTGCAGGTCGGCGTAGTCGGCCGCGCCCTTGAGCAGGGTCGGGTCGTCGCCGTGCTCGGGGCGGCCGACCAGGACGTTGGCGCGCAGGGTGAACGGCCAGCGTTGGAAGTCCTGTTCGAGGACGGCGACGGAGGAGAACAGCTGGTCCCGGTCGGCGCCGGCGGTGTCGGTGCCGTCCCACAGGATGCGGCCGTTGTCGGGGAGGTAGAGGCCGCAGAGGATCTTCACGAGGGTGGACTTGCCGGAGCCGTTGTCGCCGACCAGGGCGACGACCCTTCCTCGGGGGATCGTGAGGGTGATGTCGGTCAGGGCCGGGGTGCTGCGGCCGGGGTAGGTGAAGCCGACGCCCTCCAGGGTGATGGTGTCCGGTCGGTGCGGGAGGTCGGCGCCGCCGGTGGGGATGGCGCGGCGCTCGGCCTCCCGCTGCAGGCGCTCCAGGTCGGCGACGAACAGGGCCTCCTCGTACAGCCCGTTCGCGGTGCGCACGAGGGAGGTGATGTCAGCGGCGCCGGTGCGGATGCCGACCACGGCGGTACCGGCGACGGCGAGGGCCATCTGCCCGTCGTGGACGAGCCAGCCGAGGACGGCGAACGTCGCGGCGGCGGCCAGCCCGGACAGGGCGGAGGCGAGCATCGAGGTGCCGGCGGCGGCGCGGGCGAGCCGGTTCTGCTCCTGTTCGGACGCCTCGGCCATCGCGCTGTAGTGGCCGAGGATGAACGGGCCGATGGCGTGGACGCGGACCTCTGGTGCGGAGTGCGGCTGGGTGATCAGCTGGGCGAGGATGGCGGAGGCCCGGTGGTGCTGGAGCCAGGCCATCATCGAGCCGTAGCGGCGGCGGGCGGAGCGCACCGCTCCCCATCCCTTCGGGGCGGCGATCAGGGCCAGCATCGGCATGAGCACCGGGTCGAGGGTGAGCAGGACCCCGCCGGCGGCCACCAGGCCGAGCAGGGCTGTGAGGACGGCGATGCTCTGGCTGATGAGGCGCCGCACCGCTGCGGTGCCGAACCTGGCGGACTCCAGGAGCCTGCTGAACTCCGGGTCCTCCAGGGAGGCCAGCTCCACGCGGGCTGCTCCGCGCAGGAAGGCGACGGTGGCCGCCCGTTCGGTCTTGGGCTCCAGCCGGCCGCCCGCCCAGGAGGAGGCGATGCCCAGGAGCGCGGACAGCGCGGAGGCGCCGCCGACGGCGAGCGCGGCGGGCAGAGCCGCGCGCAGCAGCTGGTCGGCGCTGCCGGAGGCGAACAGGGAGGCGAGCGCGCGGTTGGTGGCGAGGAGCCCGAAGGCCGCGGCCAGGGCCCGGCCGATCTCGGCGACGGCGATGACCACCAGGGCGGTGCGGTCGGCCTGCCAGGCGAGGCCGAGGGCGGTGCGGAGCATGCCGGGGATCTGGCGGGCGACGGTGAGAAAGTCGATCTTGAGCATGGTCTGCTCGTGGTGGGTGAAGCCGTAGTCGTAGCGCAGTCGGCCGCCGAAGAGGAACTGCTCGCTGTCGGAGACGCTCTCGTCGGTCGGGGGTTCGGTCGGGCGGGTCCTCAAGCGCTCTCCTCAACTGGGCGGACGGTGCGGGGCGGTGCCGTCATCGGCTGGTGGCCTCCGGGACGGGGTGGGTGGTCAGCAGGAGGCAGAGGAGGCCGTCGAGCGGGTACTCGGTCACGGCGGCCCAGCCGAACGAGAGCAGGAGATCGATGTCGGCTGTGGGCAGCCCGCTGGAGCGGTATCCGGGGGTCTGCCGTTCGGTGACTGGGGTGGTGACGAGCAACCTGCCGCCGGGGACGAGGAGGTTGCGGGCGCAGGCGATGGTGGGCACGAGGTCGACGAAGGGCAGGACCAGGCGGAAGGTGACCAGGTGGTAACCGGCCGCCGGGAGCAGGGAGAGGCCGCCGCGGTTGATGTCCAGGAGCTGGAAGTCGAGGCCGTCGCGGTCCTGGTTGCGGTCCTGGGCTGTGGTGACGGCGACCTTGGAGAAGTCGGCGCCTGTGGTGGTGAAGCCCAGGCCGTGGAGGACGGCGGCGTACTCGCCGGTTCCGCAGCCCAGGTCGAGCGCCCGGCGGCCGGCCCCCGGGCCGAGATGGCCGGCGAGCAGTTCGACCTCCTGCTCGGTGACGGGCCGGAAGTTCTTCCCCTGCGCGTAGTGGTCGTTCCATTGATCGGTGTCGAGCACGGCTGTTCCTTCCGGTGGTGGGCAGCGTGGCGGTCGTCGGGGCTAGTCGGCGGGGCCCGGGCCGGGTGGGTACAACGGGCCGGGGGCCAGGCGTTCCAGGAGCCGGTCGACGGTGCCGTCGGGCCGGTACAGGGTGCGGTAGGCGTACGGGTACGCGGCGCCGGGAAGAGCGACGACGCCTTCGTCGGTGACGGTGCGGCCCTGGGTGATGGCGAGCAGCCGTAGGTCGACGTCGGGCGGCAGGGCGGCCTGGCCTGGCGGGGGTGGGCGCCGGTGACGACCGGTCATGTCAGGCCCCGACCAGGGCGCGCAGGTCATCCGTGGGGCCCCAGCCGTGGGTGGAGAAGCCCCGGTTGTCGCCGGAGAGGTAAGCGGTGAGGGCGGCGTGCGAGGTGGGGAACATCGGGCCGGGCAGCGCGTCCGCCGGCTCCCACTGGACGGCGAGGTGCTTTTCCGGCTCCATGTTCGTCAGCTCGCCGTCCCAGCTGGTCGTGGCGAACACGCTGAGCAGGAAGGGGCCCTTGCCGTCCCAGCCCTGGCGGACCTGAATGGTGTGGACCAGTCGCAGCTCCTCGGGGGCGACGGTGATGCCGGCCTCTTCGTGCAGCTCGCGGGCGGCGGCCTCGTCCAGGCGTTCGCCTTCCTCGGCCTTGCCGCCGGGGATGGTCCAGGCGGGCACCGTGGACCAGGAGTCGTTGGCGTAGTGGACGCAGGCGACCTTGTCCGCCTTCTTGTCGTGGACGATGACGCAGACGGCCTGACGCAGGGACTGCATGGATGCTCCAACCAGGTGCGGGGGAAGGGGTTTTCACGCAGAGGTGTTCGGACTGCGCAGCAGCTCCAGTACGGTGCGGGCGTAGCCGAGGACCTCTTCGTCGTGGTGGTGGTCGAGGGCCCAGCGCAGGGCGGCGGGGCAGTCGATCGCGGCCCAGGCCCGGCACGCGGCCCACTCGTCGGCGGTGAGGGTGCGCCCGTAGGAGGTGAGGAACGCGGTGCGCAGGTCGGGGCGGTGGGGGGTGAGCTGGAGCATGACCCGCATAAGGTCGCGGCGCACGGGCTCCTCGGCCTGGCTGCGTTCGAAGTCGATCACCCCGACGGTGAGTCGGCTGTCCCTGTCGCGGTTGATGATCCAATTGCGCGGCCCGAAGTCGCCGTGGCAGGTCGCGATCGGGAAGCCTGGTGGTTCGGTGCGGGTGGCCTCGGCCAGGACCTCGACGTCCTCGGCGGACAGGCGGGCGTCGCGGGCGCGGGACAGCGCCCGCTCGCGCTCCTCGCCCCAAGGAAGCCGGTCACCGACGACGGCGCCGTCGGTGACCGGGTGGGCGTGGATCCGGGCCGCGAGCTGCCCGGCTTGCCGGTATACCTCGCACTCCTCGGCAGCGGTGAGCGCGGTTTTGATGGCCGGGGTGCCGGGCAGCGCCGCGGTGACGACGAGCAGCGACAGGGGGTCCTCGGCGAGCAGGGCCGGGGCCCGGCCGGGGCCGAGGGCCGGTGCGAGGTGGCGGTAGGCAGAGGCTTCGCGCCGGTGCATCAGGGCGTTCTTGTGGCGCTTGGCGAACAGCCGGTGCCCGTCGTCGTCGACGACCTCCCAGACCACCGGGTCACCGGCCCGGCTGCGCGAATGCGTCCCCCGTAGGGCGTACCGGCCTGCTGCTGTGCGCAGCAGCCGGTCCACGGCCTGCGGGACGGCCGGGCCGCTCACGCGTCCCACCCGACGGTCGACAGCGTGCTGCTGCGGGCGATCTCGCCGAGGGCGTGCGCGGTGTAGGGCACGGTGTCGGCTGGCAGCCCGTCCGGCGGCCACCACCGCAGCTCCCAGCACTTGTCCGGCTCGGCGTTGCGGATCCGCCCCCGGTAGCGGGTGGGGCGGAAGAACAGCTGGATGCGGCTGCGGCCGTCGTCGGCGTCGAGGTGGTGCAGCGTGTGGACGAGGACGAGGTCGGCCTCGGCGACGGTGATGCCCAGTTCCTCCTCGGCCTCGCGGCACATCGAGGCGGTGACCCGTTCGCCCGGCTTCATGTGGCCAGCGGGAACGTGCCACTGGTTCTCGGCGTAGGTGGTGTTGCGACGTCGGCCGAGCAGTACGGCGCCGTGGTGGTCGGTCAGGACGAGGTGGACGCCGACGACGAGCGTCACGGGGTCCGCCCCGGCGGCGGGCGCGGCGGTGTGCGGGTTCACGCGGTCCTCCCGGACGGCAGGCCGGCCGCGTCGGCGAGCAGCGCCAGGTAGTGGTGCATGTAGGGCGGGACATTGAGCAGCGGGACCTCGTCGAGGGGAACCATACGCACGGCCAGGCCCTCGTCGCCGAGCCGCAGGTCGCTCTCGGGGCCGTCCCAGACGCCGTGCAGGACACGGGTGAGAGGGAGGCCGTGGTCGTGGTGCGGGCTGGGGAGGGCCCGCAGACCGGAGACGGCGATCCCGGCCTCCTCCAGGACCTCACGCACCGCGGTCTCCTCGGCCGTCTCCCGTCCCTCGCGCCAGCCGCCGATCGGCGTCCAGTAGCCAGGCCACGGGCCCGGCCTGTCCTCGCGCAGGTTCATCAGCAGCCGGCCCTCGCGGCCGGTGACGAAGACGAGGACGCCTTCGAAGTCGTCGTCGGCCGGGGCGGGGCGCTCCAGGTAGAGCGTGACGCCGGAGCGGTGGGCGCGCAGCACCTGCCGCAGCCGCTGGTAGCGGTCCGGGTCCATGAGCGCGCGCCAGTCGTGGGCGCTCTCGAACCGGAACTCGGTGTGCTCGGCGGGGTCGAGGCGGATCCGCGACTGCTGCTCGGCGTCGAGGACACCGCCGTCGAAGACATACCCGCAGACCGGCACCGGGTACGAGGTGCCGGCCTGCTCGTGGATGACGGCGACCAGTCGCCGCTGGGCGATGACCTCGGGATTCTCTGCGGCGAAGTCGAGGCCCAGCTCTTCAACGGCCTCGATCAGCGCGGTGCTGAAGGGTGTCGCGCCGTGCTCGACGTTGCCGCCGGGGAAGCTCCACACGTCCGGGTTGATCGTCGAGCGCATGCCGAGGATGCGGCCCTGCGGGTCGGTGACCAGGAAGCTGCCGTAGGCCGTGGGGCGGGCGATGGTGGTGACGTAGCCGCCGACCGGCCGCCAGCCGGGGATCGCCAGGCGGCGGGTGAGCCACTCGATCACCTCTCGCTGGCCGTCGCCGGTGTGTGGGAGAGCGTCCACGGCCGCCCACTGGTGGTCGTCGTGGTCTTTGGAGAGGACCACCGGGGTGCCGTCGGGGACGGTGGTGGTGAAGACGAACTGCCTCACCCGACGCCCTGACTGGTTGGTGAAGTCGAGGTGGCGCAGGTACTCCAGCGGCAGGCCGGCGAGCCCGGCCTCCTCTGCCAGTTCGCGTGCCGCACCCTCCTCCACGCCCTCGCCCGCCTCGCGGGCTCCGCCCGGGTACTCCCACAGGCCGGGCAGGACGTCGTGGGGGCTGCGGCGGATCATCAGGATCCGCCCCGAGGCGTCGCGGACCACCACGCCTACCCCGATCCGCTCTCTGCCCTCGCGGGCGGCCAGTGCGGTCAGTTCACCGAAGTCGATCACCGGTTGTACTCCTTGGTCGCTCGGGCGGGCACGGCCCGCTGTTCGGGGGCCGGGACCGGCCGCAGATCCTGCGGATACGGGTCGGGCACTCGGACGTGCGGAACGTCGGGGTGGCGCATGCGGAATCATCAACTCAGCTACTTTCGGGCCAAGTTGACGAGCGCGCTACGGACTGGAAGCGTCCGATGATGGTGCTGTTCGACGGCCTTGTTCAAGTGGATTACCTCCGGGCGAGCCCGGGTCGAACGGGTTGTTTTCGAGCACCTTCCCGGCGCCGTCCAGGGAGTCGTCCAGGCCGCGGCGGAGGGCGGCGGGCAGGGCGCCGGAGTCCAGTGCGCAGGCGGCGAGCGCCCGTTCGAGTGCAGTTGCCGTGCAGGTGTCCAGGCGGGCGCGGACGCCGGGGTGGGAGAGGAGATCGCGGGTCGCGTAGCCGTCGCCGGATTCACTCGTTCGGCGGGTCAGCTGCCGCAGCAGGTTTCGGGCCGCGGGCGTGTCCGGGCCGGCGGCGTCGAAGGCGGTGAGGGCGAGGCGGGTGTGGAAGACGGCCAAGCCCTCGGCGTCGTCGAGGGCAAGCCAGTGGCCGATCGCCTTCTCGGCGGCGTGCCGGTCGCCGGGGCGGCACAGCGCGGTGAGCACTACGGTGACCGCGTCCTCCCAGGCATCGCCCGGCTCGGTGTCCTCCAGCAGGGCGAGGGCGCCCGGCCGGTCGTCGGCCGTGACGGCGGCGAGGACAGCGACCTGACGGCCGTCGAGGATGCGCCGGCCGATGCCTCGGTGCTCCTCGATGTGTCGCAGGGCATCCTTCCAGCGGCCGGCGGCGGTGAGGGCACGGGTGCCGTCGGCGAGGACGACCCGCCACAGCCACGCCCTCACCTCGGCGCGCTGGTCGTCGGTCGCGGTCAGTTCGGCCGGGACGGTGATGCCGTCGAGGACGGTCTCGGTGGTGTTGGTGACGGATCGGTAGAGGTCGAGGAGGAGCTGGTGGCCGCGCTGGTGGTGGCCGGCGCGGATGTGGAGGCGGGCGAGGTTGACGATCGGCTCGAGCCCTCGGATGGCGCTCATCGCCGGGAGCGGGCTGCGGGGCAGGTAGAGGTCGGCGTGGCGGTGGCACAGCTCGCGGGCGTAGTCGGGCAGGCCGAGATCGGAGGCGAGGAGGGCTGTCTGGTTGAAGACGGTGGATGCCTGGCCCGGGTCTGCCTGTTGGGAGGCCGTGTCGGCCAGCTCGCGGAGCCGGCCGACACGGGCTTTCAGAGGCAGGCACGCGGGCCGGATCCTGGCGACCAGCGGGAAGCGCCGGGCGACGGGTCCGGTCGGGTGCACGGCGGCTACTCCCAGGTGACGGTGATCGGGTGGTTCGGGCGCTCCAGGACGAAGTGGCCGGCCGCCGGGTCGGCGGCGGGGGTGTCGGGGAGGGCGATGCGCAGGCTCCGGTTGCGGAAGCCGGTGTTCCAGATGCGGATCTGCTCGGAGACGAGGTCGGCGAGCGCGGCGCCGTCGGGGCCGTGGCCGATGACGCCGGTTTCGTAGGTCTTGCGGCCCTCCGTGGTGGGCTCGCCGGGGCGCAGGGTGAGGTAGGCGAGGGAGCCGTCCTGGACGGTGGCCATGGCGCCCCAGCCGAACATCGGGGTGACGACGCCGCGCTCGCGTGCGGAGCCTGTGACGCTCATCCGCATCAGGGAGTTGGGCAGGGTCAGGGCCAGCCACAGGTCCTGGTACTCGTAGGTGGTGCCCCCGGGGATGGTCACCCCGGTCCAGGTCTCGTGGCGTCCGCTGTCGAGGACGCCGAGCAGCATGGAGGCGTCGACCGCGTCGTCCTGGTCCTTGTGGACCTGGAGGGTGACGTCGCCCTCGCCCGTGAGGTGGAGGGTGCGGCGGGCGTCGTCCATGCTGCCGCGCAGCGGCATGAAGACGGCGAGCTGGTCGTCGACCGACACCCAGCCGTCCTCACGGCGCTCGAAGGCGATGGTCCGGGAGGCGGTGCCGCGCAGCCGCAGCGGCAGCACGATCCGGCCGGTGGGCTTGACCTGCTCCAGCCACGGGGTGGGCATCTCGCTGGTGCTGACGGTGGCGATCACGCGGTCGAACGGGGCCGCGGCCGGGTGGCCGAGGGCGCCGTCGCCGAGGATGGCTTCGACGTTGGTGATTCCGGCGTCGGCGAGGTGCTTGCGGGCGCCGTCGACGAGGTCCTCGTCCACGTCCACGGCCGTCACGTGCCCGTCGGGGCCGACGATGCGGCCCATGTAGGCGGCGTTGACGCCGGTGCCGGCTCCGGCCTCGAAGATCTTCTCGCCGGGCTGCGGGTCGAGCTGCTCCAGCATCAGGGCGACGATCGCGGGCTGGGAGGCGGCGCTGATCTGCGTGCCGGAGCCGTCGGCCTTGGTGTAGGTGGGGTTGTCCGCGTACGCGGTCTCCAGCGGGAAGCCGGGCAGGAAGTGCTCGCGGGCAACGGTGCGGAAGGCGTTCTCGACCGCGGTGGTGCGGATGGCGCCCTGTTCGAGCAGACGGTCGGTGAGAGCGGCGCGCAGCTCCTCGGCGGTCGGGGCGGCGGAAGCGGTGTCGCTGCTGAGAGTAGTCATGTGGGTGACCCTAGTAGTGGTGCGGATGGTGGACATCGAGGGCGCGGGGCCCTCGTCGGAGTGGAAGACGGCGTCCAACGCCCGTGCCGCCATGGCGGCTTGGTGGTCGACCGGCAGGCCGGCGCGGTTGGCGTGGAAGAGGAGGTGGTGCGCGAGGACCGCCCGGGGCCCGCGGGTGAGGTGGCCGTCGCGGGCGAGGCGGGCGAGGTCCTGGCCGGCCTGTTCGAAGGCGTGGACCCAGCCGCCGTGATGGGCGAGCGGGGCGGTGTCGCGGGTGAGAGCCCAGGTGTCGAGGCGCATCAGGTGGCGCATCGCCGCGGCCAGGGTTACGGCACGTTCGGGGGCCACGGGTGCCGGGGTGTCGCGGAGCATCGCGAACTGGGCCCACACGTCGCCCTGTTCGTACCAGTCGAGTCCTGCCGCGCGGAGCATGGCGGAGGTGAGGACGACGATGGTCTCGGTGCGGCCGAGGGCGGGCGGGTTCGGCTCTGCGGCCCGGGACAGCAGGTGGCGGCTGTCGGCGTGGAAGAGGCGGTGGGCGATCTCCATGGCCTCGGGGCCGCCGAACGCCTCGGTCTCGGGCTCGTAGATCACGGTGGCCCAGCCCGTGAGCAGGCCCTCCTCGGCGAGGGTGTCCAGCAGGGAGGTGAAGACGGGCACGGGGGCGGCGGCCCGGTAGCGCAGTCGCAGCCCCTTCTTGCGCATGTACCACCAGCCGTCCAGGTCGCCGTTGTCCTGGGCGAAGGTGAGCACGGGGGCCAGGTGGTGGGCGGCGGTCTGTTCGACGGTGGCGGGGTCGGCGAAGGTGAGGTCGTGCTGGATCCAGCCGGTGGTCATCGGATCGGTCCTTGGTCGGGTGGTCAGGAGGTGAGCAGGCAGGCGTCCCAGCGGGTCGCGGGGGTGCATCCGGTGGCGGGGGCGAGCAGGGCCAGGGCAGTGCCGGCGGCACCTTCCAGGAAGGCCGGGCCCGCGCTCGCCAGGAGGCGACGGGCCTCCTCGTCCGGGTCGGCGTGCGGAGGGTGGGTGGTGTCCAGGAGAAGGGCAGCAGCCGAGCGCAGCCGGTCGGCGTTGCGCGGGGAGGCGTCGCTGGCCGCGCGGTGAGCGATGTGGGCGAGCCCGGCGTAGCCGTGGCAGGCGGACAGGTCGGTGGTCGCGGCGAGGCCCTTCGGGTCGACCAGCGCGGTGGCCAGCGCGCTTTCGGCGTCGTGGCGAAGGCGCTGGTCGCCGAGGGCGAGGGCGGCGAGCTGCTGGGCGCGGGCGATGCCGGCGGTGCCGTAGCACCAGCTCGGCCGCTGCGGCGCGAGCGGTCTGCGGTTTGGGCCGGTCAGGTGCGCGGGGGTGATCCAGTACGGCCAGGCGGGGCCGTCGCGCCAGCGCTCCAGCCAGGCAAGGATCATGCGGATCGCCTCGCGCTGGCCGTCGACCTCGATGCCGCGCCGAAGCGCGAGGGCGAGGAGTGCGAGCGGCCCGGCGATCCCGTGCGCGAGGCCGGAGTTGGCGTGACCCTTGGGGAACCGGCTGTCCGTCTTGCCGGATGGACCGGCGAGTGTCCACCAGCCGGGCAGGACCTCCCCGTCGTGCTTGAGGTCCTCGGTCAGACGGACCAGGCAGGCCAGGATCCGCCGCATTGGCTCCCCGCCGGGGGCCCGGCGCAGCAGGACCGAGCCGATGCCGGCCAGCCCCCGGATCGTGTCGAACTCGGCGAGCCACGGCAGGTCGCCGCGCTCGGTCCGGGCCTCTGCCTGCTCGCAGCGGCGCACCGCGTCGGCGGCCACGACCTGGTCGAGGTGCTCGAGGGCTCGCTGGTAGGTGCCGGGGTGGGCCTGGGCGGCGCAGGTGAGGGCATGGGCGAGCGCCGGGGCACCGTAGTAGAGGTAGCTGTCCGTCCCGCTGGTGACCGGGACGCCGGCCGCGACCGACAGCCAGGCCCGCACTGGCTCCCACGGGCCCAGGCCCGTAGCGGCGCGCTCGATGTGCAGCAGGGCGATGCCCGGGGCGCCGTGGGCAAGGGACTGGCGCCACTGCGGGCGCGACGACCAAGCCACGGGGGCAGCTGCCGGGTCGGTGAGGAGTTCGGCGATCCGGTCGGACAGCCGAAGCGCTGGGTGCGGGGTGTTCACAGGTCACCGTCCCGGGACAGGCGGGCGAGCGCGGCAGCGCGGGCGAGGTACAGGACCCGGGCCTCGTCGTCGAAGTCGATGCGGTGTGCGCGGACGTAGGAGCAGTGCAGCAGCGAGCCGAGGACGTCGTCCGCCTCCACCCCCTGGGTGTGGGGGCCGGGGAAGAAGCAGCGGTAGGCGTCGAGGGCCTGGTGGCGCTCCGCCCAGGCGTCGATGACGGCGGCGCCGCCCGCTTCGTCGCGCAACGCGGCCCAGCCGTCGGCGGGATCCGCGAGGCGAACTGCCTCCGCGAACACCGGCCGGGCGACGGGCGCCGGGGGTTTGGCGGGGACATTGGCGACCAGCCAGCGCAGCCCCGCGGTGGCCGAGCCGGTGAAGCCGGCCGCGATGGCGACCGCCTGCGCGGCGAGCAGCGCGTGCCGTCCGGGGAGGGCGGGCCGGCACAGTTGGGCGAGCACAGCGGTGGAGTCGGTGCGGAAGACCTGCTCGGCGGCGGCCCAGGCGGGGCCCTCGCCCCACCGGCCGGTCTCCGCGTAGGAGGTCGGGTACACGACCTCGGACAGCAGCCCGGCGTGGTGGAGTTCGGCAGTCCAAGTACTGATCACAGTGGCGGCGGGCCCGAAGGCGGCCGGATCCGACAAGGCGATCCGCAGCCGCAGGTGCTGGCGTGGGTCACGGAAGCGGACGAACCACCACTTCGGGTTGCCGAGGCGCTCCAGTAGGTCGGGCAGGTGGCGGGCGAGGACGGTGTCCTGGCGTTCCAGGTCGCCGTAGAGCGAGGCGAGGAGCACCGGGGAGGCGGCGGGGGCGTCGCCGTGGCCGCGCCGCAGGATCCGGTCCGGGGTTGGCGCGGGCAGGCGCGGCCAGGCCGGGGCCCGGGTGGCCGTGACCGGAATGGCGACCTCGTGGGCCCGGCCGTCGGCCCAGCCGAGGTCCGCCGGGTCGGGGGCCTCGACGAGGACGGCATGCGGGGCGGATTGCAGGTGCTCGCGCAGCAGGACGCGATGACCGGGATGGTCGAGGTCCAGAGGCAGGCCCTGGCTGTCGGCGGTCAGCGTGACGTGCCGGGCGACGCGGCGCCGCGCCAGCCATGCCGAGAGCGTCTCGTCCCATTCGGTGAACCCGGTGTTCGCGGTGGGGAGTTCGGATCGGTTCAGGCGCCAGGAGGCCGCGGAGACGATGACGCGGCCGTGCCGCAGCCGGGGCCGGAACGGCAGCGCGCCGAGGGCGCCCCAGGAGAAGCGGGTGACCTGCGCGGTGTGGGCGCGGGACAGCTCGGTGATCAGCCGGGCCAGCGGCGGGGTGTGGGTGCGCAGGTTCAGGGCGTGGGCGGCAGCGGCCTCGATCCGCACACCGAGCGCCGGCGCGGCCAGGTACATGCGCCGCCCGTCGCAGCCCACCGCCAGGTCCTCGGGCCCGAGAACGCCATCGGCGGACGGGCGGTGCTCGGCGAGGGTGATCACCAGCTGGCCGGTGGCGATGCTGCGGGCGACGTGCCCGCTCGCCCCGTCCAGTGGCGGATACGAGAGTTGCGCGGTGACGGCGTGCTCGTCCATCGTCGGCAGACTGGTCATCAGGCCGGTGAACGCGGCCCGGTGCGCGGGATCGAGGAGGTGGAGGAAGCGACCGACCGAGACGCCGGCCGCGCGGGACGCCGTGACGGCCTCCAGGCGGAAGGCGCCACGGTCGAGGTCCTCCCGGGTGCGGGCGTGGATACGGGCGATGATCTCCAGGTGCGGGGGAACCCGCAGTTCGTCCCCGGCAAGGTCGAGCGAGCCGAGCAGGGCTTCGTCCAGGACGACCTCGCGCTCACCGTCGAGCGCCGCGCGCTGGGCGAGGGCGGCGAGCAGCTCGTCGCGTTCGTCGAACCGCGGCCTGTCGGCGGGCCGCACGCCTGGGTAGCCGTCGGGCCAGCCGATCCCGCTGTCCGCCACCACGTCGAGCAGCGGCACCAGCGCGCCCCGACCGTACCGCTCGTAGAAGCGCTGGTGGTAGGCCCGCCACGGCGCCGGTCCCTTGGGCGCCGGGCTGAGCCGGGTCAGGAGGAGGGCCGCGCGGGCGGCCTCGTCGGCCACGGCCTGCGGGAGGACGATCTCGGCGTCCAGCCGCAGGTCGACGGCCGACCCCGCGGGGCCGGTGCCGGCGGTGCGCAGGTTGTCCAGGATCTCGGCGACGCCCGGCAGTTCGGCGGCACCCGCTCCCTCCACCGTGGTGTGCAGGTGAGCGACGGGGTCGGGGTCGGTGGCCGGCGCGTGCAGGCTGGTGATCAGCACACGGTGGGCGACCAGCTCGGTCAGGACGCTCGTGACCTGCTCAGCGGACGCGGCGGGGAACTCGACGCCGACCTTCTCGGCGAGGTCGCGGAAGCGGACCGGGTCGCGGGCGACCTCCACAGCGAGTGCGACGGGACGGGTGCGGCGCAGGGTCGTCTCGGCGGCGGCCGTGCCGAGGCCGGGCCGGGCGAGCGGGCGGTGCGGAACGACGAGGCGCTCGCCGCGCACCTGAACGGTGTTATTCGCGACCACGTCCAGGAGGTCCAGGAGGCCCGGGAGACGCTCCAACTGGCTGACCGCCCCGTCGAGCCGCGCCGCCGAGACTGTACGGGTGGCGCGGTGTTCGCGCCCCCAGCGCAGGGCGGACACCGGGGCGAAGGAGGCGCCCTGCACGCCGGCGAAGAAGCCGAACGGGGTGGCGCGGCCCGAAGCACGCAGCACGTAGCGAGCGGTGGAGAGTGCCGCGTGCCGCACCCTCCGGGGCTCGGGGCCGTCGGCGGCGGCGAGCTGCCGGACCTGCTGGGCGAGGACAGGGCTGGCCTGTTGAAGGGCCTCGGCGAGGCTCGGCTCCGCCCACACTTCGCGCAGCCACTGCAGCTGACGGTCGGCCTGCCCCGCGCCGTCGAGGTCCGGCCAGGCGGGCACCGCAGGAGCGGGGTGCGCGACGGCACGCACGAGAGCCACGCCGGCGGCGCGGTAGGAAGCCGTGGAAGCGGTTGGGCGCATGGGTGGCGGACCTCGGGATCGGGGCGGATCGGGACGGGGCGGCGGCCGGTGCGGCTGGTGCCCCGGGGGGCTCCCCGGGGCACCAGCCGGATGGGTCAGTGCACGCCGGTGGTGCAGGCGCCGCAGGTGGCGCCGCAGCCGTCGTCGGTCAGGACCTGCAGGCTGGCCGCGTCGGTGGTCTCGACGGTGCGGACGTCAAGGTCGAACTCGTCGGTGACGGCGACCGGGGCGGCCTTGGTCTCGGCGGCGATCTTCTGGGCCATGTGTTCCTCCTGTTGGGTCATCCCTTGCGGGACCTGGCGTCGGGGCGCGAGATGCGCCTCGCATCACCAGGAGTCGGTGAGTCCGGGGCCGATCGTTGCGGCCTCCCGGAACGCGTGTGGACGAGAAGCCGCCCGGATGCGGTCGCCGTCAGCCCCGGTCCACCAGGGGCGCGGTGTCGACCGAACCGGGTGCGGGCCACGGGGCCGGGAATCCGGCGGCCAGGCCCAGCGAGAGGTGCGGCTGGCCGAGTGCCCGCAGCAGCAGCCGCTCCCCGGTGAAGCGGGTACGGCCGTGCAGGACACGATGGTTGTCCAGCACGAGGCCCTGCCCACAGGCCAGGCGCAGGCAGGTGGTGTGGCGCTCGACGGCTCGGCGCAGGACAGGCAGGTGGGCCTCAGCCTCGGGTGAGAACCGGGCCAGCTCGTCCTGGCGAAGCCGAAGACGCCATCGCCCGTCGGGCAGGTGCTCCAGGATGGGGGCGAAGTGTCCGTCCGATCCACCGAAGTACGCGGCCCGCGGCGCCGAGAGGGCCTCCAGCGCGGTCGGGTGGGAGGCGGCCAGTTCGGCGAGGACGGCCCGGCCGTCCACCACCAGGTTCTCGCCGCCCTCCTCGGCGGCCCGCGCACAGGCCAGAAGCATCAGCCGCGGCGGTCGGGGCAGCTGGGCACACTCGGTGTGCAGCGCAAGGTCGCCGCGTCCTAGGCCGGCGAAGCCCGTCCGACCCCTGTGCCGGCCGGTGTCGCGAATGACGGTCAATCCGTCCGGATCGGCGTCGCGGTGCCGCCACCGCGCGGACATGAGTGTCGCCGCCGCGTCGAGCACATCGCTGCGACCGCCGAGGCGAGAGAGCCGCACCAGGCCCCGCTCGCGCAGCACGGCCGCGGCACGTTCCAACCCGTCACCACCCAACGCGCCGAGGGTGAACTCTTCGTCCGTGGCGGGCAGCGTGGTACCGGAAGACGGCATGGAGGATCCCCCTCGTGAGAACGGGCGGATGGGAGAGGACACACTGTGGCGGGCGCACCCGCCCCGAGTGAAGTGACAAACTGTCAAAGATCGATTACTGCAGCGCATAAGCGTGCGGCGGCGGCCGACTGCTACGTTCGACGGGCCCGTACCCTTCCGTGCGCCGTGGAAGTAGAGATGACTGAACAGCCCTATGTACCGCCGGCCTTCCCGATCTCGATCAAGGGCGTCGTCCTCGACCCGCAGGGGCGAGTGCTGCTTCTGAAGAACGAACGGGCCGAGTGGGAGCTGCCCGGCGGAAAGCTGGAAGGCCCCGAGACGCCGGAGGAACGGGTGGAGACCGAGATCCGCGAGGAAAGCGGGTGGACGGCCGCCGCCGACGCGCTGCTGGACGTGTGGATGTACGAGCCCATCCCCGGCCGGAAGGTCTTCATCGTCACCTACGGCTGCACCGCCACCGACGCCCACCGGCCGCCGGTCGTCAGCCACGAGCACAAGGAAGCCGCGCTCTTCCACCGCGACGAGGTGCCCGGCCTGGTCATGCCCCAGGGCTACAAGGACTCCATCGCCCGCTGGTACGAACTGCAGGGCCGGGCCTGACCGGTGGCACGCCGCGACCCGCACGGCGGCATCCGCTGGCACTGGACGACCCCCCGGGCCCAGGACATCCTGCGCCGCCGCAGCCTGCCCGAGATCCTCACCTTCTACCGGCAGCTCAACCAGCTCCCGCAGGAGGAACTCGGCACCCTCCTCGGCTACTCCACCAGCTACATCTCCCGAGTGGAGACCGGAAGCCGCACCATCACCGACATCGGCGCGCTGCGGCACATCGCCCAGAGCCTCGGCCTGCCACCCCACGTCTTCGGCATCACCGACGACGCCGACGGAGACCACCACGCCATGATCCAGTTCGGTGAGAGCGTCCTGCGCCTGGCCGAGATCGCCCGCCAAGCCGGACAGGCCGCCGCCGCCGTCGACGAACTCTGGCCCCTCGTCGCCCGCCTCGAAGCCCGCGCCGCCGACGGCCACACCGACACCGACGTCCTGCGCCTGCTCGCCCGCGCCCGCGTCGGCCTCGGCGTCGCCCTCGGCCACGTCCTGCCCGAAGAACGCCTCGCTACCGCAGCACGCTGGACCGGCAAAGGCGTCGCCATCGCCCGCCGCCTCGACGACCGGGCCCTGCACGCCCACGCCCTGCGCCACCACGGCAACGAACTGCGCAAAGCCGGCCTGCACCACGCCGCCCTGGAACGCCTCGGCCGCGCCCGAGACCTCTCCCGCACCCCCGACGACCGCGCCGCAGCCGTCATCCTCCTCGCCCGCGCCGCCGGAACAGCCGGCGCCACGACCGTGTTCGACGATGCCGTCGCCGAAAGCCGACGCCTGCTCGACACCGCCAGCGTCACCCCGCTGTTCTCCGAGTTCACCCTCCACGAGGTGCAGCTGCGCGGCCTTGCTGCCACCGGCCGCGTTCCCGGCGCCGTCGAACTCCTCGAACGCGCACCCGCACCCGGCTTCCAGACCAGCCCGCAATGGCGCATCATCTCCGCGATCACCGCAGGCCAGATCCTGCTGCGCCGCGGGGACCGGGACGCGGCCGGGGAACAGATGCGCGCGGCCCTGCAGGGCGCCGAACTGCACCGGCTGCCGCACCAGGTCCAGCGAGTCATCCGCGCCAGCGACAGGCTCCCCGACATCCGCGAACAAGCACAGGGCACCCTCGACCGGCTGAGGGCGGACATAGCGGCCTGACCCGAAGCAACCTCGAGATGTGATGCTCCTGCTGCTGCGTACCCGCCACACCACGGCACCGGATCGCCAGCCGGCCACCGGGCCGGAGCACATCAGGGCATGCCGCCGACGGACCTCACTGGCGGTGTCGAAGGTCATCATCAGGTTTCTCCGCGGTGCCGGATCGTCAGGGACAGGTGGACGTGCTGCAGGCATGCCGGTTTGTCAGGGCTGCCAGGGCGCGCCAGGGCCGAGGTGGGCCAGGCGTCTGGTCAGGCGTGCTGCGTCCCGGCCGCTGCCTAGCCCGGTGTACTGGTTGAGGCTTGCGGTGTACCAGCCGAGGGCGATGGCCGGAAGTCCGGCTCGTTCGGCGGCCTGTCCGAGGAACTCGGTGCTGCGGGCGATCCAGTGGCGGTGGCCGATGTCCGCGAACTCGCGTCGAGCCTCGACGAGCGTTGCTGCGGCGAGGTCGTGCTGACCGGCGAAGGAGTAGCCCTCACCGAGGTAGGCCAGCGCCCTTGCGGCGTTGAGAGGGTCCGGCTGCTGAAGGCCGGTGAGATCCGCCCGCGCCATGCGCAGGACGGGGAGGGCGAAGTCGACGTGGCCTTGGCGGGCGGCGGCGGAGGCGAGGAGCATCCCGGCGAGCCCGGCGCCTCGGCGGTCGCCCAGGTCCGTGAAGTGGCCGAAGGCTTCGCCGAGGAAGGACTGGGCCTCGTCATTGAGCCCTGCGTCGTGGAGGGCCGCTCCGATGCCGGAGGTGTACTGAGCGACTCCGGCGCGGTCGCCTGCCGCCTGGGCCAAGGCGGCGGCTCTGGAGTAGTGGGTGGCGGCCTCCGAGTGGCGGCCGGCGGCGACCAGGCCGAGCGCGAGGGTGGAGGACATCTCGCGGATCGCCATCGGGTCGCCCATGCGGAGCGCGGCGCGCAGCCCGGCCTCGTACACGATGATCCACATCGTGACGTCGCGGTGGTAGTGGAAGAGGGGCCAGAGGTCGGAGGCGAGCGCGCAGGCAATCGCGGGGTCGTCGAAGTCGACAGCGGTGATCATGGCCGCGCCGATAGCGGGGGCGATGGCCTCCAGCCAGGCGAGGGCCTCGTGCCGGTTGGTGAAGCGCAGGGGTTCGACCGGGCGCTCCAGCAGGGCGGGGCGGGGTAGGGCACGGTGGTGCGGGGTGAGGAGTTGGGCGCAGGCGCGGGCGGCCTGGAGCAGGTGCGTGAGGTAGCTGGCGCAGGCTTCGTCGGCGGCCAGCCTCGCAGGTGCTCCGACGCCGATGGCGGCGGTACGGACGGTGGGGCGGAGCGTGTAGAGCCCGCCGCGGACGACGGCACGGTGGGCGGTGTCGAGCAGGCCCCGGGCGGTCAGCTCGGCGAGGAGCACACGGGCCTGGTCGCGGGTGGTGCCGGTCGCGGCGGCACTGGAGGCGAGGTCCAGGTCCGGGGCCGGGACCAAGGCGAGCCGCCGCAGGAAGCCGGCTTCGCGCGGCGACAGGTAGGCGAGGGCGGTGTCGACGGCGGCGCGCACGGGGTTGTCCGATCTGGTCGGTCCTGACGGGGAAGGTGCGGGTAGGCCGGCGCGCAGCGGCAGGTCCGGCTGGAGGACAAGGTCGGCGGCGGCGAGCGCGATGGCCAGCGGCATCCCCCTGTGGAACCCGACGAGGGCCGCCGCCCCGTCCGGGTCACGCCGGGTGCGCTCTTCCCCGACGATCCGCGACAGCAGCCGCAGGCCGTGCTCGGCCGCGAGCGGTTCGAGGCGGTGGTGAACGGCGCCGCGAGCCAGCAGCACCGGCAGCGGCTCGCTACTGGTGACCAGGACCAGGCAGCCCGGCGCCGCCGGCACCAGCGGCAGCACCTGCCCGGCGTCGGCCGCGTCCTCCAACAGCACCAGCACGCGACGCTGGGAGGTCTCGGAGCGCCACAGGCCGAGTAGGTCCTGCTCGGCCCAGGGCAGCGGCGCCTGCTCGCCGAGGCCGAGCGAGCGCAGCAGCGACCGCGCGACCTCGGCGGCTCTGGCCGGGCCGCCCGGGGATTCGCCACGGAGCCGCGCCAGCAGTTGGCCGTCCGGGTACCGGCCGGCCAACTGGTGGGCCCACTTCGCGGCGAGGGCCCGCTTGCCGACGCCGTCCGGTCCGGTGATCACGACGACCGGTGCCGTCTCGCGGCTTGCGGCCTGGCCGAGGCAGGCGTCCAGGGACCGCAGGGCCTCGTCCCGGTCGGTGAAGACGGCGGGCACGGGGGCGAGTTGGCGCGGAACCGGTGCCGGCGGCGGGGTCGGTCCAGGGTGGAGGTGCACGCCTCCGTGGATGTGCCCGGCCTTGACGGCGACCCGCACCTCGGAGCCGTCGACGGTGTTGCGCACCTCGCCCCCGCCCACTACGCGCCCACGACGGCGCGTCGGGACCGCTCGATGGCTGCCCGGAACGCGGGCGGTACGGGCTGCGGCCTCTGGAGTCCGGGAGCGACTCGGGGAGCGGCGTCCGCCAGGGTCCAGTGCGAGAAGCCCTGCGTGTAGTTGCCGACTTGGCGCCGCAGACGGGGGTTGTACTCCTCGGCGAGCAGGCCGAGGTCGCTGCGCAGGGTGAGGAGCCGGTCGAACAGCTCGCGGGCCTCGTCGGTGCGGCCGATGGCGGCGAGGTTGTCAGAGAGCCAGAACGAGCAGGCGAGGAAGGCTCCTTCGTGGCCGGCGAGGCCGTCCACGTTGCTGCCGGGCTCCTCGTGGGTGGCGTAGCGCAGGACCAGGCCGTGCTCGGTGAGGTCGCGCTGGATGGCCTCGGTGGTGGCGATAACCCGCTTGTCGTCGGCTGGGAGGAAGCCGACCTGGGGGAGCAGCAGCAGGGAGGCGTCGAGTGCCTGGCCGCCGTAGTACTGGGTGAACACCCCGCGGTCGGCGTCGATGCCGAGGGTGCAGACGTCGTGGTGGATCTCCTCGCGCAGCGCGGCGAGGCGGACCAGGACGGCGTGGTCGATGCCGCTGCGGCGCTCCAGTAGCCGCAGGGTGCGGTCCACGGCGACCCAGCACATGACCTTGGAGTGGGTGAAGTGCTGTGCCCTGCCGCGGATTTCCCAGATCCCCTCGTCCGGTTCCCGCCAGCGCCGCTCGACCTGCTCGGTCAGGGCGAGGAGCAGGGCGTCGATCTGCGGGTGGGGCGGCAGGCCCGCGTCCTCGGCGAGCAGCAGGGTGTCGGCGAGTTCGCCGAACACGTCGAGCTGGAGCTGGCCGGCGGCCCCGTTGCCGATCCGTACCGGCCGGGAGTTCTCGTACCCGGGGAGGTGGTCCAGGACTTCCTCGTCCAGGTCGGTGTCGCCGTTGAGGCGGTAGATCGGTTGGAGGCGTTCGGGGGTGACCGTGTTCAGGAGCCACTGCCGCCAGCGCCGGGCCTCCTCCAGGAGGCCGTGTCGGATGAGCGAGGCGATGGTCAGCGCGCTGTCGCGCAGCCACACGAACCGGTAGTCCCACTGCCGTTCACCGCCGAGCTGCTCGGGCAGGGAGGTGGTCGGCGCGGCGACGACGCCGCCGCCCGGGTGGCACAGGGCTTTGAGAGTGAGCAGGGAACGCACCACGGCCTCGCGGTAGGGACCGCGGTAGGTACACGCGCGCACCCACTCCTCCCAGTACTCCACGGTCGCGTCCAGCTCGGCGAACGGGTCGGGCGGGATCGGGGCAGGCCGATGGGATGGCGTCCAGGTCAGGGCGAACGTGCTGCTCTGCCCCGCGTGGAGGGTGATGTCGGCCCGGCACACCCCACTCCCGTTGACCGTGTGGTGGGCGCCGTCGAGCCAGACGGAGTCGGGGTAGGAGGTCGCCGACAGCCGCGGGGTGCCGTGGTTGACCCGCTCGATGCGCGGCGTGGTGGCGCCGTAGTCGGCGCGGGGCCGGAAGACGGAGGCGACCTGCACCACGCCGTTGAGGCATTCGACGATCCGGATGATCTGCGGTTCGGCGTCGTCGGTGACCGTGGGCGCCGGCATGAAGTCGGTGATCGCGAGGGTGCCGGTGCCGGTGTCGAACTCGCTGCGCAGTACCAGGGTGTCGCCCAGGTACTGGCGGCGGTCGGCGGACGGGGGCGGGGAGCCGTCGTAGACGGCCGGGCCGATGCGCCAGAAGCCGTGCTCCTCGCCGCCGAGCATCGCGGTGAACACGGCCGGGGAGTCGAAGTCGGGCAGGCAGGCGAAGTTGATGGCGCCGTCCGGGCGGACCAGGGCGGCCGTGCGGGTGTTGCCGAGGAGGGCGAGGTCCTCGATCCGGAACGGAGCAGGGGCGCGGAGCATGGAAGTCCTGTACTTGGGCGGGATGGTGGTGGTCAGCCGCGAACCGCGGCCGGGGTGGCGAGCGCGGCGAGGGCGGCGGTGACGGTCTCCGAGAGCGTGTCGGCGACGGGCAGCCACGGCATGCGGTGGTCGAGCAGGACGCGGTTGGCCCGCTGGACGGGGTCGGCCGGGTCGGAGCCGACGACCACTGTTCCGCCGTAGGGGGAGAACAGGCCGGCCTCGTAGCAGTCGTGCACGCGCACGTGGCCGATCGGGTTCCAGAACAGGACGACGCCGGTGCGGCGGATGTTGGTGTCCTGCCAGCCGAACGGCGCCCACGCGGCGTAGGGGCTGGTGGCGGGGTTGCGGGAGGGGCGTGGGTTGAGGACGGTGCCGTCGAAGCCGGCGCTCGCCAGCAGGTCGACCGCCTCCAACTGCCAGTCCGGGCAGCCGACAGTCGCCCCGGCGAGGAACACCGACGGCAGGCCGTCCGGCTCGAACGGCTCCGGCGCCTCGATGTAGCGCAGTCGCTCTGATCCGCCTTCGCGGCGGCCGGAGGCACGCCCGAGGGCGAGGGGGTGGTGGGTGGGTGGTGTGGTCATCTGGTCTCTGTGTTCGAAGGGGTGCGGCCCTGGCCCGAATGGCCGTCATGGGGTGGTGCGGGTCGTGCTGCTCAGCCGGACCGGCGGGTGCCGGCGCGGCCGGGGTCGTCCGGAGGCGGCGGGCGGTGGTTGACCAGGCGATCGGCGACGCCGAGCGTGGTGAGGGCGGCTGCGGCGAAGATGCCGAGGTAGACCGGCCGGCCGAGGGTGTCGAGGTGCCGCAGCAGGTAGACGGTGCAGCCGCCGACGGTCATGCCGAGAAGGAAACAGACCAAGGCGAGCGCGATCCGCCCGGGCTTCCTCCGGGCACTCACGGTGCCGCGCTCCCCGTCTCGGCGGTGCGGGCGAGAGGCTCGGCCGGCCACGCGGGGTCGATGTCGCTCAGCAGCACCAACTCGGCGAGAACCCCGACGACGACCGCCTGGGGCTGGGAATCGACGTTCAACGTGCTGAGGAGGGTCTTGGTGTAGCTGCGCATCGTCGTCGAGGAGATCCCGAAGTCGGCGGTCAGCTCCGGGGTGCTGCGACCGCGCGCCCAGCCGCGAAGGACCTGCGACAGGCGCGGGGCGAGGGAGGGCTTGACGGTAAGGGCACCGCTGGGGTGCACGGGCTGGGTGACGATCCGGTGGGCGGTGGCCCAGCCCGCGAGTTGGAGGACGGTACGGGTGCCGGTCGTGACGAGGACCGCCTCGATCGCGCTGCGGACCCCGTCAGGGGCCAGTCGCGTCTCGGGGTCGGCGGCGATCTGCTCGAAGCTGGCTCCGGCGGCGGCCAGGATGATCAGTCGACGCTCGGCGGCGGCGAGGGCGGGCAACGGGTCGGCGGACACAGCGGCGTCTCCAACAGAGCGGTTCGGACGGTTCACAGGTGCTGCGGGATCGGCGCACCTGGCGCCGCCAGGTGGAACAGCAGACGAGCCCCGAGCCGCTCGGACTGCCCGGTGCCGACGACCAGGACCAGGTCGCCCTCGGCGGCCAGCTCGCCGATGGCCTGTTCGGGGCCGGGCTCGCATGGGCCGGAGCGGGCGCGCTGAACCTTGCCGCCGCCGAGGTTGCGACGGGCGGCCTGCTCGACGGCATCCAGCGGGTCGGGCACGGCGTGGTGGACCAGTGGAGTGCCGACCGGCAGCAGCAGCGCGTGGTCCACGCCTTCGAGCGCGGCGCCAAGCTCGGCCGCGTGCGCGCTGGTGCGGGCGAGCCCGTCCGTCTCCAGGACGACGAGCAGGGAGCCCTCGGTGAGCATCCGGGCTGCCTCCACGTCCTGGGCGACCTCACGCGGATGCCGGGCGCGGGAGTCGACCACCGTGACGCCGCGCTGCACTCCGACCGTGGCGAGCGAGCGTTCCACTCCGCGGAAGGAGGCGGCGCGCTCGGCGACGGCCTGCGGGTCCTCGCCGAGCACCAGGGCGGTGGCAATGGCCGCGCACACCGCCAGCGCGTGGTGGCGTCCGGCCACTGGGAGGACGAAGGCATGGTCCTTCTCCTGGTAGCGCAGGAGGACGCGGAAGTCCTCGCCGGTCCAGCGCGGGGCCATGATCCACACGGTGGAGGCGGGGTCGGTGCCGACGGTGACCACCCGCTGGCCGCGCACGGGACGATCGCCCAAGCGTTCGCGCAGGTTCGCCACGCTCGTGTCCCAGGTCGGCAGGACGACCACGCCCGCGTTGCGGGCGATCCTCTCGGCCGCGTTGAGCCCGGCGATGTTGTCCTCGAAGTGCGGGGCGTTGGTACTGGTGGCGAGGATCAGCGCGGCGGCGAACTTGGGCTCGGTCGTCAGGAAGTGCGGGGCGGGGCGGTGTTGCCAGGCACCGGGCGGAGCGGCCTCGTGGGTGCCGGCGTCCGGGCACAGGTCCACGACGACCCGGCCGCCGTCTCCCGCGTGTCCGGGGGCACCGTCGCGGGCCGGGGCGGTCAGCGCCCAGCCCGTCTGCCCGTCGTCGAGGATGTGCGCGAGGGCGGCTGCCGCGGTCGCGGTGCTGTGGCTGCCCGCCACGGCCACCGCTGCCCCGGCGCCGGCCTGGACGGAGATGGCCTTGAGTGCGACGGCACGTCCGAGGATGGGCAGCCGCAGCACCTGGGCGCGGTCCAGCTCGGGGTGCGCTCCGGCGACGACGCCCGACCACACCACCGCCGTGCGGTCGGTGCGCACGTGCCCGGCGTCGAACCCGACGTGGACCCGCACGCCCGCCGCTTCGAGCGCGGCGACGACGGGGCTGTTCCGGGCGGCTTCGGGGATGCTGCCGGTGACGTCGGCTCCGGCCTCGGCCAGCCACAGGGCCAGGCCCTCCATGCCGGGGGCGGCGACGTCGACCAGGTGTACGGCCGCCAGCAGGCCGGGCACGGCCGGATGCGGGTCGGTGCGGACTGCGGTCTCGGGTCGGGTGGTGGTGTCCATGGTGTTCTCCAACGGGCAAGTGGGGTGTGGGGGTTGGGTCCGGGCCGGGCGCGGGGAGGGGGATTCGACCCGCGACCGGCCCGGGGCTCATGACTGGAGGAGACCGCGCTCGACCTCGGCGTCGGTGACCACACCGGCGTGGTGGTCCAGGTCCATGCGGGCAATACGGGCCAGGAGCGCGACCACCCGTTCCTCGAGCAGCTCACCGGCCAGCGCACTGGCTTCGAACGCGCCGACGGCCTCCTCCAGCGACTGCGGCACGAGCGGCGCGTCGCGCTGCTCGTAGGCGTCGCCGCTGACGGCGGGCGGGGGCTTGAGACCGGCCTCGATGCCGTGCCGGATACCGGCGCACACCGCCGCCAGGGCGAGCAGCGGATTGGCGTCCGCACCCGGCAGGCGCACCTCCAGCCGCAGACTGCGGCCGTGGCCGACCACCCGCACCGCGCACGTCCGGTTGTCCCGGCCCCACGTGAGCCGGGCCGGTGCGAACGAGTGCGACCGCAGGCGCTTGTAGCTGTTCACGTACGGGGCCCAGAGCGGGGAGACCTCGGGCAGCACGGCCAGCAGACCGGCCACCGCCTGCCCGCCGAGCTCCGACAGCTCGGTCCCGTCCTGCGGCTCGGCAGCCAGCATCGGACGGTCGTCGAAGTCGGCCAGCGACACGTGCAGGTGCAGGCCGCTGCCGACCCCGGTGGACGGGGCCGCCATGAACGACGCGGTCAGACCGGCTTCGTCCGCGACCGCCTTCGCGGCGTGCTTGAACAGCAGATGCTGCTCGCACGCCGCCACCGCCTCCCCGTACGGGAAGGTCACCTCGACCTGACCGGGCGCACCTTCGCCCTTGACGGCCTCGACCGGCAGGCCGGCGGCGGCCAGGACCTGGCGAAGCCTGCGGCCGAACTCCCGCACCACGGGCGGCTGGTCGAGCGCGTAGTCACGGTTGTCCCAGACCGCGGGGCGAAGGCCCCGCCAGCCGGAGGCCGCCGCGTCCCGGGCGGTGCCCTCGTAGAGCACGAACTCCGTCTCGACCCCCACCGCCGGCACCACGCCGAGCCCGGCGAGCCGGTGCAGCTGCTCGGCCAGCACCGTGCCCGGGGCCAGCGGGTGCGGATACCCGCCGCTGATCGGATCGGCGAGCACCAGAGCGGTGCCCGGCAGCCACGGCAGCAGCCGGGCCCGCCGGGTGTCGGGCAGCAGAGCGACGTCGCCGAACCCGGACTGCCAGGAGAACGGCCCGCTGACCGCCGGGGTCATGCCCAGGTCGGTGCCGAGCACGTACGCGCACATCTCCGGGGACAGTGCCCCCGACGGCAGCCGCTCCACCAGCTGGGCGGCGTCGTACTCCTTGCCCTTGAGCCGGCCCTGCGCGTCGACCGTCGCCAGCAGCACCGTGTCGAGGCCGAAGGCGGACACCAGCTGCTCCAGCGGCCCGGTCGGCGAGAGCGCCGCCGTCGGGGTCTTGGCCGCGCGGGAGCGGGCGGCCCGCATCGTCGCCCTCATACGATCTGCGCCTCGACCCGGGCCAGATGCGGGTCCTCCACCACCGGGACGGAGAACTTGTTGCCGGCCAGCTTCCACCACGCCCACGCCAGTACGAGGACCGCTGCCAACGTGATCGGCGCGTAGTTGAACGTCTCGACGGTCACGGGGGCGCGCTGCGGCAGGCACACCAGCACCGTCAGGATCACCACCCACACCACGGCGGCGATCCCGATCGGCCTGCTCCACCGCCCGAGGTTCCACGGCCCGGGGGCGAACCTGTCGCCCTGCCGCAGCCGGAGGTAGACGGGGATGATGTAGGAGGGGTTCATCCCGATGACGTTCACGGCCGTCACCGCGCCGTAGGCGACCGGAGACCAGAGCGAGGGGACGGCCAGGACGAAGGCGACCGACACCGCCAGCCACACGGCGGGCACCGGCACGCCGTTGGCCGAGACCCGCCGCCACGTCGCCGAGCCGGGCAGCGCGCCGTCCCGCGAGAAGGCGTAGATCATCCGCGACGCGGCGGTGGTCTCCGCGCTGCCGCAGAACAGCTGGGCCCCGATCACGACGAGCAACAACAGCTTCGCGCCGGTCGCCCCGACCGCGTCCTGGAAGATCTGTGCGGGCGGCACGGCCGCGGCGGCCGTGCCGGCGTAGTCCTGGACGGCGAACAACAAACCGGCCAACAACACCGTGCCTGCCAGCAGGGAGACCCAGATCGAGCGGACGATGCCGCGCGGCGCGGCGATCCTGGCGTCCTTGGTCTCCTCCGACAGGTGCGCGGAGGCGTCGTAGCCACAGAACGTGTAGCCGCCCAGCAGCAGGCCGATCGCCGAGACATAGAGGGGGTTCGTCCAACCGGTTCCGTTCTCGAAGTGCGTGAACACCCATGACAGGGACTGGTGGTGGGAGGGGACCACGGTGAGCACGCCGACGATCAGGGCGACGCCCAGCAGGTGCCACCACACCGAGACGGAGTTGAGCAGGCTCACGACGCGGACCCCGACGACGTTCAGCAGGGCGTGCAGCAGCAGGACGCCCGCGAAGATCGTCAGGATCAGGCTCGGCGTCGGGGCGACCCCCCACTGCAATCCGGCGAAGGCGGCGATGAAGCTGGCGGCGCCGTAGTCGATGCCGGCGATCCCGCCCAGCAATCCGAGGAGGTTCAGCCAGCCGGTCGTCCAGCCCCACCGTGGACCGCCGAGCCGCTGGGCCATGTAGTAGAGGCCACCGGAGGTCGGGTAGGCGCTGGTGACCTCGGCGAGTGCCGCGCCGACCAGCAGCACGGCCAGGCCGACGGCGACCCAGCCCCACATCATCACGGCCGGGCCGCCGGTCACCAGCCCGAGCCCGAACAGGGTCATGCAGCCGCTGAGCACTGAGATGACCGAGAACGACACGGCGAAGTTGCCGAAGCCGCCCATCCGGCGGACGAGTTCGGGCTCGTAGCCGAGTGACCGAAGATGCTGGTCCTCGGGGCCGGACGCGGCGCGCTGGGGCCAGGACATGATGAAACCTCCAGGGAAAGTCGGATATCGGGCCCGGTGCGGCGCCGGGCGGAAGACTGGTCGGTGGTGGTCAGCCGGCGACGGCGTAGGACTGGGCCATCGCCTGGCGCAGCAGGTCACCCGGTCGGTCCGCCAGGCTCTGCCAGGGCTGCGCGGAGATGAACGGGGCCATCGCGGAGAAGACCTCGGCGGCCTCCGGGCGTTGGCGACTCGCCCAGAGCGCGTGGGCGAGGTGGCTTTCGTCTGCCACCGGCCACCGGCTGCCCCGCCCGAGCGCGGCCTGCCAGTGCCCGAAGGCACGCAGTACCGTGTCGCGGACCGTCTCGTCGTCGGTCCACTGCAACTGGACCGCTTCCTTGCGCTCGGCGCGGCGGTAGCGGTCGACGTACAGGTACAGCGGCAGAGCGTGGAGGGCGGAACCGCCCGGTGCGCTGGGCAGGTAGGTGGCCAGGAACTCGGCCGCCGGGCCAACCTCATGACGGGTCAGCCAGAAGCGGAGTATGCGGTGGAACGCCTCCCTGTTCCACGGGTCGGTCCGGCGGGCCTGGTCGAACAGCCCCCACGGACCGGGCGGGAGCATCTGGTCGGGAGCCGGAACCTTGTGTTCGAGCCGCGCCTGTCCGAGGTCCAGCTGCGCGAGGGTGAGCAGCCCGAGCCACGGCACGGGATCGCCCCCGAGCACCGAAGCGGCCAGCCAGCACCACTGCCGAGCACCGCCTTCGAGCGCCACGGCGTCCCGTGAGTCCGGCTGCCGTTGGCCGACCAGCAGCGCCTGGTCGACGGCAACGCGGGTGAGCAGCGTCGTCAGGCCGAACGCGGCGGGTTCCTCGGCGCCCCAGTGGCGCAGGACGTCGTTGTGGCCGGCCACCGCGCCGAGGACCTGGGTTCGCGACGCCCACAAGCCGGGGTCACCCCAAGAGCGGGCCAGAAGAGTGCGTGTTGACCACCACTGCCCCTGTCTCAACTCCTCTACCGCCGAACGCAGTTCACCGTCGTGACCGGCGGGGTGTTGCACGAGCTGATCGGCAGCCGTGGGCGCTGATGGCATGACCTGTTCCCCCTTCGTGGTCTGTCGCGTGCCGTCCCCAGTCGACCGGTGAACCGAAGACGTGGTCAGGACGGCCAGCAGATGGCCGGATGCACCTTCGGTCGAGCAGACAGACGGGAGTTGACCGGATCGCCGCGCTAACTGCGGTTCAGTGATCGGCGACCCACTGTCTCGTTCTGGCCAGAACAGCGCCACGACAGCCGGGTGTCATCTGTCGGATAGCGATGTCAGCAACACGTCATCGAGGCGTCATCTCGTCAGATCGCGCTGTGGAGAGGCCCCCTGTCGGGTATTGCTAGAGCCAGGCTCTCCCCGCGCAGGTCGCGGTCGGGCCAGGTTGAGACCACGGGGGCGGAGGCTGCGAAATGGCAAACAAGACGCTACTGGGTGCCCTGATCGAGAAGGCGGGATGGGAATTCTCTGACTTCCAAAGGGAATTCAGGGGTGCCGGGAACGAGTTGGCGCGCAACCTCAAGGACCCGCGGTTTCGCAACCTGGACATGTCCGAGAAGACGTTCCGGCGCTGGGTCGCGGGGACTGTCAGTCGGCCAACAGGGGTGTACGTGCAGACGATCCAGTACCTGTTCGACAACAGGCCGATCGCCGAACTCCTCGCCCCGCCGCGCGAGGGAGACCCGACCGCACTATCCCAGCAAGACCTTGAAAGAGAACTCGCGATGACCGCACGCGAAGCATCCGACCACGCCGCTTCCGTGGCGTCCGCCTTCCTCTCGGAGCTGTCCATAGAGCAGATCCAGGAAGACGTCCGCCGACTCGCCCGCACCTACAACAGCCGTCCACCGTTCGACGTGCTCCGCGAAGCCCGGCAGCTTCGGACGGACGCCGAAGTGCTCCTGGACCGCACCCACATTCCCGAGCAGAAGCAGCAGCTGCTGATCGCGATCGGTCAGACGGCGGCGTTGCTCGCCATGACCGCCTTCGACCTCGGCTGCCTGGGCGAAGCCACCCGCCTGGCTCGGTCCGCGAGTATGTACGCCGAGGTCACTCGGTTCACCCCCTTGGCCGCGTTCGTGGCCGGAACGCTCGCGGTGGTTGCCTACTGGGAGGGCCGGCCCAGTGAGGCGATCCGCTTCATCCGGCAGGCACAGTCTTTCCCCGGTGTCGGTACAGCCGGTCGAACCCGTATCGCCGCCATCGAGGCCAGGGCCTACGGCCACCTCGGAGACCGGCAGCGGGCGTCAGCTGCCGTCGAGCGTACGCTCGACCTCGATCCCGTCGAGGTCGATGACCTCCATGACGAGGTGGCCGGTGAGTTCCTGCACGGGCCCGAGCGGATCGCCCGTTCGCACGGCACGACGTTCCTCCTCCTTCGTGACGGTGCCGGTGCCCAGGAGCACGCCCGGCGCGTGCTGGAGCTACAGGCCGCCCTGCCCGAAGCGCGTCGGATGCCTCGATTCGAGGCGGAGGCGCGGGTGGACCTCGCTGCTGCGCTGATCCTTGGCGGCGAACTGGACGAAGCTGCCGAGGTGTTGAAGCCCATCGCTACCCTCGCGCCTGACCGTCGGCCCACGGGTCTGGTCGAGCGAGTTCTGCATGTCGGCCGGTTGCTCACCACAGAGCCTGTCAGGACTTCGCCGGACGCCATCGTGCTCAAGGAAGCGCTGGAGGAGTACACGCGAGTCGCGGCCCCGAGGCAGCTTGGAGGCGGCGTCGCACGGCTAGCCATCGAGTAGGGCGCCCGGGCTGCCGGTGGGGCGGACCGACACCATATCGGTCCGCCCTACCCATTCCAGCCCGATTAGCGCGGCGCAGCGGCAGCAGCCAAGATCGCCAGTTCCCGCTCAGCATCGATTCCGTGCGCAGATGCACGCGGGTGCGGGACCGGCGTGTTGCCGGCCTGCAGCCAGGCCCAGGTGTCCTGGACTGTCTCCTCCAGAGGACGGCAGTTGAACCCGGCCGCGTACGCCGGTGAGGACTCGACCAGCCAGACCCCCTCGTTGGTTCGCCACAACGGCAGCTCCGTCCACTGCTGCACGTCGTGGTCCAGCAGCACCCCGTCTGGCACCCACCGCAGTTCACCTCGGCCGCCCGTCACCTCCACGCACGCCTGGAGGAAGCTGCCCATTGTGTCCCGGCCGATCGGAGCGGTCACGTTGTGGGTGCCCCCACCAGGTCGCTCAGCAAGATCGACAGCGAACGTCGCGACATCGCGGACATCGACCGGCTGGATTCCCCTGCCTGGGGTGCCCGGTGCCAGGATCTGGCCGCCGCGTTCGGCCCGCCGAAGCCACCACGGGAGTCGGCCGACGTACTCGCCTGGGCCCAGGATGACACCGGGGCGAAGTGTCCAGGACCGCTCGGCCCCAAACGTCTCGACCACCGCCCGCTCGCCGCCGGCCTTCTGCCGCCCGTAGTGCAGATTGGGCCCCAGCCAGCCCTCCGGGTTCCTGCCGTAGTCGCTCTCGGCGTCGGCAGGCCCGTCCAGTAGTGCGTCACCCACCGAGAGCGGGTGGTCCGGCCACCCCGCGTACACCGACACCGTCGAGACGTAGACATAGCGGTCGGCGGCGCTCTCCAACGCCCTCGCTCCCGCGAGCACCACCTTCGGCGGCTGCTCGCCAGCCGACGTGTCGATCACCGCGTCCCACGGACCCTGCGCAGCCAGCCTGGCCAAGTCCTCAACCGACGTCCGGTCTCCCAGCACCTGCCGTACGCCGGGCAGAACAACTCCCGACCGCCCCCGGTTGAACGTCGTCACACTCCAGCCGCGCCCCAGTGCCTCCTCGACCACGGCCTTGCCCAGAAACCAGCCTCCACCGACCACCAAGATGTCCATGCCCGGCATCCTGCCCAGAACCGGTGCCCGCTGGCCACCCCGTCGCAGCGCCCCGGCCAAGTCGCCGCAGCTCGGGGCCGTGATCGTGGCGAAGATGACACCCCGATGACACCTGTGTGCGAATCTGCTCGCCAGATGACAGGCAGACGCCATGGCCCTGTCGGCCGCTACTCGGAAGACTTGGCCGCTCACCCGCTGCAATGTCTTCCGGCTTCTTCCCGGGGGACCGAGCAGCGCCAAGGGGAGAGGAGATCCGATGGAGAGCACCGCATCCGCGGTCCAGCCCGAGGAGGAGGGCGGCCTGCTGGTCGCCGTCCGTGGCATCCGGGCCGCGCGTTCCCGGGCCGACGTGCCGTCCGACAACACCGGCGGCAAGTCCGACCAGAACGACACCTGAGCAGGAAGCCCACGATGCCTGAGACCGCCTCGTGGGCGGTGCGCCTGGGTGGGGACCAGTTCCTCGCCCAGGCGCTCCACCGCTCCTACGCCGTGATCCCCGCCGAGGGGGCGGACACCGCTCCCCTCTTGTCCTGGGACGACCTCAACACCATCCTCGCCACCCACCGAATCGAGCCGCCCCGGCTGCGGCTCTCGCAGGACGGTCAAGCCGTCCCCGTCGGCCGCTACTCGACCCCCGCCACCAACCGGCGAGGGGTGACCTGGAGTCGGCTGCACCCGGCCCAGCTCCACGCCAGGCTCGCCGAGGGCGCCTCGCTCGTGGTGGACGCGATCGACGAGATCCACCCGCCGATTCGCGCCGCAGCCGAAGCGCTGGAGCGTTTCATCGGCACGCCGGTGCAGACCAACCTTTACGCTTCCTGGACCGAGCAGGAGGGTTTCGGCCGGCACTGGGACGACCACGCGGTTGTTGTGGTTCAGCAGTACGGGGCGAAGCGCTGGCGGCTGTGGGAGCCGACCCGGCAAGCCCCGACCTTCCGCGACGTGGACTCCCCGGAGGAACCGGAGGGCGAGCCGGTCGCGGACTTCGTCCTCCACCCGGGAGACGTCCTGTACCTGCCGCGGGGCTGGTGGCACAGCGTCACCGCCGACCAGGGCAGCGAGTCGCTGCACCTCACGTTCGGACTCGTGGCCCAGACCGGCGCCACGCTCCTCGGCTGGCTGGTCGACGAGCTGCACGAGAGCCCCACCGTGCGGAAGGACGTCCCGCTCCACGCCGCAGCGGACGAGAAGGCCGCCTACCTGGCCGAGCTGCGGACCGCGGTGCTCACCGCGCTGTCAGACCCCGACCTGATCGACCGCTGGGCCTGGTCCTCCGGGACCACCCACTTCGGCCGACCTGCCCCGTCCCTGCCCTACGTGGAGTCCCTCCCCGCGGACAGGGAGATCACGGTGCGGATCACCGCACCGCGCGCCGATCTCGCCAGTAACCCTGCCGCCGGGACCGTCACCCTGTCCGCTGCCGGAACCGCGTGGGACTTCTCCGAGCGGGCCGCGCCCGTCCTGCAAGTACTGCTGACCGGAGACACGGTCAGCATCGGGGCCCTCGCCGACGTCGCCGACTTGGAGGTCAAGGACGTGGCCAGCGTCCTGACCGTACTCATTGAGGGCCAGGCCCTCGCCGTCGTCGGGGTCGGCCGGTGAGCCCGGATCTCGGCCTGGGGACCTACCGGGTGCGCGCCGTCGGAGAAGCGGCGCGCACCGCCCTCACGGCCGGGGCGAAGTGGATCGACACCGCCCCCAACTACGCCCACGGCCGGGCACACCACGACCTGGCCCCGGTGCTCGCCGATCACCCGGCTGCCAAGGTGACGACGAAGACCGGCTTCTACCCGGACGGCCGCCACAGCATCGCCCCCGAGGACGTCCGCGCGCAGACCGAGGAGTCGCTCGCCGTCCTTGGTCGCGCCGACATCGTGTTCGTCCACAACCCCGAACGGTCCGACCACGACCGGCAGCAAGTGCAGCACAATCTCCGTGCTGCGTTTGCCGTGCTGGAGGAGCTTGCGCAGGCCGGTCGCATCGGGGGCTACGGCGTCGCCACGTGGGCCGGCTTCACCAGTCAGGCGTTCACCATCTCCGAACTGATCGCGCTGGCCGGCGAAGCAGCCGGGTCGGAGACCACCCACCTTGCTGGCGTACAGCTGCCGGTCAGTCTCGTCATGGCGGAGCCGATCGCCCAGGCACTCGACGGAGCCGGACCGCTCGTTGAAGCGCGGGGGGCCGGGATCGTGACGTTCGCGTCCGCGCCCCTGCACGGCGGCGAACTGCCGGGCCTGATGACACCCGAACTGGTGAACCTCATCCAGCCGGGATCGACCCCGCAGGCCGCCGCGTTCCAGCTCATCGGGGCCTGCCCCGCTCTGGACGTCGTCCTCACCTCGACCAGCACCCTCCAGCACTGGGAGGATGCCCGGGACGCTCTCGCTGAGCCGATCTCCGATGAACAACTCAGGACGGTGCTCGATGTCCTTTCAGCCGGATGACGACACCCGGCATGACCTGACGGCAGCGCACCAGAAGGCCGCCGGGTTCCTCGGCCTGGTCTGCACCGGACCGCAGGTCTTCGGCACCTCCGGAGTCACTGTCGGCCGCCGGGCCGAGGACGTCTGGCTCCGCGTCTCCAGGAGCAGCCGCCGCAGGGCGCCCCGGCCGACCGGCCAGGGCGCCCTCGGCGCTGAACAGCTCGTCCCCGCAACCGTCCCACGTCCCCGACTCCACGACACCCTGGACTGGACGGAGGCCGGCTGGTTCTACCAGGCCGACATCTTCGACCTGGTAGGTCCTGCGGTCTCCTCGACCCCGGACCTCCGTGATGACCCCGGCCTGGACGATGACTGGTGGACCGGGCTGCGGAACGCCCTGGCCGGAATTACGGAAGCACCGGGCACGAAGATCACTCTCCGCCAGGCGTGGGTCGACGAGGTCTTCCCGAAGTACCTCGGCATCCTGGCCCCAGCCGAAATCGAGCGGACCACCGGGCACGGTGACCTCCAGTGGGCCAACCTGACCGTCCGGCCGCTCAAGATCCTCGACTGGGAACGCTGGGGCCTGGTGCCGGTCGGCTACGACCCCGCTGTCCTGTGGGTAAGCAGCCTCCTCGTACCGGCGGTCGCCAACCGCGTTCGGAGGGAGTTCGCCGAGATCTTGGAAACGCCCGCCGGACGTGTCGGTCAGCTGATCGCTCTCGCAGAGATGCTCCAGGCAGTAGACCGCGGGTACTACCCGGAACTGGCACCACTCCTCGCGGACCAAGCCCAGGAGCTGACTGGTGTTCTCGGGTGGGCCGGGCGTCGGCATCAGCCTAGGTAGACATGGACCTGCGGAAGCAACCCATCGAGGACGTTCTGCATCAAGTGGAACAACGGCTTGGCACCAGCCTGAATCGGGCCACACTGGTGCGGAAGCGTCGCACGATCGGAGCCCGCACAGACCGTTCGACCTGGGTCCGGGTGGAACGCCGTCCCTGGGCGCGCGCCCAGGAACAAGGACTGGACGGGCCCCGGGCCGCAGCGAGGGTGGCCTGGGTTGCGATGCCACGCTGGATCAGGGCGGCATCGTGGCAGGACCTGGAAGGTGAGGCGGTCTGGCAGGCGGATGAGACCTCGCTCTTGCCGGGTAGTCCGGTCGGGCCGGCGGTCGCGGTCGCCGACCCGGAGCTGTCTGACGTGTGGTGGAGCTTGCTGAACGCCTCGCTGGCCGCACTGGCCGATTGCCGCACTACGCGGATAGCGACTCCGGACACCGAACGGATCACTCAGGAGTTGGTCGACGACACCATTCGAGCCGCGTTCGCGGAAGTAGTGAACACCCGAGTGGACCGCTGGTGTCCGGCCCACGCGGATCTCAACTGGGCGAACGTCACCGGCCCCGAGTTCTGCTTGTTCGACTGGGAGGACTGGGGGATGGCACCGCGTGGCCTCGACTCGGCGTCACTGCTCGCCGCGTCCTTGGCCGTCCCGGCGCTCGCGGACCGAGTTCGCCGTGAGCGCATGGCAGACCTTGAGAGTCGGGACGGCATGGTGATGCGCCTCTTCGTCCTGGCGAAGATCGCGGGACCGCATGCCCACCCGGACGATCCGCGGGTGGCACCAGCGTGGGCCGAAGCCGAGCAACTGATCAGCTCGCTTCAACAGGCGTGACGATGAGTACTCCGCGGCCAGCTCCGCCGCGCATACGACGAGCCGGAGGCCGTCGCCAGGAGCCTGGGTCGCTGCCAGAAGTCACGGACGATCGTGCGGGGAGGCAGGTCGACGGCGCTCTCGAAGTTCTGGATCAAGCCGTCGATGAACTCGAACAGACTCGGGGCGACAGGGAATGAACCTGGAGTTCGCCGCTGCCCGGGAGCTGAAACCCTGGCGACGGGAGGTCCCGGTCCTGGACCTCCAGGACCGGCTGTTGTCCTTGATGGCGGCGCCCTGACCGAAGGAGACGATGCACCCGTGACGTTGAGCCGGGAGCAAGGCAAGGCCGAACTGCGCGAGCGCGTTTGGACGGCACTGGACGCCGCGTCGGCGGTCGAGGACGACACAGCGCACGGCAGGATCCCGGCCTTTCACGGCGCCGAGGCGGCGGCCCGTCGCCTCGCCGACCTGCCGACCTGGCGCTCAGCCAAGATCGTCAAAGTGGTGCCGGACACCGCGCAGGAGCCTGTCCGTGCCCTCGCCTTGGAGCAGGGGAAGGTGGTTTACATGGCCGTTCCCCGGCTGGCGGCAGAGGCGCCGTTCTATGTCCTGGACCCGGCGCGCCTCAGTGTTCCCCCAGCGGTGGCCGCGAACCGCAGGAAGGTGCCGACTCTCACCAGCGCCGCGGACGTCGACGAGCTGGCACCGGTCGACCTTGTGGTTCTGGGGAGCGTGGCTGTCGACCCGACCGGAGCCCGGATCGGCAAAGGCGCCGGATACTCGGACATCGAGGCGGCCCTCCTGACCGAAGCCGGGCTGATCACTGAGAGGACGGTGATCGTCACCACCGTTCACCGCCTCCAGGTGGTGAACGCGGTACCGACGCAGGCTCACGACGTCAAAGTCGACCTGATCGTGACACCTGAAGAGGTGATCGCATGCCCCGGGCCGCGCACTGCCGCCCGGATCCGGTGGGAGGACCTCCCCGAGGAGAAGATCGCTGCGATTCCGGCTCTCGCCAAGCGCCGAGCAGAACGCAGCTGAACTGCGCGCGGTGACTGAGCGAGCGCCAAGGCGATCGGCGCCGGCGGGCCGGTGGTCAGCAAATGCCGCTGCTGACCACCGGCCCCGCCTGCTCAGGCCGACTCCTCCTTGGGGGCGTAGCGCAGGAGGACCACATCGCCGACCGCCTCCGTGCCGAGCAGGCGCATTCGGCGGGTGCTTCCACCGGGGTAGTTCGCGGGATGGAGGAAGCGGGGTGCGGCAGCATCGCCGACGACGAGTGGCGCGACGGCGAGCTGGATCTCGTCGGCTAGGCCCTGGGAGAGGAACTGGGTGTGAACCTGGCCGCCGCCCTCGACCATGAGGCGTTCGACGCCGCGGGTAGCGAGGTCGTCGAGCAGCGCTCCGAAGTCGACGGTCTCACCGGTGCTGACGACATCGGCCAGGCCGTCGAGTTCATCGCGGAGCTTGGCAGCGGCGGAGTCGGTGGTGTAGACGACCTTCTCGCCACCGAAGTGCCAGAACTTGAGGTCGCGGCTCAGGTCCCCGCTGGCGCTGATCGTCACCTTGAGCGGGTACTCGGGCTTGCCGGCGGCGACGCGGGCGGCGCGGCGCTGCTCGCTGTTCACGAGCAGCCGGGGATTGTCGCTGCGCAGGGTGTTGCCGCCGATGAGGATGGCGTCGGAGTTGGCCCGGACCTGGTCGACGCGGTCGAAGTCAGCCGGGTTCGACAGCAGGAGACGGTCGGGCGTGGTGTCGTCGATATGCCCGTCGACGGAGGCGGCGACGCTAAGCAGGACGAAGGGACGGGTGGCCATCGTGGTCCGTTCTCTCGGTAGTGCTGGGCGCATTCGGTGATCAGACTTCAATGGAGGAGACGGCTGTCGAGTTCATCGCGGAACCGGTCGACCTCGGTGACGCACCATGGCATCGTTGCAGCAGGCCGTCGAGGGTGGCCAGTTCGGTGAAGATCCTGGCGGAACCGGTGGTGCCAGCGACGGCGAGCGCCGCCTCGCCCGTGGTGGCAGCCTGTTCGGGGCCGCTGGCGACGACCTGGGAGATGGCAGAGTCGGTGAGGTAGACGCCGCAGTCACGGCGGAAGTTGGGCAGACCTTGAGAGCCGCGACGGGATTGTGATGCAGTTGTTCGTGCTGGCGAAGATCGTCGGACCACAAGCCGGCCTGAACGACCCGCGAGTGGGGCTGGCGCGCCGGAAGGCTGCGCGGCTGATCTTCGCTCTTCAAGGGGACTGAACGTCACTCTGCTTGCAAGGCAGCAATGCCAGCGAATTGGGAAGGAGTACACATGGACCCCACCACGCGCCGCCCGGCCGGCCACGACGCCGAGGACATCGCGAGCGCGAAGGAGCGAGGCTGGAGCGATCTCGCACCCATCGACGATGCCTACCAGGCGGGCGAGATCACGGCCGCCGAGTGGCACGCCGCCGTCCTGGGCGTCATCGAACCGGCCTACCTCCACGGAGACAACCCGCGAGCCCAGTCCGGCCACAGCGGTGACGAAACCCGCTGGCGGGAAGCCCGCAGCCTGCTCGTCGACCTGCTCCCGCCCGACGGTGGGACGTTCCTCGACATCGGATGCGCCAACGGCCACCTGATGGAGAGCCTGACCGACTGGGCGGCCGGAGCCGGGATCACCATTGAGCCCTACGGAGTTGAGATCTCCACCGCCCTCGCCGACCTCGCCCGAACGCGTTGCGCAAAGTGGGCGCATCGAATCTGGACCGCCAACGCGATGGGCTGGAAGTCTCCACACCGCTTCGACGCCGTTCGCACCGGTGTGGACTACGTGCCGGCGGACCTGCGGGGAGCGTACGTGGCCCATCTGTTGGACCATGTCGTCGCCCCGGGCGGCCGATTGATTGTCGGCGTCTACAACGAGGAACGAGACCGGGCTACAACGGAGGACCTGCTGCGGTCCTGCGGCTACCACCCGGCCGGCACCACCACGAGAGTCCACCGGCACCCCAGAATCCAGTACAAGGGCTTGTGGCTGGCCAACGCCTGAGCAACAGCAGCAGCGGTCGCAGCCCTTGATCGGACTCTTCTGATTGTCCTGCCAATTGGTGAATGTGAGTGACCATCAGTCCATGGCTGTACTCTGGATCGCTGGTTGGTCTACTTCATTGACTGCGGTGCCGCCGGCACTTCCTGCCTGTGTTCGCCGCAGAACCAAGGACAGGTGCACCGTGACGACTACAGAGGCCCCGGCGACGGTTTCAGACTTCTACTGCAACGAGGCATTGAACGGCCGTACGCCGGTGAAGGTGGTGGAGGAGACCGACACGGTGCTCGCGTTCGAGCACACCCGGCCGTCCTATCCGGTGCACATCGTGGTCGTCCCGAGGAAGCACATCCCGTCGTTGGTTGACCTCGGCGACGGCACCGAGGAGGACCTCGCTGACGTTCTCCGGGTGGTCCGGAAGGTCGCGGCGCGGGTACGCGAGGAGTACGGCGCGGTGTGCGTCGTGACGAACGAGGGCGCGTACCAGGAGTCGAAGCACATGCACTGGCACGTGCTGTTCCGCGGCAACCTCCCGGAGGGCCTGGCCTGAGACTCGGGCGGCTCAGCGGGCGTGTCGGCCGCGCGGGTGGGCGAGGGCGATCGTCCTCGTGGCGATCTCCCTCGCGGACCGGCGTACGGCCTCGGGCTCGGGACGGCGTCGGGTGCCTCCCAGCGCGGGCAGCAGCTGCTCGCAGGCGTGTAGGAGGGGCTTTCCGTCGGCCATCTCCTCGTCGGCGACGACGATGCAGGTGGCGTGCTGGGCGAACGCCTTCGCGTTGTCGAGCTGGTCGCCGCGGCTGACGGAGGCCGGTAGCGGGACGAGGACGGCAGGCTTGGACAGGGCCCCCAGCTCGGCGAGTGTGGTGGCGCCGGCGCGGCCGATGACGAGGTCGGCGAGCCAGAGGGCGTCGACCATGTCGTCGTGCAGGTACTCCAGCTGCCAGTAGCCGGGCGTGGAGGCCAGGGCGGGGGCGACGTTGCCGCGACCGCAGATGTGGACGACAGAGAAGTGCGCGGTAAGCGCTCCGAGTTGGCGACGGACGGCCTCGTTGACGCGGCGTGAGCCGCTGCTGCCGCAGAAGACGAGCAGGACCGGCGGTCCGGTGGGGATGCCGAGCCGGGCGCGCAGGTTCTCGGGCCGGCCGTCGGCGAGGTCGTCGCGCAGGGGAAGTCCGGTGACCACCGCCTTGCGCTGGAGCCACCGGGGCAGACCGGGGGTGTCCTCGGCGAGGAAGACTGTGGTGGCGAAGCGGGCGAGGATCCGGTTCGCCAGGCCGAGGGTGTGGTCGGACTCGTGGATGGCGAGGGGGATGCGGGTGAGCCAAGCGGCGACCCCGACCGGCACCGACACGTAGCTGCCCTTGCTGAAGACGACGTCGGGCCGCTCGCGCCGCATCGCCCGCCAGGCGGCGAACACCCCGCGGGCGACGGTCACCGGCATGGTGGCCCTGTTCATGTGGAAGTCGGGCGATGGCCTGGACAGCTTCGACGTACTGCCCGGTCATCTGGTCAAGCGCTTCGGCGGTGGAGGCGTCCGTCCGGACTTGCTATTCCAGATGTGCTGCGGGCCGCTCGCGGGTGAGGCCCGGGGCCGCCGTGTCAGAACCAAGGCGCTCTTCCCGGCCAAGGAAACGCCTCAGCAGCGACGCAGGCTGCTCCAGCTCGCCGACTGGTCGGCCAAGCACACCGACCACGCCTACTTTATGAGCTGGGTGTGGATCGGCCCGGCCGGCGTGAGCGTGGACATCTTCCTGCCCGCAGGGAACGACCAAGTGGAGAGCGATATCACGCTCGGATGGATCGAGGAACCCGGCCATGCGGTCTGGGAGATCCGCGCGGAACGCCGCAGAGACGTCAGGCGGGAAGCACCAGCGGGTCCGCTCATCGCCGATGACAGCGAGCCGCTCTTGAAAAGCCTGACCATAGGTTACGACGACCCACCATTGAACGAGAGGGTCCAGAGCGCGGAGGAACACCTGGACGCCGCGCTATCCCGTCGCTTCGAGACAAGTTCCGACGTCGAGGGCCGCATCGCAGACGTCGCGGTGCGCGGGCGGTGGGTGCCAGCAGACGGGTTGGGCCCGGCAACCCATGAAGTTCTGCTCGGCGTCCTGGCCAGCCGCCTGCCGGAGCACCTGACCCGTCGTGGTCGCGACGAGCGGGCGGAACAGAATCTGGACGCCCACCTGGACGGCAGACTGCTCACCGTGGTGCGCCGCATCGACGAGGGTCGTCCGAGCTGGGAACAGATCACCGAGGGCCTGCTGGAAGTGCCGTAGCCTCCGGCGGAGCCCGCGGCAATCTGGACGGGTGTGGTGCCGTCGACCAGGTCGACGGCACCACACCCGTGGCCTTTCATGGTGGTGGCAACGTCCGGGCGCGTGAGGCTGGACGGTCAGGAGGTCAGAGCGAGTTCCCGGATCTGCTCGACCTCAACCTTGGGGCCAGGCAAGCCGCGTGAGGCGTTGATATAGGCGGTGAGCTGGGCGCCGGCGCGCTCGATGGAGCGCAGGTCGGGGTGGAGATACCTCTGAGTCGTGGTCAGTTGGCCGTGTCCGGCGATTCGCATGAGGACATGGGGCGGGACGCCGGCGTCGGCGAACCAGGTCAGAGCGGTGTGGCGGAGGTCGTGACGGCGCAGGTACTCGTAGCCAAGCCGGACGACGACGTCATCCCAATGGGTGGCGTCGCGCAACACCGCGGTGGTGATCCGGCCGCCAAGAGGGCCGGTGAACAGCCTGGCGTCGGAGCGGTTGCCCACCCGGGAGATCCGCCAGGCGATGTTGGGCCGCAGCTCGGGGATGATCGGAACGAGGCGGGAACGCTTGCCCTTGGTGCCCTTGTCGATCAGCCCGCCGGGGGCGGTGGTGGTCTGTCGGCAGACCCGCCAAATCCACTTGTCGGTGTCGATGTCGCCCGCCCGAACGCCGGAGACCTCGCCGATGCGGGCGCCGGTGCCGCCAGCGAAGCGTACGACGTCGCCCCAGCCGTCGTACTGGTTGTACGAAGCGGCCACCAGGGCGTCGGCGAGGCGGTCGAGGGTGTCCCAGTCGCGCAGCGCGAGACCTCGGGGGTCGTGTTCCTCGTCTTCGGCGGTCTTGATCAGCTTCTGCCAGCCGTTCAGGCGGGCGGGGTTGATCTCGATGATGCCGTCGCGGATGGCCTGCTCCATGACCCTGACCCACACCGCGATGGTGTTCTTGAGGGTGGAGACGCCCGCGCCGTCGGCGATCCAAGAGTTGAGGGCGCGGTCGGCGATGCCAGCAGTGATGCCGACGACCTCAAGGTGACCAACGGTGGGTTTGACGCGGAGGCGCCAGCCTGCCATGTAAGGGGCGTGGGTCTTGAGTTCGAGACCGCGCATCGCCAGGTCCATCACGGAGTCGCCGTACTCCCCGAGCGAGGCGGTGGCGAGATCGACGCTCACGCCTCGGCCAGCCGCCTTCATGATGCGGTCCAGCCAGTCCTGCGCGGCGTCCTCGGTCGGGAACATGGTGGAGCGCGAAAGGCGCTTGCGACTGTCGGTCGGGTCGGTCCAGCGAACCCTGGCACGGTAGGGGTTGGGGTTGCCGACCCGGTACTCGATGTCGGTGCGGAGCTTCACGCCGACCGGGGCGTCAATACGCTCGGGCGCCGTCATCAGGCCGCCACCTTCGGAACCACGAGGCAGCTGGCCAGGTAGTCGGCGAGGTCCTGGTGCCGATAGCCGATCCGGCCTCCGACCCTGACGTAGGTCGGCCCCGTGCCCTCGCGTCGCCAGCGACGCAGAGTTCCGGGGCTGACCTTGAGTATCGCGGCGGCCTCGTCGGCGGTGTGCAGGAGTGCGGGAGTGTCCGGGGCCGAGCAAACGCAGCCTTGGGCGGACGGGAGGGAAGGGGGAAGCGCACTGCGTGCGGCCCGTGTCCGGGCATACGGCATGATGGGGCAAGCCCTCTCTGGTCGATGGCCAAGGGGTGGCTGGGTCTCCGGGACGGGCGGAAGCTGGCAGGCGAAAGCCGTCTCGGAGACCGTCAGGTGTGACGGAGAGCGGGGAGTCCAGGGGGCGCGGTGGCGATCAGCATCGCGTCCCGAACAGGGAGTTGGATTCAGTCCAGCGCCGGATTGCTGGGGGCGTCGACGAACTCCAGAGCGGCCAGCAGCGGTGGCGGCTGGAGCCCGTCGGCTCGCATCTGCTCCCGGACGGCCTTGAGCCGTGTGCAGTCCTCGTGGGCCATGCGGTCGAGTTCATCCGCCTGCCGGGCCAACTGCTCGTAGCGGGCCGATCCGAGGACCTGGCGTGCTTGGAGGCGGCGGCTGTGGGCTTCGCGGGTGGAGATCAGCGCGGTGCGGACATCGACGTCGTGTTCGCGGAAGACTGCGAGTACAGCTCGTGCCGACCCTGCCGGCGGCGCTTCGCCGAAGTAGTCCTCGCCAGTGACCCATGCCGCTGCCTCCCAGACGGACACGGGCACCTCGGGTAGGAGGTCGACGTTGGTCTGGCTCTCCAACGGGATGAGCAGCGCCACGAGTGGCAGATCGAGGGCGTGGGCGAGAACGAGGGCCTCCTCCACCTTGAGCGAGTCCCGCTGACCCTTCTCGATCTTGGTGATGGTGTTCGCGGCGATCGGTACGCCTCGTGCCGCGCACGCTGCCGAGAGGTCGCCGGTCGTCATACCGCGCTGAACTCGGTGCGTCTTGACTGTTTGGGCGATCCGCGCCGTGAGCGCAGCCGGCCACTGCTCCTTGGATTCTGTCACAAGAGAAGAATACATGAGCCGTCTTCTTCGTCTAGGGCAGATGTGATAGATGTTTCTCGCACAGAGAACATCGCTTGGGAGGGAAGTTGCCGTGAATGCAGTCCGAACTGCCCGGCCGGGAAAGTACTCGCCGGAAGCTCTCGCTGCCCTCCCGCCGGCGATTCCGCTATCGATGGCCAACGAGCTGCTCTCGCTCGGCCGGACGGTCGGATACCGCATGGTCAAGGAGGGCCGCTACCCGGTCACCGTCGTAGAGGTCGGCGGCAGCTACCGCGTGATCACCGCAGACCTCCTCCACTTCCTGCGCCCGCGTACCCCGCGGAACGCGGCGTAGATGCCAGGAGGAGGCGCTTCGGCCGCCGCTCCCTTCCAAGGGGCGGAGCTCGACCGATGCGGCCTGGGCGGCGGTGGCAGGATGGCTGCGTGGCGGATACGAGTAATGAGCCGGCCGAGCTGTTCGACGGCACCGCGCCGTACTACGCGGCCTACCGGCCGGGCTACGACGGGCGGATGTTTACCCATGTCGCCGAGCGCCTCGGCCTCGACGGCACCGGGTGGGCACTGGACCTGGGTACCGGGACTGGAGCGGTAGCCATCCCGCTGGCTCGCATGGTGAACTCGGTGATCGCCGTCGATCCGCAACCGGGCATGCTCGCCGAGGCCCGAGCACTCGCCGCCGCAGACAGCGTGACCAACATCGAATGGCGCCTGGGCGAGGCGGCACAACTGGCCGGCATGGACCTGCCGCCGCTCCGGCTGGTGACCATAGGAGCCGCCTTCCACTGGATGGACCGCGCCGCCGTCGCCCAGGACCTGGATGCCCTCATCGACGACGGAGGCGCGATCGTGCTGGCCTCCGGCGGCACTCCGGGCGACATCGCCCCGCCGCCCTGGTCGGACACGATCAGGGAAGTCCGGGTCCGGTACCTCGGCCCGGAGCGCCGAGCCGGGCGCGGCACCTACGCCCACCCGGCCGAGCGCCACCAGGACGTGCTGGCCCGTTCCCCGTTCTCCCGGATCGAGACCGCGCACTGGGGCCAGACGATCGTCCGAACCGCGGACGAGGTGGCCGGCCTACAGCTCTCCTACAGCTACAGCAGCCCGCGCCAACTCGGCCCGGACGCGAAGGCGTTCGTGAACGACGTCCGCGATGCTCTGCTGGCCTTCGACCCGGCAGGCGCCTTTGAGCAGACGATCCGCACGGAGGCGATCATCGCCCGCCGCCCGTGACGGAGCTTCACGTCTGATCCGGCAGCGCGAACTCCAACAGCGGGTCCGTCACAACCTCGCGCCAGCGTTCGCGGTGGCCGATGGTGCGCAGCCGGAAGTACACGGTCTCGCGGCGCTCGTCGTCGGCGGTGCCGAAATGGCCGCCGATGTTGTGCGCGAGGAGGTAGTGGACGAGGACCAGGCTTCCGGCCGTGCCGGTCACCTGGAGCGGGGTGGGCAGGTCCACGGGCGGGTAGGGCGTGGCGTCGCGCAGTGCGTCCGCGCCGTGGTGGCGCAGCCACGCTGCCGTGCTCAGGTGTGTGCCTGGCCAGACCCAGAGGTTGCCGCGGTCGCGCTGGCGCTGGTCAGTGAGGAGGAGGCCGGCCAGGACGGTGAACGTGCCGGGGCGACCGTCGTCCTCGGTGGGGGTGAGGCCGTCGATGTGAGGGGCACCGGGGTGGTGCAGGTGTGGCGGCAGGGTGAGCGCCAGCTGTGCGACCTCCGGGGCCGGCAAGGTGAGGTCGGAGCGCAGAAACGCGCGGACGGCGTCGCCGATGCCGCTTTCCTCGTAGAGGGCGCGCAGGTCGGCGTGGTCGGCGAGGGTCGGCCACAGGAAGTACGGGCCGGTTCGGCCGAGCTCGGGCGGCTGGGCCGCAACGTGCCGCGCGAGCGCCGAACGCCAGTGGCTCACCTGCTCGGCGGTGAGGACATCGGGCACAACGCAGTAGCCGTCACGGTGAAAGCTGCTGACAGCCAAGGGAGTTGTCGTCTCCATGTGGCCATGGAATCGTTAGCCGGCCCGAGCGGGCAACGGAATTTCCGCTGTCCGCCCGGGGGTCAATGAGACGAGCCCCGCCGGGTCGGGCAGAAGACCTGATGCTGGCATCCGGCTAGCCCTGAGCTCGCCGACTACTTGCCGTTGCGCTTCTTCTTCGGCTGACGCTTGGGCTGGACCCGCTTGCCGACCGGGCGCACCATGGGTGCCTTCGGCTTTTCGACCGTGGCCACGGCGGCCTGCAGGATGGTCACGAGCTTGGCCTTGAGCGCTTGGGCTTGTTCGGGGGTGGTGGCGTCGGTGGGGGTCTCCAGCAGGTGGGTTTTGAGGACGGCCAGCATGTCCCACTCCCAGGGGCCGCGGTCACGGGGGCCAGGGATCAGCCGGACATAGTCCTCGTCGTACAAGGTGGCGAGCAGAGCAAGCGCGTCAGCGTCGCTGACGTCGTTGACCTGCTCGCGCTCCGGCGCGCCGGTGGCCACGCTCTCTGCGCGGCGGACCTCCTTCAACAGGGCCAGCCGCAGGTTCTGCTGCATCGCCACTCGCCCGCCCGCGCCGCCGGCAATCCACGCCGCCGCTGCCGCGGCGATGACGTAATCCACCGGCCCGACTTCATCGCCGCCGGAGAGGTCCAGCGGCTCCCTGCCGGGAGGGAAGGTCGCCAGCTTCTGCAGGGCGGCGTCGCGGAACTCCGCGGGCGCGAACGACTCGATCAGCGGCCGAGCGGCCTCCACCACCGCCTCGTTGAGGAGGGGGCCGTGTTCTTCGATAGCCGTGAAGCCGTTGTTGACGACGCGCAGCGCCTCGGTGACCGCGAACTTGTAGCGCGGCATTGGATACGGCGTGCGCCCCGGATCGTCGTCCCAGGTGCCGATCCGGTCCACCAGCGCGGCGAAGGTGTCCGGCTCCTCGTCGACCAGGGCGATGACGCCGCGCAGCGCCATGCCGCTCATCCGGCCCATCCGCTCAACCAGCGGACGGGGCAGCTGGCTCATTAGATCGTTCACCGAGTTCCCTCCCGTAGCCTTTGGTGGCGCCGTGATGTCCGGCCGAGCTGCTGGGAGCTGACGACCTCGGAGAACGGCGTCCGGCGGGCCAGGTTGGGGCCAACGCCGAAGCCTGACCCTATCGCGCCGTCGGATCGGCGGCCGGGCCGTTCGGCGTGGCAGGCGGGGCGCCGGGCCGGCTGCGTCCGTCCGTGTGGCTAGCGAGCTGGCCGGTGTTGATCTCTGCCGCGTCGTCGAGGTCGTCGAGGTCGACGACGTATGCGGCGGGGGGCACCGCGATCTGCAAGGTCTCGCGGTCCAGCCTCCAGACGGGGCGCTGGATGAAGCCGGCGCGACCCTCGTACGGGCCGGCCGTGACGCGGATGCGCTGACGCTCGGTGAAACCGTCCTCCAGGACTGCGTGGACGGCGGCTGCGGCGCGAGGGACGCACGCCCTGATGATCGGGTCGGGTCGGCCGCTGCGGTGGCTGTCCCGTGCGTCGGGCACGGAATCGGGTCTGCGAGCGGGGCCGTCGTGAGGTCCGGCCGCAGGCGGGTCCTGGGGGCGGTTCAGCCGGTCCCACCGCCGGGCGATGGGGTCGGCTCTCCTCTGGTCGGGCGACCTGAAGCTGAGTCGTGGGATCACGTCGTGGCCGGTGTCCTGGAGCGTTTGCTCCACCAGGTCGATGACGTGCTGGTCGTCCTGGAGGTGGAACAGCACGGTCCACCACGACACTTCGGCAACCGGCTGTCGTTCGCGTAGGTGGAGGGCATAGAGGGTCATCGCGATGACGTCCCGGACCGCGGCAACGTCCGATCCCTCGTGGTGGGGAGCGGCGAGGGTGGTGGCCCGGCGAACGGCCTCGCGCCACTGCAGCATCCTCTGGCGGGCGGCCCACGCGTCAAGGGATGCGGTTGGCGGGTTGGGCTGCACGGCGGTGGTGATGGCGCCCAGGGTGGCCCAGTCGCAGACCGGGTTCGCCATGAGGTCAGCCAACCGGTGCACCTCCGGCGCGCCGACTGGGCTCAGCTCCAGTCGATCCTGGAGGTCGTCGAACTCCCTGTCGGTCAACGCGACGCGGACGACGCTGCGGCGGGCGGAGGTGAGGTGGCTGTCGTTGCGGAACGCGCTTCCGCGCAGGCGATCGGAGTCGAGGAACAGGCTGAGCCCTTCCACGAGGAACGACCAGGCGCGGTCGGTGTTGCCTCCGCCAGCGCGCACGTTGTTGATGACGGTGGGAAGGCGCAGGAACTCGCGCGTTTTTCCCCGTGCGGCGGCGGGGCTGGGGACGAGGACGACTTCGGTGTCCGTCCACGGCTTCCGCGGGTGGTAGACGACCACGCTCAGCAGACCCGGGTGCGCGAGCACGGTCTCCTCGCTGCGAGAACGGTCCTGGTGCCAGAGACGGGCGCGCAGGATCCACCAGGAGATCGGCTCACCGGCACCTTCCTCGCGGCACACCCACTCCACCTGGGCTTCCTCCAGCACCGTGCCGGACGTCAGCTGTTCCACGGACCAGCCGATGAACGCCGCGGAGCGGGCGACGAGAAGTGGCACTTGACGATGCCCAGCAGCTCGTCGGTGTCCTCCGCCGATCCGGCGCAGCGCGGCCTCGACCGCCTCGGCGGTTGTGGGCGCAACGCCGACGCGGTGGGTCTGGGCCCAGGAGGGCGCGTTTTCGGGGGCTGGCGTGCGTCCGGGGGCGGCTGCGAGGGTCAGGCGCGCAGAGTGGTGGAGGGCGTCGACTGGCCGGTCGGGCGTGAGCCGAGCCGGGGAGGAACGGTCGTCGGGTTCGAGAGCGATGATCTCGTCGGCCCAGTCGGCGGCCGAGTCAACCCACCGCTCCTCCTCGGCGCTGAGCGCCTGGCCGTGCTGCGGCCAGCCGAGGAGGACGACTATGCGTCCACCGCCCTGCCATCGCCGAAGGCGCTCCACAGCTTCGTCGTGCCAGGCGGGCGACGGACCGGCGGCGGCCAGTAACACGGAGGCAGCCCACTCGGTAGGCAGCGGCTCGCCCGCGTGGACGACGACGAATCGGTGGTCCCACTCGGGCAGCTTCTCCACGTCGGCGGGGGCGATGTCGGCACTTTCATGGCGGTCGTCGAAGTCGACCCGGAAGACCGTTGGGGCGTCGGTGCAGGTGCGCTGCTCGTCGTCGGTGCCCCAGGTGACTGCGCGGAGACGGCCGGTCTGTCCGGCGTGGACGCCTCCGGTGATCCGGACGTGGGCCTGTAGGCTCAACGCTCCGCTGGCCGGCAGGAGAAGCTGGTCGACTTGGCCGGTCAGCTCGCGTACGGCGTGCTCGAAGACGGTCATCCCGCTCGACCGATACCTGCCGTACACGTCCTCGGTGACCATGTCGGACGGCAGGGTGTCCTCCAGCGGCACTCCGTGCTCGGCGTTCAGCGCGTGCCAGAGCTTCAAGATCGTTCCCTCCACGGGGGGCGGGCCGGTGAACGGGCCGTAGTCCTGGCCGTGCTCGAGTAGCCGTGCCTGCGCAAGATCGGCCAAGCCGGTCTCGACCGGCCTGGTCCCGCTCGCCTCACGTGCTGGACCGGGCAGCAGCCCGGATAGGTCTCGGTGCAGGCGCCGCGGATCGGCGAGGCGGTAGCGGACAGACCGCAAGGAGACCCGGTCCAGGGCGCTGCCGTCCTGAGCCGCGATCAGGTAGTAGATCAGAGCGAGGACATCCCGGACATTGCGATCAAAACACCGGAACTCGCGGGCCTTGGCCCGGGCTTCCTCCCACCCTTGCCCACCGTTGCTGACCATGCGTCGATCCTAGGCGAAGGGCCGCCGAGGACCGACCGAACACTTCGCAGGGCAAGGGGCGGTGCGGCAGATTGCGGTCGGCGTTAGTAATCGACGTCGCCGGTGGCGCCCGCGGTCAGGACGACGTGGACGCTGCCGAGCGCCCCGCGGGCGTCCTCAAGCACCGGCGGCATGCCGGACCACGTCTTCCCGGGCTCCAGGTCGTCCACGGTCAGAAGGGCGGCCGGCCGCAGCGCGGCGGCGCAGTCCGACAGGAACTGCCTGAGACGGCCGCGAGGCGCCTCGGCGTGCTCCAGCGCCTGGAGGTTCTCATGGACCCACTTGAGCTGGTCCTCGTCGGTGCGCTTCTGCTTCGCCAGGGCCTCAAGCTCCTCGGGGCTCCAGTACACCCGGCAGCCGGCCCGCGTCAGCAGGTCGGAGGCCGCGGAACACTCACGGTCGCTGAACTGCCACTCCCGACGATTGAGGGCGCGAGAGGCGTCGACGACGTACGAGTGGACGGCCTGCTGGAGCGGCGTCGGGGGCTTGGCGTCGTGGTCGGCCCGCATCCGCCACAACGGCATCCCGGGACCGGGATCCGATGTGCGGGCCAGGCGCACGAGCTTTCGCAGAACGGCCTCGGGTGAGAGGCCGGGCAGCCGGGGCGTCCAGGAGTGAGCGCACACGCAGGTCAGCCGGGCGGGGCCGCCCCAGACCCCGGAGACGGTCAGGCCGCGATCCGCCATGCACGCAGGGCAGCAGACGTCCAGCTCGGGTGTACCGTCCGGCAGCGGCGGGGTGCGGAGCCAGAACACCCCGCCGAACCGGTTGCCGTAGTCGGCGCGGCGATGGCAGATCTCCAACGTCAGGTTGCCGGCCCCGTCGTGGCCGATGTGGCTCGTGGTGAACTTCCAGGTCACGCCGTCCTACCTTTCGCTCGATCGGGTAACGCCACCGTGTTTCGAGGTTGTTCGCTGTGGCGCGAGGGAAGCTGACGGTAAATCGGAGACTGAGCCGTTGTGGCTTGATAGCCAGGATGGCCGCGGGACCACGCTGCCCGTGCCTATCACACCGGACCTTCGGGGCGGGCCGGGTCGTGAGCGTCGACGGCATCCAGCAGGGCGTGCAAGGGCTGGTCGCCGCCCGCGAGGTGCGATGCTTGCCCGGCGAGGAGGCGGTCCAGCTGCTTGCTGTAGAAGCGGATGGCTGCGGTGATTCCCGCGCGGGTGTACGGGACGGGGGCCTCAGCCAGGCGCTCCGCCCAGGCGTCCCAGACGGTGCCGCCGCGGCGGTGGTGGGTCGTCCCGCTCTGGCGGTCACGCAAGATCATCGCTGCGACGAGTAGGTGACGTGCGAGCTGGAGAGCGAGGTGGGAGCCGATCAGGACGTCACCTCGCGCGGCCTTGACGGCGGCCAGGACCCCGTCGAAGCGGAACGCTTCGACCAGCTCCGCCAGCGGATCCGCCGCCGGGGCAGCCGCACCCGGATCACGGGTGTTGCCGTTGGTGAGGACGGTGACGTCGATGCGGCGCAGGTCGACGAGCACCAGGCGCAGTCCGTAGCCGTTGGCGGTGGCCTCGCGGCTGGCGGTGAAGAGCGGCCCGAGCCGGGACAGCGCCAAGCCGGCGAACTCCTCGGCCACCTGGGCGGGGTGGTGGTCCGTGGTCAGGACTAGGTCGAGGTCGGACCACAGATCCACGTCGCTGCCGTCCGCGCCGGCCGATCCGTGGACCCGCAGGTCGCGGATGCGTGGATCGCGCGCGGCGATCTCCCTGAGCGTCTTCACGGTCCGCTGCTGCCAGCCCGGCTCGGGCAACCCGTGGTGCGGTGTCCCGATCACGGTAGCTGTGCCGAGGGCAGCCGGGGCTGGGCGAGCATGATGGCCGCGAGACTCCCCGCTTCCCGGATCCCGCCGGTGCGGGCCAGCCGAACGGCCTCCGCGGCGGGCGTCCAGCGCATCGTCATCCCTGCTTCTGTGGGCTCCCGGTCGATCCGTCCTTGGGTGAGGTCGGTGGCGAGCAGCAGGTGGGTGGTGGTGCGGGCCGCGCCCGGCAGCGGGTCGAGGCGGCCGAGTACCTCCAGCTGCCCGGCCCGCCACCCGGTCTCCTGCTCGAGCTCGCGCCTGGCCGCGACCAGCACGCCTTCGCCCTTCTCGACGGCGCCGCCGGGAAGGTGAAGGACCGGATGAGTGGGTTGCAGATAGAAGTGGTCCTCCAGCAGAGCGACTTCGCCGGCCGCGTTCAGCGCCACGACCCGTACCGTGTCGGCCACCTCGATGTACTCGTAGAAGCCCTCCTGCCCGTCAGGCCGACGGACGTCGTCGCGGCGTACGGTAAGGAACGGGCCCTGGTGGATCACCCGGCTGCCCAGGGTCGCCCAACCCCTGGGCGCTGGACCGGTAGAGCTGGCGCGGGCGAAGGCATCCAGCGCCAACCAGGCCCTCTCCAAGGCGGGGTGCGTCTCGTCGAAGGCGGTGACGAGTTCGGCGTACAACGGCCACTGCCTCTCACCCTCGCCCACCGCGGCAGGTCCCTGCTGCGCGCGCCAGCGCTCCAGTTCGGCGCCGAGTTCCAGCACGGGGCCAAGGCCGTCGCGGGCCTGAGCGACCACTGCGGCGACGCCGGCGGGAAGCCCGTCTGCGGGGATGGCGGCCAGGGCCCGGCTGATGACGGTCGCGTCGTGCGTGACCTGGCCAGGGGTATCGGCTACTGGCGTCCGGGGTGCCAGCGGCGGGCGGGTGGTCAGCTCCACGCAGGCGTCCCAGGCCCGCTTGCGGGCCTCACTGCTGCTGTCCGTGCTCACGGTCTCCACGGACTCCCTCCGTGTCGGCGGTCGGCTCCAGGTACGTTACCGGTGCCCCGCGAAGCGCGCGGGGCACCGGAGACGTTCACGCTGCGTTGTGGAGCGGCAGTTCGGCCACCGGCTCCCACGACAGCTCCCACGCCGTCTTCCCGTTCGGCCGGGGGTACTGCTTGAACTGGACGTCGAGGAGTTGTACGGCGGTGACGCGGACGGGGGCGTGGCTGGGCGAGATCCGCCGCAGCGCGGTCTGCAGTTCGTCGGAGGACTCGGTGGACCAGGCGTAGCCGAGCGAGATGTGGGGCCGGCCGCCGTCGTGGAGCAGTGAGCCCGGCCCGCGGACCTCACGGATGGCCGCGCGGACGCGTTCCCGCAGATCGAGCAGGCCGTCGTCCGGCGACAGGTCCAGGTACGCCCCGACCCGATTGGCCACCGGGGACCCGGCCGTGATCTCCAACGGATTGGTGCCATCGAGGTGCTTGCGCAGGGCGCCGAGAAGAACGTCGCGCTCGTCGGCCGTGATCTTGTCGGCGGTGGTGTCAGCCACCATCTCCAGCGTGCAGTGCAGCGTGCCGTCGCCGATCGGGGTGATCGGGAAGGGCAGCATCGCCTCGCGGCACTCGCCGACCAGCCGGGCCAAGGGAAGGTTGGCCTGCAGGTCCGGAACCGCGTACACGTGCAGTACTCGGGCGCCGTCCGGCCACGGCGAGCCCTGGAACTTGGGAACGAACTTCTCCACGATCACTTCTCCGTCGCGTAGATGCCGGCGTTGGCGCCGTGCGGTGCGGGCGGTTGCGGCTGGTGGGACTGGCCGAGGCGCAGCTGGTGGACGCGCTCGAACGTGTAGGTGTTTCGGTCGGGGACTTGGCGCTCCCACGCCAGCCACACGCTGGATATGGTGGCGCTGGTGCGGATGCCCGGCCGTATGCGCGGCCGAGGTCGGACGCGAGCCGGTCGGAGCGGGCGGCCAGCTCCGGGGTGTCGGTGTCCTGCATTAACGGTGGAGTCGGGTATTGGAACTCTCGGAATAAGCCTCTGCCGACCATCCTTGGCAGTCTGCCGCTGCTTCCGCCTTGGCGTCCGACGTTCGCTCGAACTCGCCGACATTCGGCGGGTCTACGCGTCGCGAGCGGTGTCACTGGGTCGTGTCCCGCCTGGTGGTGGAATCTCCGTGTGCTGACGTTCTGTCCGAGTGAGTGCGTGGGCCAGAGGCCGCAGAGTGGCCTGCCGTCACCATCCGCACAGGTGGCGGCGCGGAGCAGGCCTCCGTTCGGGTGCCCGCACGGCGGCATCCAGGCTGCTGACCAGGGCCTACTCCGAGATCGCTGGCACACCACTTGGCGGGACGCCATCTGTCACTGATCACGGCGATGGCGCCGCCGGGCGGGCGGCCGTCCGCAGCAACCCCGTTCAGATCAACGAGTCAGCGGGCCTCGCCCCGCCCGATTAAATGCCAGCGATCAAGGCTGAGCAATGCGTATGGTCATGAACCTCCCAATAGGGAAAGGAGGTTCACCCGAGATGGGATTGTTTAAGGACACGCCGCCCAGCGAGCACCCGGAGTACACGCAACTGCGGTTCATGGCGGCTGGATCACCGTCATGGTGGAAGCAGAACCGGCACAAGGTCCTGGCGATCGCAGGTCTCCTCGGCGGCCTCTGGCTTGCCGGACACCACGACACCACCCCCAAGACGTGCACCCCAACCAGCACCTCCACCAGCGCGCGCTGATGCCAGGAGGATACCCGGCTCCACGATCCACACGGACACTGGACCGGGTCTTCGGCCTGTCTCACCGCTTGGGGTGCGGTGGGCCGGGTGTTCATCCCGTCGCCTGTGCGGCGCTGCGGGACGAGCAGGTGCAGGTGCGGGACGACGACTGGTCAGAATCGGGGCCGCTGGCGTTCAGGACGTCGCCCAGAGCAGTGGTCAAAGCCCGGCTGACTGTCCGAACGCCGCGTATCACGGCGGCGAGGAGGTCCGGAGGGGTATCGAGGACACCGACGTGGTGCGCCACGATCGCCTGGTCTGGGCGTCCGCTCCACGGGATGGAACCGATTGCCGGGTACCCTGGCTCGGTGTTGGTGGGATCTGACAAGACGCGCCTGCTTGTACTTCGTGGGAACTGCGCGTCGGGCAAGTCCACGGTGGCAAAGGAGCTGCGAGCCAGATACGGGCGGGGCATCGCCATTGTCGGGCAGGACAACATCCGGTGCGCTATCCTCGATGACCACGATCTCCTCGGTGCCCCCAACATCGGTCTCATTGACGCCGTCGCCCGCTACTCCCTGAATCACGGTTACCACGTGATCATCGAGGGAATCCTGTACGCCGACCACTACGGCCCCATGCTTCGAGACCTGGCCGGCGACCACCGCGGCAGCAGCTCATTCTTCTACCTCGACATCCCCTTTCCCGAGACCGTGCACAGGCACCAGAACCGCAGCGAACGCGCCGAGTTCGGCGAGAAGGAGATGCGCGAGTGGTTCCGACCTAAAGACCTCCTCCCCGACGTGGCCGAGGAGATCATCGACCACACAAGCACACTGGATGCCACTGTGGGACGTCTTCTCGTCGCCGCAGGCCTGGGCAGCCATGCCCGTCGGCCCTGACTTCGAGTCCTCGGACAGGGCGCGCCGGCGGGCCGGGTACTTGGCCTGGCGGCAGCGTTCAGCCTCCCGCTCGCGACGGAGCCCATCGGCTTGGCGCGGGACCGCATCTGGTCGGCGCGCCAGGCCGAGGAACCTGGATGTGGATCAATGGCGCCGCAGTTCACCACGCATGATCCCGGCGATGAAGGCGTCATATTCCGCGTCGTCGAAGAGGTGCGGGGGCTTGTGGGGGTTCTTGGAGTCGCGCAGGGCGACGAAGCCATGGTCGATGAAGGCCACCTCGACGCACGTGGTCCCACCACTGCTGGCGCTCTGCCACTGGGCGTTGGCGAGCTGGCTCTCGACCCAGGCCGGGTCGAGGTCGTTCTTGTTCATGACATTTCCTTGGCGAGCGTGGTGAGGAAGGGCAGTGACGCCTTCGGCGAGAGGGCGTCAGACTTCAGGAGGTCACTGGTCGTACGGTAGATCTCGACCGTCTCCGGCCGGTTGAGGTGCAAGGACGTACGCATCGACTCAATGCACACGATGTCGCGCCCGGCGGGAAAGGACATGAGCATGAACGGGCCGTCCATGCCCGCGTGTGCGCCCGCCGTGTAGGGCAGGACCTGGATGGTGATGTTCGGGTTGGTGCGTGCCAAGTCGGCGAGGTGTGCGACCTGGGCGCGCATGATGCCGCGGTCGCCGACCTCCTGGCGGAGCAGGCCTTCGGTGAGGACGGCCCATATCTTCAGCGCAGGCGTGCGCTCGAGCATGACCTTCTGGTGCTCCTGGCGCACGGCCACGAAGCCGTCGATGTCCTTGGTGGTCTTCCATGCCCGGCTTCCCTCGATGACGGCCCGCGCGTAGTCGGGGGTCTGCAGGAGGCCGTGGACCGCAAGGGGATTGAAGGTGAACAGGCCGCTGGCGGTCTCGATCTGGGAGAGGTAGTCGCCCAGCGGGTCGTCGACGATGCCTTCGTACTGCTGCCACCAGTCGGCTTCGCCGGCCTTGCGCACCAGGTCCCGCAGTTCCTGACGCATGGCCTCGTCGGTGACGCCGAACACCTCGAAGAAGTGGGGTAGCTGTTGAACGGTCACCCCTTGGGTGCCCTTCTCGATTTTGCTGACCGTTGATAGAGCCCGATATCCGAGGCGGGTGGCCGCCTCGTCCTGGGTCCAGCCCAGCCCCTCGCGCAGACGCCTCAACTCGGAGCCCAGGCGTCGGCGACGCGGTGTCGGATCGACCGACATGACCACCTCCTTTATCGTCAGAAAGCGTAGCGCTCAGGCCAGTTCTGGCATACGCCAGATGCCGGACAGGAAAGATTTTCCTGTCCGATGGTATTGCCCAGCGGTGTCGCGGGGGTCCATCATCGGAAGCTCGACATGCGGAGGGTGCTCCGGCACGTACGGAGCGCTACCTCGTTCGCTGTGCTTCACCCTGCCGATCGGAGGGGCCGATGCCTGCCATGGCGGTCCGCTCAATCCCGCAGTACCGGACGGTGCTGCCCGAGGTTCGCCCTGAAGCGATGGGCCCTGTGCGCGAGATCGTCCGCGCTCATCTGCGTCTGTGGCGCAAGAGCGAGCTGAGCGACCTCGCGGTCCTGGGCGTGACCGAGCTGCTGACCAACGTCCTCAAGCACGCCCCGGGAGACTGCGAGCTGCTGATGCGCGAGACGCCGGACGGGGTCTTCGTGGGAGTCACCGACTACGCGGACAGTCTGCCGACGGTGCGGGAGCCGTCGGACGGCCAGACCGGTGGATGGGGGCTTTTCCTGCTGGCCGACGTCGCCGCCGAACTGGACGTGAAGCCCCTGCCGCACGGCAAACAGGTCTGGTTCCGGCTCGATGAGCCGGGTGCCGACAACCCCACAACGAGCGCCTCCGCGAGCTGACCGTCCCTGCCCGAAGCCCAGCTCGGAACACGACCTCGATCACCGCCCCTTCGTCGACCAGGAGCCGCGCAAATGCAGATCGTGACCGCCGTTCGTGCCGACATCCCGTCCTGGCTGGCGCTCGCCGCCGAAGTTGAGGACCTGTTCGGCCCGCTGGTCGACGACCCGGGGTTCCAGGCCGCGCTGGTGCGCAACATCGAACGCGGCACCGCCCTGTGCGTGCGCGCGGCAGAAGGACATGCGGGACCGGCGCTCGCCGGCGGTCTGTTGTTCTCCGCCCGTCACCTGCACTACGAGATCACCTGGCTGGCCGTCGAAGGAAAGTCCAGAGGACGCGGCATCGGGCGGCTCCTGGTGAACTCCGCCCTACGGGCCTTCGCCTCACCCCCGTGCACCGTCGACGTGACCACCTTCGGGCCGGACCACCCCGGCTCCAGCGCCCGCCACTTCTACGAGGAACTCGGCTTCGAGCCGACCGGGCAGCCCATCGAGGGCGGCTCGCGCCAGGTGTACCGGCTGCGACTGCCGCGCACCTGAGTCCAATGCCATAACGGCGCGGCAGTGCTCCCGGCGCCGAGCACACCCCAAGCCGGCACGGTCCAGCGGCCCGGCTGTATGGCCGAGACCAGGGCGCTCAGCCCGCACCAAGACCATCACACAGTGTCATTGACGTATCGCGATCCGCTGATCCTGCGGGTGGACGGCACAGGCCGGTCCCGCCGAGTCCGCGGTTGGGGAGGGTGTCGTGAGCAACAGCAGAGCTCGAGAACATTCCGCACCACCGGTGGTGATCCTCGGCGCTGGTCCCTGCGGCTTGGCGTGCGCATACGAGCTCCAACGGATGGGCCACCGCGACTGGCTGCTGCTGGAGGCCGCGCCCGCGGTCGGAGGGCTCGGCTCCTCCGTGGTCGACAAGGCAGGCTTCACCTGGGACCTGGGCGGTCACGTCGTGTTCTCGAAGCTGCGGAGCTTCGACGAGCTGATGGCCGAGCTGTTCGCGCCGCAGGAGCTGCTGCACCACGACCGCTCCTCGTTCGTCCGGCATGGCAAGAGCTGGGTGCCCTACCCGTTCCAGCAGCATCTGCACCACCTGCCCCAAGCCCGTGCCCGAGAGTGCCTGGATGACCTCGCCGCCGCTCAGGCCCGGGGCCGGGCCCCGGCGGAGGCGGACTTCGCCTCGTGGCTGGAGGGGACGTACGGGCCCGGCCTGGTGGAGGAGTTCTTCGGCCCCTACAACCGCAAGATCTGGGCCACCGACCTGGCCGAGATGTCCGCCTCGTGGATCGCCGAGCGGATCGCCCCCTGCGACACGGATGCGCTGCGGCGCGCACTGGACGCGGGCCCGTCCCGCATCCAACCGTGGGGCCCGAACGCGCAGTTCGCGTTCCCGGCCTCGGGCGGGACCGGCGCGATCTGGCGCCGGCTCGCCGACCGGCTGCACGGCGAAGTCCGCACCGGCAGGGCGGTGGTCCACATAGACGCGGCCTCCCGCACCCTCCTGACGGCCGACGGCGCCCTCATCTCCTACGGACGGCTGGTCACCACCGGAGCGCTCGACAGGCTGGTCGCGATGACCGCCGGCGCACCCGACGACGTACGGCAAGCGGCCAGCGCCCTGCGGCACACCACGGTGGCGATGGTCGGCCTCGGCTACCGCTCCCCGACGACCGACCGGCGTTCGTGGCTGTACTTCCCGGGCAGCGATGCGCCGTTCTACCGCGCGACGAACTTCTCCGCGTACGCGCCGGCCAACGTCCCCGGTGCCGACCCCGGCCGGTACTCGGCCTGGATGACGGAGACGTCCCTGCCCGCGGGCAGCCTGCTGAACCGGGCGGACCTGGTCGAGGAGTGCGACGCGGCCCTTCGCCGCTGCGGCCTCGTCCCGGAGTCTGCGGAGCGCGTCAGCGGGCACGTGGAACTGATCCCGTACGCCTACCCCGTACCGACCGTCGGCAGGGACGCGGCGCTCGCGCTCATCCAACCGTGGCTCGAGGACCACCGGATCCACTCCCGCGGCCGGTTCGGCACCTGGCGCTACGAGATCGGCAACATGGACCACGCCGTCACCATGGGCCAGGACATCGCTCGACGGATCGTCAACGGAACGCCCGAGCGGATCTACACCGCACCCGCCCGCACCACCGTGGGGGCCGGCCATGCCCGGTGAACTCATTTTGGACGCCCACACCGTGACTGGGTGCCTCCTGCTCGGCGCCGCACCGGACAGCCCCGCGGCCGTCAGTGAGCTCCTCGCCATGGGTGTCACGCACGTGCTGGACTGCCGAACCCCGCGCGCGACGCCGCCACCGGCCGCCATCTGCCCCGACCTGGTGTGGCACTCCGCGCCCACCGAGGACGACGGCGCCTCACGCGGCATCGACTGGTACACCGCCTGCCTGGCCTTCGCCGAGCTTGCCCTGCGCGAGGACGGGGCCCGGCTGTACTGCCACTGCGCGGCCGGGGTCAACCGCTCTCCGGCAGCCGCCTACGCCATCCTGCGCGGGCAGGGCTGGGCTCCGCTCACCGCCCGGGCCCGCATCCTGACCCGCCGCCCGCAGGCACGCCCCCGCTACTTCGAGGACGCCGACCGGTGCCTGCGCGAACTGGGCATCGCAGAACAGGAGACATCGTGATCCGTGCCAGCCGACTGCTCGTCGCCGCCTACACCGCCCGGTCCGTGTACGTCACCGCGTCCATGGCCCTGTCCTGGCGCTCGATGCGGGCCGAGGCCGCCCGCGCCGAGCACGAGCCGACCGGCCAGGCGCCCGCCCTGACGGTCATCGTCCCCGCGCTGCGCGAGCAGGCGGTGATGCCCCGCTCGCTCGCGCACTTCGCCGATCTGGCCGCCGAGTGGCCGCAGCTGCGGATCGTGGTCGTCACCGCCGAGCGGGAAGCGGCCGAGACCCCCGACGGGCAGCAGACCACCGAGGAACTGTGCCGGGACCTGGCGAAGACCCACAACGACCTGCTGGGCCGCCAGGCGTTCCACGTCGTGTCCTACCCGGGCCAGGGACGGCGGGCCTCCCAGCTCAACCACGCCGTCGCCGCGCTGGACAAGCTGTTCCCGCCGACCGGGGACGACTACATCGCGGTCTTCGACGCCGACGCCGTCCCCGACGCCCGCCTGCGCTCCCACTTCACCCAGGCCGCGACCGGCCGGCCCTCGATGATCCAGCAGCCGATGCTCCCCGCTTTCCCCGCCGGCTCCGGCGGACGGCGCTCGCCGGTGATGTCCGGCCAGGACCTGGCGGCCTTCCGCCGCACCATCGGCATCGAGTACCGCCGGATCAAGGTGGCCCGCTGGTGCGCGCCCGGACGGGGCCGCGGCCTGGCCGCCACCCTCGCGCGGCCGATGGTCTACGGCGTCGGCTCCGGGCTGATCGTGCGCCGCGACAAGATCGAGGACATCGGGTTCTTCCAGGAGCCGCACGACGACCTCGCGGTCGGCCACCGCCTGAGCATGGCCGGCGAGCCGATCGCGGTGCTGCCCTCGGTCAACATCGTCGAGCCGTACCAGAGCGTGGCGAGCATGGCCCGCGCGTTCAGCAGCGTGGCCTTCGCCAACGCCGCCACCCGCCACGACTACCGCTTCGCCGCCGCCCGGCCCACCCGCCTCTCGCGCACCGAACAGCGGCTGCTGGCAGCCCGAGCCCTGGCCGACGGCGCCGCCTGGGCGCTCGGGCCGGTCGTCATTACGGCCGCCGCGACCCACCTGGCGGCCAAGCGTGCCCACCGACCACTGGCCGTCGCCGCCGTGCTCGCCGGGATCATCGAGCCGGCCGTCGCCTACCGGCTGCGCGGCCGGCTCCTGGAGGACTTCCGCTCACCCGGCAAGACCGACACCGCCTGGCAGCAGCCCGCCCCCGCCCCGGCCATCGCCACCAGCCTGCTGCAGCCCGCGGTCAGCGCGCTCGGCCCGTGGCTGCTGGCCCTGCGCGCGAGCGCCGCCCAACTCACCGGCCGCGACCTGCGCTTCACCAAGACCGAACACCTGGGCGAGATCGCCCACTGAGCTGTGAGGAGCACCCCTTCCATGGGTGATCTCGACACCGGCTGGACCGTGCCCAGCGACTTCCCCGAAACCGGCTGGACCCCCGAGTCCATCGACCAGCACCTCGCGCAGGCCCGCGCCGAGATACCGGCCTGGGACGACCCCCAGCAGACCCGGCTCGGCTTCGCCATGGCCGCCCCGCACCCGCAGGCCGTGCGCACGCTCGGCGACTGGTCGGCGCTCAACACCAACAACGTCGGCATCCACACCCGCTTCGGCGAGGGCAAGACCGGCACCCGCCGCCTGGAGAAGGAAGCCCTGGCCGCCCTGGCCGGCCTCTACCGGGCCGGAGCCCTGGACGGTCACCTGACCAGCGGCGCGAGCGAGGCCACCCTCGCCGCCCTGCGCATCGCCCGCAACCTGCTGCGGAGTGCGGGCCACCGGGTGCGCGTGGTCACCTCCGACCTGTGCCACGCCTCAGTCGCCAAGGCCGCCGAGATCCTCGACCTGGAGCTCGTGCGCCTGCCCGCCGGACCCACCTGGACCCTGACCCTCGACCAGGTCCGCCAGGCCGCCGCCGACGCCATCGCCGAAGGCATCACCGGCATCATCGTGGTGGCCACCGCCGGGTACTACAACAGCGGCTTCGCCGACCCCGTTGACGCCATCGCCGCCCACCTTCGCGATCTCGCCTTCCAGCACCCCGACCAGGTCCGCTTCTTCCTGCACGTCGACGCCGCCCACGGAGGCTTCGTCTTCCCCTTCACCGACCCCGGACTGCCCTTCGACTTCCGCAACCCCGGCGTGCACTCCATGGCCGTCGACCCGCACAAGGCCGGCCTCATGCCATACGCCTGCGGCGCCCTGCTCGTCCGCAAGGGCCTGCTCGAACACGTCACCCGCATCGACCCCCACACCCGCATCCCGGACGAGACCGTCCTCGGCTCACGCCCCGGCGCCACCGCGGCAGCCCTGTGGGCCACCCTGCACACCCTGGGCCGCACCGGCTACACCACCATCGCCGCCCGCTGCCTGGAGCGCCGCGACCAGCTCGCCGCCGCGATCCGCGCCGCCGACCCCGACGCCCAGCTGCTGCCCGCCCCGAACGCTCCCGTCGTCTCGGCCGCCTTCAGCCACCCGGGCGGGCAGCTGCCGCCCGAACTGTGCGAGTGCTACCGGCTCGTCCCCCTCACCCTGCCCGACCCCGGCAAGGACGGCGAACGGCGCCTCTTCTACCACTTCTACGCCTCCGCCTCCCTGACGGACCAGCAGATCACCGCGTTCGCCGGACACCTGGCCGACGCCACCGCGGCGGCCCGCACGACGGGTCCCGCTGACCGAACCGGCCGGAGCATCACCTCCGAGGTGGTCGCCGACACCCGCACCCACACCGACTGCTTCCGCCACTTCGTCGTCCACCCCGAAGACCGGCGCGACCCCGACGTCCCCGGATACTCCTTCCACACCTTCACCCAACGTAGGGCCACCGACGAGCAGATCCAGGACGCCCCATTCGGGCAGGCACGGGCCGGCGGCCCCCTGCAGGTCTACGCCCCCGACCTGAAGGACCCGTTCACCAACGAGCTCTTCGGAGTCCGCACCGACCACTACTTCCTGGAAGTCCTCGACCGCCACCAGCAGCAGCTGTCCCTGGTCGGCGCGATCCACGCCACGATCCTGCTGCCCGACTCCCTGCGCGTCCTGCTGAACTTCGAGCCCGACGGGACGTTCCGCTCCGCCGAGTACAAGGCCCTCGGCGAGCACGGCGCTGACGAACTGCAGGTCTTCCCCGACGCGACCACCGCTAAGATCGGCAAGCACGCGGCAGGGTTCCGCCGCCCCCGCAGCGACGACTACTCCTTCTCCATCGACACCTCCGCCGAGATCACCGTCCGCCTCATCGACGGCGCCGCACCGCCCACGGTGGTCACCGCTCAACACAACGCCGACGTGCTGCTGCCGCGCCGCCCGCACCTGCGCCGCGAACAGTTCCGCCGCTTCCCCAACCGCTTCTTCGACACCGAAGTGGACATCGAGGCCGGCCGGACCTGGACGGGCGCCGCCTACCTGCCCGAACTCCTCGCCCCCACCCCCGTCGGCACCGTGCTGGCGGCCCGCTCCGCCACCGCCGGACTGTGCACCGTCGACGGCCGCCTCACCGACACCGGCCTGCACCTGGCTCTCACCCCGCTGACGGATCCGCGGACCGACGCCCTCGAACTGGCCGCCCCCTGGAACCTCGGCCGCCGTCTGCGCGACGCGCTGCCCCGCTTGAACGTCCAGGACCCGGCCCGGCTCAGCATCGAGCAGGTCGTCGACTTCGCCGAGAGCGTCCACGAGGTGTTCACCCGCGACGGGCTGCCCGCCGACCTCGCCATCGCGGGAGCCCGCCGATGACCACACCCATCCTCGACCACGCCGCCGCCAGCCGCCTCATCCCCGGCACCAGAACCCTCAGCGCCCGGCCGCTGCCCCAGGGCCGCTTCAACACCTGCTGGCGCCTGGACGGCTCCGGCCGTTCCTACCTCCTCAAGCTCAACCACCGCGAGGGCGAACCGCACCTTCGGCGTATGGCCGACGCCATGACCGACGCCGCAGCGCGCGGCGTCACCGTCCCACGCGTCCTCGACGTCGGCCACGACCGGGACCTCGGCCCCTACCTGCTCCAGGAATGGATCGACGGCCGCACATTCGCCGAAGCCCGCCAGGCCGACGCCGTCGACCCGAACATGTGGCCCGCCATCGGCCACCAGATCGCCCTCCTGCACACCGAGCCCGTCCCCGGCGCCGCCGCGACCCCGGCCTCCCGCACCCGCCAACTCTCCGACCTCCTCACCCGCCTCGACCAGCACGCGCTGATACCCGACGGCCTGGCAGAGGCCGCCCGCCGGCGCGGCACCGCGCTGGCCGAACAGCTCGGTGACCACCCGATGGTGAATACCCATCAGGACATTCACCCCGATAACATCCTCATCCGACCCGGCGGCCAGATCGCCCTGCTCGACTTCGACCACGCCACCACGGCGGAAGACGCCAGCGACTTCGTCAAGATCGACCGCTGGTGCCTGACCTCACCCGAGGATCGCCGCCTGCTGCTGGACGCCTACTGGCAGCAGCGCGGACAGCCGGCGGACCCGAGGTTCGAGCAGCGCCTCGCCTTCCACCGCCTGGTCATCCACCTCTCGTACTTCCTGTACTGGCACGGCCGCGACCCCGCCCAGATCCCCGGGTGCCGAGCTGCCCTGCGCGACGAACTGGAGTGAGCAATGACCGCAACCGAACCCACCACCACCCCGGCCCCCGCACCGGTCGCCGGCCCCGGCGTCCAGGTCGTCGCAGCCCTGCTGCGACGCGGCGACCAGATCGTCCTCGTCCAGGAACAGCGCGACGGCCAGGAGATGTGGTCCATCCCCGGCGGCGGAGTCGAGCGCGGTGAACTCCTCGGCGAGGCCCTCATCCGCGAGGTCCTCGAAGAGACCGGCCTGCGCCTGGCTACGGTCGGCCCGCTGGCCTACCTCGTCAACACCACGACCACCCGCTACCCCTCCACGGTGGTCCTGACCTTCGACTGCACCGACTGGGACGGGGAGATCGCCGTCCACGACCCGGACGGCAAGGTCACCGGCGCCGTCCTGCTGCCCCTGGACGAAGCCAGGAAGGTCCTGGTCTCCTCCACCGCGTCCCGCCCCGAGATCGAACCGCTGTTGGACTACCTCGACGGCTCCGCCGCCGGCCGCGTGTGGTCCTACCGCGACGACCAGCCCGCCGACTGACCTGCCCGAGGCAACTCGCCCCGGGCCGCTGGGAGAACCCATGACGCTCACCCGCGACCTCGACTCATCCATAGCCGCGCTCGACCCGCTCGGCGCCGACCCGGTGATGCGAGCCCTGCCCCAGGCCAACATCGCGGCAGACACCACCTGGCTCCGCACCCGAGCGATGCGGCTCTCCCAGCACGCCGCCCGGATCCGCGACGCCGCCCCCGCCCGGGCGGCGTTGCGGGACCTGGGCATGCTCACCGCCTCCCTCGCCCGCCACACCGGCCGACCCGTACCGCCGCGCGCCGTCGAGGCGGCCCTGCTCCATCTCGGCGCCGTCGCCGACGAGGTCCCCCGCGAGAGTGTCTACTCTTATGCCACCCGCAACCCCCGCGGGCCCCGGCGGCGCTCCTTCACCGACACCCCCGGCGAGCACCTGTTCATCGACGAGGTCACCGCCGCCAGCCAAGCTCTCGACACCGCGATCCTCCACGGCTCCCACCTGGCCGAGGAGGCCGGCGACCAGGACGCGGCCGACACCCTCGCTGACCTCGTCCACCAGCGTCTCCAGGCATTCGCCGCCCACCTTCTGACCGTCAAACGCAACCTGACGCCGCAGTACTTCACCGGCCAACTGCGGCCGTACTACCCGCCGCTGAACATCGCCGGGCACACCTACTACGCGCCCGGCGGCGCGCAGATGCCCCTGCTCGTCCTCGACGTCATGCTGCTGAGCCAGGCGGCCACCGGCGAACTCGCCACCTGGTACGAGCAGTACCTCGACGACAACACCCTCTACCTGCCCCCGCACCACCGTGCCCACATCGAATCGGCGCGCCACGCGCCGGGACTCGCCCGCCTCGCCCAACGGCACCCGCACCTGCGGCCCGCCGCCGCCCTATTGATCGGCGACCTGCTGCGGTTCCGCCTCCCGCATCGCCAACTCGCCCGAGCCAACATGGCCGTTCGCGACGACGGCGCGCTCGGCAGCGGCGGCTACACGGCCGACGCGCTCGACCAGCTGCTGGCCGTCACCGAAAGCGCCCGCGCCCTCCTCGAACCCGGGAGCCCCGTGTGAGCACCTCCTCCACCATCGACACCGACTTCCCGCCGTTTCCCCTCGGCGCTCAACGCTCCGCACTCGCCCACGACCTGACCGCGCCGCCCGAGCCCGTCACCGCCCGGGTGCGACTGGCCTACCCGAGCCGGATCAACGCCATGGCCCTGGACTCCAGCAAGATCGTCCCCAGCCAGGGCGCCTACCTCGCCGGCGAACTCCTCTTCGCCTGCGACCTCGTGCGCGACGTCGAGATCGACATCGTCGAGGACGGCCCCGCCGTGCAGACAGCCCCGGACTGCGACCACCCGGTCCTGGCCCGGCACGCCGCCCTGCTGATGCGCTCGGCGCTGGGCATCCGCGAACGCCTGCGCGTACGGGTCACTGCCCCCGACCTGCCCGCCCACCTGGGCCTGGGATCCAGCAGCGGCCAGATCGCGGCCGTGGCCACCGCCGTCAACGAGCTCTACGGCCGCCCGGTACCGGCCCGAGGGCTCGTCAAGTTCCTGGCCCTCAACCACGGCGAGGAGATCGACGGAGAAGACCACCACCTCCTGCCGGTCCAATGCCTGGGAGGCTCCGCGACCGCCGGGCTCATACCCGGCGCGGTCCAGGTCATCGCTGGAGCCCACGTACCGCTCCTGCAAGCAGGCCTGCCCGAGGACATCCACATCGTGCTCGGCATGCCGAACGACCCGGTGATCTGGGACGCGCGAGCGAGCCTCGCCGCCGAAGCCCTCCACTTCGACGCCTTCACCGCGACCGGCCGCACCCACGGCCCCGAGATCGCCTACCGGCTCCTGCACGAAGCCTGGCCCGCCCTCGCCGACGGCGACCTGCGACCGCTGGGCAGCCTGCTGTTCGACTACCGCTTCCGCATGGGAAGCCTCGCCAACTGCGCGTTCTCCCACCCGGACCTGCTGGCCACCGGAGCGAAGGTCGAGCACATCTTCACCGACCGCCTCGCCGACGTCCTCACACTGTCCTCGGTCGGCCCCACCTTCGCCGCCCTCACCCGCACCCCCGGGGCGTGCGAGCAGGCGTTCGCCGACGCCGACCTGAACACACTGCGCTGCCGCCCCCACAACACCGGCTACGCCCTCAGCAGCCAGGGGGCGCGGTGATGCGCGAACGCCCGGCCCGCACCGGCGCCTACTGGAACGACGAAGCCACCGTCGCCGCGTTCACCGCCCTCACCCCGCCCGCCTACCTGGCCGACCTTCTCGCAGACCCGATCCCGAAGGGCGCAGTGGCGCTGGACGCGGGCTGCGGAGCCGGCCGCAACCTGCCCTTTCTCACCGCCGCCGGATACCGGGTCCTGGCCGTCGACTTGCACCCCGGCATGCTGGAACAGGCCCGCCGCCGGCACAGCGGGCCCCGGATCACCTTCGCCGAAGCGAACGTCACCAGCATGCCGCTGGCCGACCGGCAGGCGCACCTCGTCCTGTGCCACGGCGTCCTGCACAACCTCCACCACCGCCAAGACCTCGCCGACGCTCTGGTCGAGCTGCACCGGGTGCTCGCGTCCGGCGGCACGCTCTCGCTGAACACCTTCACCGCCACCCACCTCGACCCGTGCCTGAGCGCGCTCGGCGACGACGTGTACGCCCTGCCCAACGGCCAGCACATGACGCTCCTCGACCCCGCTGACCTGCTCGCCCTGATCCACGCTGCGGGCCTGTCCCTGCGTGGGCCGGCCGTGCAGTACCTCCGCCCGGGTGATCCCGGGCAGCGCTCCGTGTGGCGCGCCACCCTCACCCGGCCATAGCCGCGCGGAAGGAATCACCGTGCTCCTCGTCGCAGCCACCACCGACATTCCCACCGACCGGGACGTCGCGTTCACCCAGCTCGCCGACCCGACGCCCGGCCCGGCCCTCGTCCTCGCCGAACACACACTGCGCGGCCTCGCATGGCACCGGCCCGACGGCAGCCCGCAGCCGAACGCCGCGCAAGGATCGGTCCGCGTTCCGCTGTGGGCCTGCCACCTCGACCACGCGACGGGCGAGGCCACCTTCTTCGCCACGGTGCAGTGGCGCCCGGACGCCGCCGTCCTGGCACGCTTCGACCGCACCACGCCGCCAGCCGTCGATCCCGCCGAACTCGCCTCGTGGGCTGCGGAGGTCGTCCAGCAGAACGCGCTGGTCAATTTCCCCGTCCCACGCCCCGGCCAGCGCTCTGCCGAAGGTCCGGAGGCGGAGGTGAAGATCACCCTCACCAGCCGGGTCAACCCGCTCGCCGTCGCCCGACTCCTGCGCGACCACCTGCCCGCCACCGGGGTGCCGGTCTTCGGCCCCACCGTCCACCGGCGGATCCTGCGCTCGGACATCTACCTGCCGCCCGGCGGCAGGCGACGCGAGTACGCCGCACTGACCCCTCGCCCCGATGGAACCTGGTGGGCCAAAGCCAAGGTCCTCAAGGATGGCCGGCTCCACAAGAGCGTCCGACCCGCCGCCACCCGTGACCAGGCCCTAACGCTGGTCACCGATGCTCTCGGTCACCCGCGGCCGGTCCACGCGGGCCGGCTCCACCGCACCACCTGGGACATCCCCACACCGGCCGACCCGGATGGCCACTGGGCCACCGTCACCGTGGACACCACCACCCTCGCCCCCTGTCCCGGCACCCTCCAGCAGGTCGAGATCGAATACGGGGCCTGCTTCACCGCCGATACCGCCACGGCCTCCGCCGCCCGGATCCAGCGGGCCGTGGCCGACGCAGCCGACACCGTCGCCGCCGTATTGACGGACCACCACATCCCGCACACCCTCAACGGCCAGAGCAAGATCGAGCACTTCCTCGCAGCCGGAGACGCCGATGCCCGCCACTGACCAGGCCATACCCGCGCTCGACGCGCTCCTCGACGGCACCGTCCAGGGCACCGCCCTCGACCCGTGGTGCGGCGAGAAGGCCACCGTCCAGCTCGGGGCCTTGAGCGTCAACGTTCTGGCATCGACCAGCGCGGCGACCGCCTACGTACGCCGCCTGTTCACCCCGGCCAGCCCGCTGTGGAACCCCAACCCCGCCACCACCGCCGACCCGGCCGCGACGATGCGCTGCCTCGCCCTGCCACACGCCCAGGTTGCCGCACTCGCCGAGCGCGTCCGCCACCGCGCCACCGGCGCCCCGAGCCCCGTGCTGATGCACGTCCACGCCCCCGCGGCCTGGCACCAACTGCCCGCCGGTCCGACACTGCTGACCGACCCGGACGCCGACATCGCACCGCAGATCGTCGTCCGCCACCCGGACGGCTACACCGTCATCACGTGCGACGACACCGACGCGACGATGAACGCCGCCCGGCACCTGCGGGAGATCGGCTACCGCCGGGCCGAAGACGACGGCTGGGTGTGCCTGCACGCCTCGGCCGCCACCCTCGACGGCCGCGGCATCCTCATCGTCGGCGACTCCGGCGCCGGCAAGTCCAGCCTCGCCCTCGCCCTGTCCGCCGCCCAGGGTGGCGCGTTCCTCTCCAACGACCGCACCATGGTCACCACAGAGGCGGACGCCGCGCCCCGGGCCGTCGCGATGCCCGGCCCCATCCGGCTCAACGGCGGCACCCTGCAAGCCCTCGGCTTCGAGAACGCCCGGCAGTGGAACCTCACCCGGCCCAAGCCCGCGACCGACACCGACTGGCAGGCCTTCCACGGTGCCAGCAAGCTGCACATCCTTCCCGCCGAGTGGCACGAGCGCACCGGCACCCCGCTGACGCCGGACGCGGCCGTGGACCTCATCGTCTTCCCGCAGATCGTCCAGGACACCGAGGAACTCCACCTCCAGCCGGCGCGATCCGGGCCGGCGCGGGAACTGCTGGCAGCCCAGTGCATGTCGCCGGACGACGACGTCTACGTCCAGGACTGGCTCGGCATTCGCACCAGCAGCGCCGATCGCCTGGTCGGCCACGGAGCCCGCGTCCTCGACACGCTGGCCGGCCGGCCCACCCTGAGCCTGCGCTTCGGCACCCGCACCCCGTACGCCGCCGTCACCGCTGCTGTGCGCGCGACCCTCGACGACCGGACGCCGCGGACATGAGCGGCGCCGCGATCCCGCCGACCAACCGGCTTCTCCAACTGCCCGGCGCGGTGATCAAGATCTACCGCGAACCCTGGCGCGCACACACGGAGAAGGCCGCGCTGCAACGGCTCGCCGAGGCACGGATACCGGCCCCGACCGTTCTCGGGGCCGGCCGCATCCGAGGCCGCCGCCTCCTGGTCCTGCGCCGTCTGCACGGATCGGCAGCGGGAGTCGGCGAGGAGGCGGCCCGGCACGTCATCACCTACCTACAGGCTGTCCACCAGATCACCGGTCCCGGCTTCGGCCGACTCAACGACCCCTCCGCCGCGAGTTGGGGAGAGTACCTTCGCGCGCGCCTGGTCTCCTACCAGGACGCGCTCGCCCACCACGGACTCCACGACGCCGCCGATGCCGCCGAGGCGCTCGCGCACTCGCCCCTGCCCGAACCTGCCGCACCTCACCTCCTGCACAACGATCCCGAACCCGGCAACTTCCTGCTCAGGACCACCGGCACCGCAGGCCTCGACTGGGAGCTCGCGATCTACGGCGATCCCGGCCTCGACTACGCACGAACCGCCCACGCCCTCGGCATCCGTTCCGCCCACCTGAGCCGCATCCTCGCCGACCACGGCATCCCGCACTCCGAGGAGAACCTGGCCGCCTACCGGTCCGTTCATCTGCTCGGTCGCCTCATGTCCGCGGTCACCGCGACCCCACCCGATCCTGGCGCCGCCCAGCGCCACATGCGCGACCTGACCACCAACGCCACCTGACAAAGCGACAGTGAGGCCCACATGCAGGCACATCCCCGCCGCGAACGCACCAGCACACCAACCGACCGTCATCAGCCGACCGGAGGCATCGCGCGCGAGGCACCTCCCACCACTGCGTCGCCGGACAGCGACTGTCCCTCACCGGGAACCTGCGACCACGGGAACCCGCCCGAAGACCTGCACCGCTACGAAGCCGTGCTCTTCGACTGGGACGGAACACTCGTCGACAGTCACCCGCTCAACTTCCGGGGCCTGTCAGCTGCCTGCTCCCACTGGGATCTCACCATGGACGAGTCGTTCTACAAGGCCCGCATAGGCACGTCCGGCGCGGAGCTGATCAACGAACTCGCCACAGCCGCCGGTACCGCGGTGCCAGCCGACGAGGTCGTCGCCCTCTGCCTGGAGATCATCCTCGGCGAGATCGCGGGCTTGCGGACCTACGCGGCGGTGGTCCGGATCGCCGAGTCCCTGCACGGCCGAATTCCCCTGGCCATCGCCTCGGGCGGCGCCCGCCGAGCCGTCCACGCCGGCCTCGATGCCACAGGCCTTCGGCCCCTGTTCGAGGACATCGTTACCGGCGAGGACGCCCCGCGGGGAAAGCCCGACCCGGGCCTGTTCCTCCTGGCAGCGAACCGCCTCGGCGTCGAACCCGCTCGCTGCCTGGTCTACGAAGACTCTTCCGAAGGCATGCAAGCGGCGCACGCCGCCGGCATGCGCGCCGTGGACGTCCGCTGCTTCCGCGCCGGCTGAAGGACCATCGAGCGGCCGAGCGGCCGAGCGGCGCTACGGCCGAGCGACGGCGAGAGACAGCGCCTCACACACTCGCGAAGTCAGGAGTACACCCGTGGAGAACTTCTTCAACCCCAGCAGGACCTGGAAGAACGGAGGGCCGTACCCGCACTTCCTGATCCTGTTCGACCAGCACCCCGAGTACCACGAGTACGTCCGCGCCCACGCCGAACTCCTAGCCTGTTACCCGCACTTGGGTGTCATCCCGGAGCCGTGGCTCCACTCCACCGTGCAAGGCATCCACCACCACGTGACGTCCGATCAGATGGAGCAGCTCGAGGACGCCGCGCGGCAGGAGCTGAGGACCATGCAGCCGTTCACGGTCCAGCTCGGCCCCACCTGGCCCGGGGTCACGGCGATCACCGTCGCCGTCTACCCCGAGGACGGCATGGCTGAGCTGAACAAGCGGGTCCGCGCTGCGGCCTCCTCGGTGGCGGGCATCAGCCTGCGCGCCCCGGAGTCCCGGTTCTGGGCGCATACCAGTCTCTGCTACGCGCGGGCGGACAGCGATCCCGCGACCGACCGGAAGCTCAACCGCGAGCTGCGCGGGCTTCGCCCCGAGCGGGTCGAGATCACCATTGACCGGGTGCATCTGGTCTCCCAGCGTCAGGACCCGCAGCAGGGCATCTACACCTGGGACGACGACCCGGTCGAACTCGTCTTCGGGGCCTCCGCCTGACCATCTGTGGCCGCCTGGCCGGCTACGTCGGCGGCGTATGCCATCCAGTCGCCGGCGCTTGCTCGTTGCCACTGGATGGCCACCGCGATGTGAAGGCCGAGCATCTTGGCGAGGATCGCGGACGGGATCTCGGCGGCGAGGGTGAACAGCGCGGTGTTGCGGCTCTGCCTCGGCTTGACCCCGATGGCGCGTACCCGCGTGATGAGCCTGGAATCGCTCAGCGGCTGGCCGGCGTGCCGGCCGGGGAAGAGCCAGATTCCGTTATGGGCGAGCAGCGCGGTGCTGCGGCGCGTGGCCACGAGTTCGCGCACGAGGGCGTCCAGCGGGCGGGTAGCGTGATTGGGCGGCTGCCCAGATCCCGGCGGAGCCTGACGCCCGCGCCGGGCCGATCTCGATGGTGAACGGTTCCAGAGCGTCCAGTTCACGCTGGATGGCGACCGCGGCGGCCTTGAGCGTCCCGCTGTCGACGCGCGAGCCGTTGCCGGCCTGCGGGTTGATCTTCTGGATGGTCATGTGGAGGTCGTCCTCGGCGATCGAGGAGATCACTTCCGGGTACTGGGAAGTGATCTCCCGCAACCTGGCGAAGTAGGCGCAGACCTGCGGCTGGTCCTGCGGCAGCCACAGGACGTGCGGCTTGATCCAGTCCTCGTCCGGTGCCTGCTGAGCGACATGAACTTGCGCACAGCTATGCCCCCTTGGCCTCGTGGTGGATCTCGGACGGGTCTATGTCGACCACGATCAGCAGGTGATCGGAGGCAGCCTCGGCGGCCGGGCTTCGGTGGGTGCGGTAGCCGACCAGCGACGGAGCCACAGGGCGGGTCGCGAGGGTGAGGTCGATCCGGCGTGGTCCCCACGGGTCCGGGTCGCCCTGGCCGTCGGCCCAGTGACCTACCGTCGGCTGCCATGGCGCGCCGAGGTGCGCGGCGGCGTCGACCATGAATCCGTTGCGCAGCAGCATGGCGGTGGCCCGGCGGTCGGCGAGGTTGGTGTCGCCGATCGTCTCGGGGACGCACTGATATTCGAGGTCGTCGTGGTCCTGGTTGCTGTAGGGCTCTTCGTCGTAGGGCTGTTCTTCTCCGTCGACAGTGATGGTGGCCGCGGAGATCGAGTTGAAGTCGCCCAGGACGACGCCCGGCTTGGCACCGCCGGTACGGCGGAAGGCGCCCTTGAGCCGCCGCGCCTCGTTGGCCCGGAAGTCCGGCCGGAACGGGTCGCCGTGGTAGCTGACGACGAGCAGCGGGTCCTGCGCGCCGACATCGAGCTGAATGGTGGTGCAGCCGTGCCAGTAGTCGGGCGACCCGTACGGACGGAACCCGCCGGGCACCGGGGTGACCGTCGCGGTGTTCCACAAGATGGCCGTGTACCAGGGGCGGTGGGCGTTTCGGGCCATCGCGACCAGGCCGGTGCTGCCGCCAGATCGGATCGTGGTGGCGGTGAGGCCGCAGTCCTGGGCCAGACGCGTGATGACGCCAGCGGCTTGTGAGTCCCAGCGGCGAAGCCGCTTCGCTTCGTCGACGATGCCGTCCTCGTCGGCGTCCTCGGGCGCGTCCTCGTCGACGAGGATTTCCTGCAGGCACAGGATGTCCGGGGCGACCTCGCGGATCGCGGTGACCCGGGCCTGCCATCCGGGCGTGTCGATGTCGTCCGGATGCAGCTTGTAGGCGTTGAGGTTCGCGATGCGGATCACGGTGAGCCTCCTTGAGGGTGGAAGACGGGTAGCAGCGCCTGCGACGGCGCGGGGCCGAGGCCGGAGCCGGGCGAGTCAGCCGGGTAGAGGGTGAGCGTCGGTGGCCGGGGGGAAGTCGCCTCGGTTGGTGGGTGATGGGCGGGCTGCGCGGCTCAGGCGGTGCGCGGCTGTGGGTTTTGCTCGTGGTCGAGGAGGCGGGCGGCGTGCAGGAGCGCGGCGACGCTGCCAGCTTCGCGGATCACGCCGTGCTCGACCATGGCGAGCGCTTGCTCCAGGGGCGCCCAGTGGGTGGTCATCCCGGCCTCGGTCGGGTCGCGGCGCAGTTCGCCGGGTTCGAGGCCGGTGGCGAGGACGAGGTGGGTGCGGGCGCGGGTGGAGCTGGGCAGCGGGTGGATCTGGGCGATGACCCGAAACGCGGTGGCGCGCCAGCCGGTCTCCTCCTCCAGCTCGCGCCCGGCGGCGGTTTCGACGGCCTCGCCGTGCTCGATGCCGCCGCCGGGCAGGTGGACGAGGCGGCCGTGGAGGTAGAAGGCGTCTTCGACGAGCGCGACCTCGTGGCTGTCGTTGAGCGCGACGACGCGCACGCCGTCGCGTACGTCGATGTGCTCGTAGATGTCGGGTTGGCCGTCCGGGCGCAGGATCTGGTCGCGGTGCAGCGTCAGGCGCGGCCCGTGGTGGAGGGTCTGGGTGCTGAGCGTGGTCCACCCGGTCGCGGGTGCGGTGCGGGCCGCCGCGTCCAGCGCCTGGTAGGCCGCGAGCAGGGCGGGCGTGCAGGCACGGAAGGCGGCGGCGAGTTCGGCGTTCGCCGGCCATTGATCGGCGATCCGCCCGACTGCGTGCGTGGTGGGCAGCTGCCGACACCACTGCTCGAACTGCTCGGCCAGGGCGCGCACCGGGGCGAGCTGCTCCAGCGCCTGCGTCACCGTGCGGGCGAGCCGGTGCGCGGGGCCGACGGCGAGCACGGCGTCCAGGCGCTCGGCGAGCACCGCCGCGTCGCGGCCGATTCGGTCGGCGCCGCCGACGCGGGCGGTGGCGATCGGCGGGCGGGCTCGCATCTCCACACAGGCAGCCCAGGCCGCCTCGCGTACCGGGTCGGTCGTCCAACTCATCTTCGTGCTCCGAGGGTTGGCTTCTGGCACTCTGACGTTACCGGCCACCGCCGGTGGTGCGGTGCAGCGGCCACCAGACGAGCGCCTTATCGTCGCCAGCCTTGTAGCGGGGCCAGAGCTGCCCGGAGGGGTCCTCGCGCTCGGCAAGGTCGATGGCGCCGGCGACCGCGTGCGGCCCGTCCTCCCGGCACGCCCGGGCGAGCTCCTGCCACGAGTACAGCTCGTACTCCTCGACGCCGGCGGAGATGCCGTCCGTGGCGATCACGATCTCGGCCAGGTCGTCGGCCGGCCACGACGCGGTGACCGCGTTGAGGCCCGCCTCGGGCACGGCCTCGGCGATCCAGTACCCACCGGGGCGGTTGACCACGCCGCCCTGGAAGCCGCGCAGCTCCTGGAGGATGTGGCGGTGGCGCTCGCCGAAGCCGTGGCCGGCGCGCAGAAGCTCACGGTACTCGCGGGCCTGCGGTTGAGCGTCCACGAGCACGGCGAGCCGGTCATCGCGTACCGGGTGCACCGAGCCGTCGCGGCCGATGGCGATGACGGGGCTGTCGCCGAGGACGGCCGCCTCGATCTGCTCCGCCCGCCGTCGCACGATCGCCACGGTGGAGGCCGGGGCCGAGCCGGGGACGAGCGCATGATTGTCGGCCACGGTGCCGATCGCGGTGGCGAGCACCTGGCGCAGGTCCATGTCGGCTTCCCGGGTGAGGAGTTCGGCGATGGCCGAGCCCAGGGTGTCGGCGTACCAGCCGCCGCGGGGATGGTCGGCGGTGACGGTGGAGACGCCGTCCAGGACGATCACGGCACGGTCGGTGGTGAGCACCCGGTCCTCGCTGGGGCGGCCGGGCCCGGCGAGTTCACCGATTCGGACGGTGGAGCCGCCCACCAGGGCCGTACGAGGGACGGCGCCGGGATTGGTCTGCATGAAGAACTCCGGTTCTGATCTGGACAGGTTCGGGCGAATGTCAGTGCTGCGGCACGGTTGGGCCAGCGGGCTGGCAGCTCGGGTCCTCGACGGTCGAGGCCAGGTGGGGATTACCAGCTGTGCAGGGCCTCGGTGATCAGGGCGCGGGCGCCGGGCCCGTAGACGGCGGACTCCTGGAGGAGCCGGAACGCCCGGTGGAAGAGGCCGACGCGCTTGGGGTCGGTGATGGTCTCGCACCCGCGGTAGCCCTCCACCTCCACCCGGGTGCCGTCGTGGATGCCGAAACCATCGCCGGGGTAGACGTGCAACCGGGCTCGAGCCGGGACGATCCCCAGCCGCAGGCCCGGCGTGTCGATGGTGGCCAGCAGGTGCTCCAGCTGGGCGCGCATCACCTCCGGTCCGCCGATGCCGGTCAGCAGGGCCTGCTCCCCGAGCAGCACGTGGTAGGTGCGGCCGTCCTGTCCGAGGTAGCGGGCGCGGGCGTTGCGTTCGGCCGCGCCGGCGTGCGAGTCGTCCGGGAGCTGGTGCAGTTGGGCAACCATACGCAGGACCTCCTGCGCGTACTCGGGGGTCTGCAGGTTGCCCCAGATCAGGTCGGGGCTGTGCCCGGCGTAGTCGCTGGTGGCGGCGGTGAGTTCGTGGAAGGCGCGCTGGATGTGCTCGGTGCCGCGGGCCAACAGGTCGTCCCACGAGGTGGCGGCGGACGGTTGTGGCGTCCCGGATGGGTTCGGTGCACTCACTGGCTTCTCCCTACTGGTCGGATCGGCTTGGACCGGGGACTACCGAAAGAGCGGGTCAGGCGCTGGCGGTGGTCTGGTGGGGCAGGCGGTCGCCGAGGTCGTACTGGGCGGCCTGGAGGAGATACGACTCGCGGTAGCGCGTGGTCGGTTCCTGGGCCATCAGATCGGAGTGGCTCCCCTGTTCCACGAGGCGGCCGTGGTCGAGGACGAAGATGCGGTCGGCCTTGGCGGTGGCGCCGAGGCGGTGGGTGATGAGGATGACGGTGACGCCGAGGGCGGTGAGCTGGCGGATCTGCTCGAATGCCTCGACCTCGGTTTCCGGGTCCATCGCGGACGTCGGCTCGTCGACCACGACGAGGGCGGGAAGCCGGCCGTGGGCGTCGGGCGTGGTCAGGCGCAGGTGGGTGCGGGCGAGGGCGACCTTCTGCCACTGGCCGCCCGAGAGGCCGACTCCGCCCTCGAAGCCCTTGGCGACGAGGGTGTCCCAGCCGCGGGGCAGCTCCTCGATCACCGGGTGGAGGTCGGCGTAGTCGGCGGCGGTCTCCAGCTGCCGCTGGTCGCAGGCGACTTCGGGGCGGCCGAGGAGCAGGTTGGCGCGCAGGGTGAAGGACCAGCGTTGGAAGTTCTGCGCGAGCAGGGCGACGCTGCTGAACAGCTGGTCGCGGTCGGCGGTCGCGGTGTCGATGCCGTCCCACCGGACGCGGCCCTGGTGCGGCTGGTAGACCCCGCAGAGGATGTTGGCCAGGGTGGACTTGCCCGAACCGTTGGCTCCCACGAGGGCGATGACCTTGCCCCGGGGGATCGTGAGGGTGACCTTGTCCAGTGCGGGGGTGTCGCGGCCGTCGTAGGTGAAGGAGACGTCCTCGACGGTGATCGTCTCGGGGCGCTCGGGCAGCGGTGTGCCGCCCGTGGGGATCGCCCGGCGGTGGCCTTCGCGTCGTAGCTGGTCGAGGTCGCGGACGAACAGGCTCTCTTCGTACAGGCCGTTGATCTGGGAGACGAGGCCGCCGATGCTCGCGGAGCCGGTGCGGATGGCGACCACGGCGGTGCCGGCGGCGGCGAGCGGGATCGTGCCGTTCATGACGAGCGAGCCGAGGAGGGCGAACGCGCCGAGGGTGGCGGCGCCGGCCAGGGCGGCGGAGAGCAGGTCGGTGCGGGCCTTCGCTCCGGCGAGGCGGGCCTGTTCCTGTTCGGCGGCGCGGGCCATCTGCTCGTAGTGGTGGAGGATGAACGGCCCGCAGGCGTGCACCCGCTGCTCGGCTGCGGAGTAGGGGCGGATCAGCATGTCCGCGAGCAGGGTGCTGGCCCGGTTGTGCTGGAGCCAGGCCCTGGTGGAGGCGTAGTGGCGGCGGGCGGTGCGTACCGCGCCCCATCCTCGCGGGGCGGCGATCAGCAGCAGCATGGGCAGCAGGGCGGGGTGGAGGACGGACAGGACGCCGGCGGCGGAGACGAGGCCGAAGGTGGCGGTGAGGACGGACGTGGCCTGGCCGATGATGCTCTGTAGCGACATCGCGCCCCAGCGGGCGCTGTCCACCTCGGCGAGGAACGCCGGGTCCTCGATCGCCTCCAGCTCGGAGCGGCTGACGACGCCGAGGAACTCGATCGTGGCCCGGCGGAAGACCGCCGGCTTGAGGCGCTCACCGGCCCAGCCCGAGGCGGCGGACAGCACCGAGGACAGGCCCGCGATCATCCCGACCGCCACGATCGCCGGCGTCGCGGCCCGCAGCACGTCGGCGACCTCGCCGGGAGCGAGCAGCGCGGTCAGCGCGTGGTTGGTGGCGATCAGCGCGATGGCCGCCGCCAGGCCGCGCAGCAGCTCGGCGCCGACCAGGGTCACCAGCGCCGCACGGTCGGCGTCCCAGGCCATCCGCCCGGCCAGGCGCAGGAAACCCGGCATCTGCCGCGCCACCGCCCAGAATGTCACCTTGCCGCTGGCCATCTCATGCTTGGCCCAGCCGTAGTCGTAGCGCATCGGCCCGCCGAACAACAGCTGCTCGCTGTCCGGCACCGGGTTCGTCGAGGTCTTGGGTGCGCTGGTCACATACTCCCTTTCGCAGAGGGGGATCGCGGTGGTCAGGCGCCAGTGCCGTCAGGGTTCGGCGTAGCCGTGGGGCGACCGGTGCGGACCGGGCGGGGACGAGCCGGCTGGCACCGTGCCGGGCACGGTGCCAGCGGGCGCCGGTCACGTCTCGACGAGCTGCCGCCCGCCGGAGGCGGGGTCGAATCCGTGGGTGGAGAACGCGGGCCCGCCGGCCAGGTACGCCTCCACCGCGGCCTTGGAGGTCGGGAACATCGGGCTGGGCAGGACGGCGGCGGCGGGGTGCCAGCGCACCTCCAGGTGCTTGTCCGGCTCGACGTTGACCAGCTTGCCCGTGAACTCGCTGGTGGCGAAGACGAACAGCACGAACCCGCCGCGCCCGTCCCAGCCCTCCTTGGCCTGGATGGTGTGCACCAGGCGCAGGTCGCACGGCCGGGCGATGAGCCCGGCTTCCTCACGTAGCTCCCGGGCGGCAGCGACGGAGATCTCCTCGCCGGGGTCGACCTTCCCGCCGGGGATCGTCCACGCGGGGCCCGGGGTCCAACTGCGCTGGGCGTAGTGGACGGTGGCGATCCGGTCGGTGTTCAGGTCGTGGGCGATGACGCAGACCGACAGCCTGCTCGTCTCGTGCATCAGGGGTGCTCCTGGTTGAAGTGGGAGGGGTCAATGGCGCGGACGCGGGGGTCGGGCGAGTGCTTCTAGGTGTCGCGGGGGGGCAACTCCGAGAGCGTGGTCTCGCGCATGATGCGGTCGACCGTGTCCTGGAGGGTGCTGTCGCTGCCGATGACGGTCTCGATTCCGCCGGGAAGAACGTCGTGCGCGCGGTACCAGTCGCGCAGTTCCCGCTCGGTGACGGCAGCCAGGTAGTCGCGATCGGCCTTCGCAGCGTGGCGGACCAGCGTCTCGTCGATCGGGATGTCGAGGTAATAGCAGCGGGTGACGCCGCGGTGGTCGCCCACCAGGCGCTGGAGCATCTCGCCGTAGTGATCGGCGTACAGGATGCCTTCGATGACGACGTGGTAGCCGGCGCCCAGCGCGTACCGTGCCACCGTGTCCATCAGGCCGATGTTCGCGCCGCCGGGCCGGTCCCGCTCGCGCAGCACGATCCGGCGGAGGTTATCCTGCGCGACCACGGCCAGGCCCCGCCCGAACCGGTCCCGGATGCCCGCCGCCACCGACGACTTGCCGGATGCCGAGTTGCCCCGGACGACCACGAGGCGGGTCTCCGCGCTTCCCACGGGCGTCCCGGCCGCCGGGAGCGCCGGGGGGCTCGCGGTGCTCACGCCGGCCATCCGACGACGGACAGCGGGCGGCCGGCGGCGATGTGCGTGAGCGCGTCGGCGGTGTAGCCGACGATCGGCTCCGGAAGCCCGTCCAGCGGCCAGAAGCGGAGCGCGGCGCACTTGTCCGGCTCGCGGTTGGTGATCTTGCCGGTGTACGCGCGCGGGGCGAAGAACAGCTGGAGGCGTCCGGCACCGTCGTCGGCGTCGAGGTGGTGGAGGGTGTGAACCAGGTCGAGGTCCTCCTCCCGGATGGTAATGCCGAGTTCCTCGTCGGCCTCGCGGGCCATGCCGGCCAGGACGGACTCCTCCGCTTCGAGGTGGCCGGCCGGAGCGTGCCAGTGCTGATCGGCGAACGTGGTGTTGGTGCGCTGTCCGAGCAGTACCCGGCCGTTCTCGATCAGGACCAGGTGGACTCCCACAACCAGCGTGTGCGGCACGGGGCGTCTCCTTCCGGGGCGGGAGGGAACCGGAGCGCGGAGCGCCGCCGGTTCAGGGCATGGCGATGCTGCGATCAAACTGGTGATCGTTAGTCGTACGTGAGTGCGTTGGCAGGTGTCCCACCGTAGGCGGCCCGGCGGGGCCGCGTCGGCGTGTCGCGGCAGATGCCACACGATCCGGTGAACAGCTTCAACTCGTCATACCGGTACGGCCGTTGTGGTTCGAACAGGGCAGTGTGCCACGGGGTACTGACAGTCGCGTAATGCTCGTCGGGAGGCGGGCGTTTACGCTTCCCAGGGCGGTGATCCGCTTCTGGAGGCGCTCGGTGTCGCGGGTGCCCCCGAGGTTCCCGTACTGCTGGCGGCCTGGACGGCGATTCGCACCTTCGACCGGCTGACGGTGTTGCGCACCTCGCTGCCGCCCACTACGCCACCACGGCGGCGGGAAGCGCCCGGTCGGCGGCGGCACGCGGCCCGGGCGGTGCCGTGAGCCGAGGCTGCGGGCAGTCGGCGAGGCGGACGGCCGCGTCCGCCATGCTCCAGTGGGAGAACCCCTGCGGGTAGTTGCCGAGCTGGCGGCGGGCGAGGGGGTCGTACTCCTCGGCGAGGAGCCCGAGATCGCTGCGCAGGGCGAGCAGCCGGTCGAACAGCGCGCGGGCTTCGGCGTGGCGGCCGATGACGGCGAGACTCTCGGCCAGCCAGAACGAGCAGGCCAGGAAGGCGCCCTCGTGGCCGGCGAGCCCGTCGACGTTGCCGCCGGCTTCCTCGCGGGTTGAGTAGCGCAGCACCAGCCCGTGCTCGGTGAGATCGCGCTGGACGGCTTCGACGGTGCGGATGACGCGCTTGTCGTCCGACGGCAGGAAGCCGATCAGGGACAGGAGCAGCAGGGAGGCATCGAGGGCCCGGCCACCGTAGGACTGGGTGAAGGTGCCCGTCTCGGGGTTGAAGCCGCGCGTGCAGACGTCGGTGTGGATCTCCTCGCGCAGGCGGGCGAGACGGACGAGGACGGCAGGGTCGGTGGCGCTCCGGCGTTCCAGCAGCCGCAGGGTCCGGTCCACGGCGACCCAGCACATCACCTTGGAATGGGTGAAATGCCGTGCTGGGCCTCGGATTTCCCAGATGCCCTCGTCAGGCTCCCGCCAGCGCTGCTCCAGCTGCTCGGCGAGCGCCAAGAGCAGGGCGTCGCACTGCGGGAACGGGGGGAGGCCGGCGTCCTCGGCGAGCAGCAGAGTGTCGGCGAGTTCGCCGTAGACGTCGAGCTGGAGCTGGTCGGCAGCGCCGTTGCCGATGCGCACCGGCCGGGAGCCGTCGTAGCCGGGAAGGTGGTCCAGGACCTCCTCGTCGAGCTCGGCGTCGCCGTTGACGCGGTAGATCGGCTGGAGGCGTTGGGGGTTGACGGTGTCGACCAGCCATCTGCGCCACTGCCGGGCCTCGTCGAGGAAGCCGAGCCGCAGCAGAGCGGCGATGGTCAGCGCGCTGTCGCGCAGCCAGACGTAGCGGTAGTCCCAATTCCGTTCGCCGCCGAGCCGCTCGGGCAGGGACGTGGTGGGCGCGGCGACGACGCCGCCGCCCGGGTGGCAGAGTGCCTTGAGGGTGAGGGCGGAGCGTACCGCGGCCTCGCGGTCCGGGCCGGGATAGGTGCAGCCGGCTGCCCACTGCTCCCAGAACTCGGTGGTGGCGTCGAGCTCGGCGAAAGCGTCGGGTGGGATGGGGGCGGGGCGGTGGGAGGGCACCCAGGTGAGGGTAAGTGCGACGCTCTGGCCGGCGCGGACGGTGAAGTCGGCCCGGCACACGCCCCGCCCGTTCGCGGTGTGCTGGGGGCCATCGAGCCAGTACGAGTCCGGGTGGGCGACCACCCACAGCCGCTGGGCTCCGCGGGAGAGCCGCTCGATGTGCGGTCTGGTGGTGCCGTAGCCGGGACGGGGCCGGAAGACGCTGGCGACGCGGACCTCACCGCTGATGCCTTCGACGATCCGGATGATCCGGGGCTCCGCGTGGTCGCTGACCGTGGGCGCCGGCATGAAGTCGGTGACCGCAACCGTACCGGCGGGGCAGTCCCACTCCTGGCGCAGGACCAGGGAGTTGCCCACGTAGTGGCGGCGGTCGGCCGCCGGGGGCGGTGCGCCGTCGTAGACGGCCGGGCCGACGCGCCACAGGCCATGGTCGGCGGTGCCGAGCAGCGAGGCGAACACCGCCGGCGAGTCGAAGCCGGGCAGGCAGGCCCAGTTGATGGAGCCGTCCGGGCGGACCAGGGCGGCGGACACGGTGTTGCCGAGGAGCGTGTGGTCCTCGATCCGGGAAGGGGTGGTGGGGGTGCGCATGGGGTCCTGACGTGGGTGGGACGGTGGTGGTCAGCGGCGAGCGGGGGCGGGGGTCGCGAGCGCGGCGAGGGCGGCGGCGACGGTGTGGGCGAGCGTGTTGGCTACCGGCAACCAGGGCATGAGGTTCGCGAGTAGCACGCGGTTGGCGCGCTGGACGGGGTCGGCCGGGTCGCAGCCGACGACCACCGTCCCGCCGTGCGCGGTGAACAGGCCGGCCTCGTAGCAGTCGTGCACGCGCACGTGGTCGAGCGGGTTCCAGAACAGGACGACGTCGGTGCGCCGGATGTTGCGGTCCTGCCAGCCGAATGGGTGCCACGCGCGGTAGGGGTCGGTGGCCGGGTTGCGCGACGGTCGGGGGTTGAGCACCGTGCCGTCGAAGCCCGTGGTCGCGAACAGGTCGACCGCTTCGCTCTGCCAGTCCGGGCAGCCAACGGTTGCCCCGGCGAGGAACACCGCCGGGCGGCCGTCCGGCTCGGGTGCCTCGACGTATCGAAGGTTCACCGGGCGCCGCCGGAGGGAGTAGGTCCGTGGAGGACGGTGAGGGTGATCATCTGCTAATCCGATGTGAAGGCGGTCGGATTCCGAGTGGGACTCCGAGCTGTCTGACGTGAGGGACACCTGATCATCTGGCGGCCCCTGCGAGGCCTTC
>NZ_JBITFB010000022.1:68775-199193 GCF_044455625.1 Kitasatospora sp. NPDC051164 | reverse complement strand
GGCGCGCTCGTTCAACTGGCGGTAGGTGATCTGCTGGTCGCCGTCGGTGAGGGCGATGGCGTCGGGGGTGCGGGCGGTCTGGGCCTCGAAGTGCTTGCTGAGCGTGCCCTGCGCGGCGGGGGCAAGGGCTGGGCGGGTGGCCCAGGTGTCCAGCAGCAGGTGCCGCTCCTCGGCGTCGAGCAGCTGCACGGCGTGGACGGGCTGTGACGGATCGGTGGCGAGGGCCTCCAGGACCCGCAGCCACCGTCGTCCCAGGACCTCCACCGACGCCCGGTCGAGCAACTCCGCCGCGAACGTGATTCGGACCGCCAGCCCGTCCGGTGCGTCCGTGGCCGTGTACCGCTCGCGGACCTCGAAGGCGAGGTCGAAGTTCGCCTTCGGCTCCCCGGCAGTCGACAACTCGATGTCCACGCCCGGGAGTTCGAGGCGCGCTTCAACGGTGTTCTGAACTGCGAGGATGACCTGGAAGAGCGGGTGCCGGGCCATCGAGCGCACGGGTGCCAGCTCTTCGACGAGGCGCTCGAACGGCACGTCCTGGTGGGCGAAGGCACCGAGACCGGTCTCGCGGACCCGGCCCAGCAGCTCGGCGAAGGTCGGGGCGCCGCTCAGGTCGGTGCGCAGGACCAGGGTGTTGACGAAGAAGCCGACCAGCTCGTCCAGCGCCTCGTCGGTACGGCCGGCGATCGGCGTGCCGATCGGGATGTCCTCGCCGGCACCGAGCCGCGAGAGCAGCACCGCCAGCGCCGTCTGCAGCACCATGAAGGACGTGACGCCCTCCGTCCGGGCCAGCTTCAGCAGCCCCGCCTGCAGTTCGGCGGGGACGGTCAGCTCGACCGTCTCCCCCCGGTTCGAGGCGACGGCCGGGCGCGGCCGGTCGAAGGGGAGCGTCAGCTCCTCCGGCAGGTCGCCCAGCGTCTCCCGCCAGTACCCCAACTGCCGTGCCAGCAGGCCCTCGGCGTCCTCCTCCGACCCCAGCAGCTCCCGCTGCCAGAGCGTGTAGTCCGCGTACTGCACCGGCAGCGGCGCCCACGCGGGCGCCTGGCCGCCCAACCGCGCCGCATACGCGGCCGACAGATCCCGCCCCAACGGACCGAATGACCAGCCGTCACCCGCGATGTGATGGAGCGTCAGCACCAGGACGTGCCGCTCGGGCGCCAGCGCGAAGAGTGCGGCCCGCAGCGGCGGTTCCGTCGCCAGGTCGAAGGGCTGCTCGGCCGAGCGGTGGACCGCGGCGGCCAACTCCTCCTCGCCGCCGACCTGTTCGACGGTCAGCGCGAACGGGACCTCCTCGATCGGCAGTACCCGCTGCACGGGTTCGCCGTCGACCGCGGCGTAGACGGTCCTGAGCACCTCGTGCCGCTCGATCACGTCACGCAGTGCCGCCGCCAGGGACTCCTGCTCCAGCGGGCCGGAAAGCCGCAGGGCCGCAGGGATGTTGTAGTCGGCGGTCGATCCCGCCAGCTGTCCGAGGAACCAGAGCCGTTGCTGGGCGTAGGACAGCGGCACCCGCTCGGGCCGATCGCCGGTGGCCACCACGGGCGGTCGCAGCACCGCGCCGGTGTCCAGCTGCCGCGCCAGCGCGGCGGGGGTCGGCGCCTCGAAGAGAGTGCGGAGCGGGAGTTCGGCCCCCAGGGCGGATCGCACCCGGCTGCCGAGGCGGGTGGCGAGCAGCGAGTGGCCGCCGAGGTCGAAGAAGCTGTCCTCGACCCCGACCGAGGGCAGGCCCAGGACCTCGGCGAAGAGCGCGCAGAGGATCTCCTCCGGCAGGTTCTCCGCCGCGCGTCCGGCGCCGCCGCCCGCGGCCGCGTAGTCCGGGGCGGGCAGGGCCTTGCGGTCGAGCTTGCCGTTGGCCGTCAGCGGGAGTGCCTCCAGCAGCACCACGGCCGACGGCACCATGTAGTCCGGCAGCCGCTCGGCGGCCGTCGCCCGGGCCAGGGCGGGCAGCGCGGCCGCGTCCGCGCCGTGCTCCGCCACCAGGTAGCCGACCAGCCGGTGGTCGCCGGGGGCCTCCTCGCGCACGACCACGGCGGCCTGCGCGACACCAGGGCAGGACGCCACGGCGGCCTGGACCTCGCCGAGTTCGATACGGAAGCCGCGGATCTTCACCTGGTCGTCGGCACGGCCGAGGAACTCCAGCTCCCCGTCGGCGCTCCAGCGGACCACGTCGCCGGTGCGGTACATCCGCTCGCCGGGGGCGCCGTACGGGCAGGCGACGAAGCGTTCGGCGGTCAGGCCGGGGCGGCCGAGGTAGCCGCGCGCCAGGCCGGTGCCCGCGAGGTACAGCTCGCCGGTCACACCGGCCGGAACCGGGCGCAGGGCCTCGTCGAGCACGTAGGCCCGTGTGTTGTCGATGGGCTGCCCGATCGGCAGTACCTCGCCGTGCTTGCCGCCGACCTCGTGGGCGGTGGACCAGATGGTGGTCTCGGTGGGGCCGTAGAGGTTGGTCACGCCCGCGGTGCGGGCCGCCAGGGTCCGGGCCAGTCCGCTGTCCAGCGCCTCACCGCCGACCAGCGCCCGAACACCGGCCAGCTCGCCGCCGGCGGCCTCGACAGCCTCGACGCCCGCGGCCTCGACGCCCGAAGGCTCGACGCCCGCGGCCTCGGCGGTCAGCGCGTGCCAGAGGCTCGGCGTGGCCTGCATCGCCGTCACCCCGGCGGCCGTCACCAGCTCCCGCAGCGCGCGCGGGTCCCGTACGGTCGCGCGCGGGGCCAGCACCACCCGGGCGCCGTGGACCAGGGGCAGGTAGAGCTCGAGCGCGGCGATGTCGAAGGCGACCGTGGTCACCGCGAGCAGCCGGTCCGCGGGGCCGAGGGCGAACCGGCGCTGCATCGCGGCCAGGAAGTTGACCAGTGCCCCGCCCGGCACCACCACGCCCTTGGGGCGTCCGGTGGAGCCGGAGGTGTAGATCACGTACGCCGGATGGGCCGGCAGCACGGCCACGGCCGGGTCGGCGTCGTCCGGGTCGGCAGTGTCCGGGTCGGCGCCCGCAGCGTCCGGCTCGGTGTCGTCCCCGGTGGCCGGCTCGATCCGGTCCAGTGGCACGACGGGGATCCCGCCTGCCGGCACGGTCGCTGCGGTGTTCTCGGAGGCCAGCACGACGACCGGCCGGGCGTCCGCCAGGGTGTAGGCGATGCGGTCGGCGGGGTAGTCGGGGTCGATGGGCAGGTAGGCGCCGCCGGCCTTGAGCACGGCGAGTAGCGCGACGACCAGCTCGGGCGAGCGCTCCAGGCAGACCGCGACCAGCGACTCCGGGCCGACGCCGCGCCGGATCAGCAGGTGTGCCAGCCGGTTGGCCCGGGTGTTGAGCTCCCGGTACGAGAGCTCCCGCTCGCCGCAGACCAGCGCGACCGCTTCCGGGGTGCGGGCGGCCTGGGCCTCCAACAGTGCGGGCAGGGTGGCCGACGGCGGCTCGACGGCCGTGTCGTTCCACTCGGTCAGGACCTGCTGCCGCTCCGTCGCGTCGAGCAGTTCGACCTCGCGCAGCGGCAGGGTGCCGTCGGCGGCCGCCAGGGCGGCGAGGTAATGCTGGAACCGGCGGCAGTGGGCGGCGATCTCCGCCGGCTGGTAGAGCGCCGGGTTGGCGTCGACGACGAGCCCGGCGCCGTCGCCGGTCTGCCGGTCGTAGATCAGGATGTTGAGGTCCTCGACCGGGCCGCTGCTGAGGTTGTGGGTGGTGCTCGGGTGGCCGCCGAAGTCCAGGTTGTAGTCGAAGGACTGGATGTTGACCGTGGGGCCGAACAGTTGCCCGCTGGAGGCGACCAGCCCGAGGTCGCGACGGATCTCCTCGTAGCGGTAGCGCTGGTGGCGCAGGGCTTCCCGGGCGGCGCGGCTGGTCTGCTTGATCAGCGCGGAGAGCGGTTCCCGCGGGTCGACGGTCAGGCGCAGGGGCACCACGTTGTTGACCACGCCCGGGGTGGTCCGGGCGACCTCCCCGGACCGGGCGCCGACCGGGAAGCCGAGGACCACGTCGCCGCTGCCGGTCACCCGGGCGGTGTAGGCGGCCGCGGCGGCGAGCACCAGGACGGTCCAGCTGACTCCGAGTCGGCGCGCCGAGGTGCGCAGCGTGGCCATGTACTCGGAGTCCAGTCGGCGCGCGTGGCGCAGGTGGGTGTGCGAGGTGGGGGCGAACCGGCCGGCGAAGTTGACGGCGGTCGGCCGGTCGGCGAGCCGGTCCTGCCAGTACTGGCGGTCCGCCGCGAACTGGGCGGAGGCGCGGTACTCGGCCTCGACCTCCACCAGTCGTGCGAACGGCGGGATCCCGCTCTCCTCGGGCAGGGTCCGGCCCTCCGCCCAGGTGCTGTAGACCTCCGCGACCCGGGCGGCGAAGAGCGGGCCGCTGTGGCCGTCGCCCATCGCGTGGTGGGCCCGCAGCGACCAGATGTAGTGGTCGGGCGCCAGCCGGATCAGGGCGAAGGCGCAGGCGGGGCCGGTCTCCAGGTCGTACGGCCGGAGGTACTCGGTGCGCATCCAGCTCAGCGCCGCCTCCCACGGGTCGGCCTCACTGCTGACGTCGACCGGGACGAACCGCCAGGCCGGGTCGGGCTCGACGAACTGGCGCAGATCCTGACCGCCCGTCACCAGTCGCAGACGCAGCGTCTGGCAGTCGAGGACGGCCCGGTGGAGGGCGCGCTCGAACAGCTGCGGGTCGACCGGCCCGTGGATCTCCACGTACTCGTGGACCTGGTAGGCAGGGCTGGCCGGGTCCAGCTGCTGCGCGAACCACATTCCGGCCTGGCCGGAAAGCAGGGGCAGGTACTCGGGCTGGGAAGGCGACATGTGCTGGAACTCCGGTTCGTCTGGGATCGCCCCGGGCCGTCGGCCCGAAGGTTCCAACGCTGCCCGGCCGGGCGGTCGGGCGGCGCACGTGTGTGACCGCCCTCGCGGCGCCGGGGCGGCGCCTGGGGCGGTGTGAGGCTTGGATGGGGGGGGCAGCGCCCGGTCGGGCTCGCCGTCACCGGGCCAGCGAGTCGAGCAGCATGGCTGCCGTGACCGCCGGGTCGTCCTCGGCCCCGACGAGGGAGGCGTTCGGGAGCTGGGCGCTGCCTTCGCGTTCCGCGCGGGCGCGGCGGCGGCCGCCACCGGTGATGTTGAGCAGGATCCGCGCGTCACGCGGGATCCGCCGCTCGGCCACCGCGCGTCGCAGGCAGGCCACCGCCACGGCGGCGGCCGGCTCGATGTCGATGCCCTCGGTCTCCTCGAACAGCGCGGCCGCGGCGAGCGCGGCCGGGGTGTCGGCCAGCAGGACCTCGCCCGAGGTGTCGGCCAGCAGGTCTCGGACGCCGCCGCGGACCCCGAACGGCGGTGTCGCGTTGACGAGTTCGGGGGCGTGGACGTCGACGGTCGACGGCGCGACCGGACGCGAGAGCGGAGTCGGCGCCGAGACCGGCGTGGGAGCCGGAGTCGCAGCAACGGGAGGAACCGGAGTGGGAGACGGCAGCGACTCGGCCGCGCCGGCGCGCTCCTGGAGCCAGAGCCGGTGCAGCGGGGCGAAGCCGGTGTTCTGGCAGAGCAGGGTGCGCGGCGGGGTGCCGCCCGTGGTGGCGGCGATCCGCCGGGCCGCCTCGTGCGCGGCGATCGCGCCGGTGCCGCTGCCGACGGCCTGGACGTAGTAGTCGGGCAGTCGGCCCAGTCGCTCGTACGCGGCCAGCATGACCACGCCGAGGCCGTCGCGCCGGGCGACGTTGCGGACTCCGCCCTCGGGGAAGAAGGGTGCGCCGGTGGCCAGGATGCCCTGGCTGTAGGTGATGGCGTCGTTGTAGCCGCCGCCCTTGACGGCGACGATCCGCACCTGCGGGCCGGTTCCGGCGAGCGCCAGGCCGGGCAGGGCGCGCTCGGGGACCACCAGCACACAGGGGAAGTCGAACTGTTCGGTGGCCCGGACGAACGCGGCCGCGGTGTTCCCGGCGGAGGCCACGACCATGATGCCCGCGTCCTGCGGGACCCGGCCCAGGACGGAGAAGGCCTCCAGTTCCTTGAAGGTTCCGGAGTCCATGCGGCAGCCGCGTTCCGGCCAGTAGCCGCTGAAGGCCATCCAGAGGTCGCTGAGTCCCAGGGCGGCGCCGAGACCGCGACATCGGTGCACCGCCGGCAGGCTCGCCCCGGGCACCTCACGGATCACCGGGAGCCAGTCGCGGTAGCGGAAGAGGCCGGAGGCCGCCGGGGCGGCCGCGACCGCGTCAGCCAGTGAGCCGGCGGTGTACTCGGTCCGCAGCAGTGAATTGTCACGGCACCCGGGGCAGGCCGAGATCAGCCCGTCGTCCCCGAGTCGTAAACCGCATCGAGTGCAGACAACCGTGTAGTGCCCGCCGTGCTCCATGGCTTTCTCCCCGTTGCTACCGGCCGTGGCCGGTACTGCAAGCTGAATTTCTTCGGGCCGGGCCGGAAGCTACTGCTCCATGGCCGAGATGAGGCTCTTCGGACGCATATCGGTCCAGGAGTTCTCGATGTAGTCCAGGCACTCCTGGCGTCCGGCCTCGCCGAACACCTGCTGCCACCCGGCCGGAATTTCCGTGAAGACCGGCCAGAGCGAATGCTGGCCCTCGTCGTTCACCAGAACCAGGTAGTTGGCCTCGGGGTCCTCGAAGGGGTTCGTCACCGCGTCACCTTTTCTCGCATAACCGGCAAGCCGGATGGACAATGCGGACATGGCGGAGGTGGATCCCTGATCCGGACGGACCTGCCCCCGCCCGGTCCGTACTCCAGTCTTACTCATCCGGGCCCGAAAGGGGAAGTGCGGATTGCTGTCGGGAGGCGTGAACGGAGCGTGGAGACCCTTCCCGTCGTCAAGTCGCGGGCGAGCCGGTCGCGATGGCCGTGACCTGGTGTGAAATGCTGTGCAATACGGCGGAAATGAGGTCCGCTGGCGGAGCGGACGGGGGATCGGTGCGATCGGCTCGGCGGTGAAGTCCCGTACCACTGCGGGCGTACGGCCGGTGACGAAAACCCGCCGAGTGGATGATCGGACGGTCACGGATCGTCTGGCAGACTTCTTACCCATGAGGTTACCGACCGACAGCCACGCATCCGGTGCCGAGCACAACTCGCCTTACCCCAGCGGTAGTTCCCCCCAATTCGAGGGGCAGTCACCCGGCGGGGCGGCGAACGGGACGGACGGGACGGGCGGGACGGGCGGGACGGGCGGCCTCGCCGCGCCGGACGGTCCGCGCACGCTGCGCGGCCGGATCGCCGCCCGCCGGCTCCGTCCGGTCCGGCCGCGCCTCTGGTTCGAGTTGGCGCTCATCGGGATCAGCTACTGGGTCTACAACCTTGTGCGCAACGCGGTGCCGCAGCACGCCGAGACCGCCAAGGCGCACGCGAACCTGGTGTGGGACCTGGAGCGGAGCCTCGGCCTGGCCTTCGAGCGCTCGGTCAACCACGGCATCGACTCGGTGACCTGGATGATCGTCGGGATGAACTACTACTACGCCACACTGCACTTCATCATCACCATCGCCGTCCTGGTCTGGCTCTACCGCAGCCACCCCGGCCGGTACCCGGCGGTCCGCACCGCGCTGGCCGGAGGCACCGGCATCGCCCTCGTCGGCTACTACGTCTTCCCGATGGCCCCGCCGCGGATGCTGCCCGACTTCATCGACACGGTGACCGCGCACCACACCTGGGGCTCGCTGGCCTCGGGCGCGGGAGCGAGCATCTCCAACCAGTACGCCGCAATGCCGTCGATGCACTTCGGCTGGGCGCTCTGGTGCGGGCTGACGGTGTTCTACCTGGCCAGGCGGGCCTGGCTGCGGGCGTTGGGACTGCTGTACCCGCTGTTCACGCTGACTGTGATCATCGCCACCGCGAACCACCTCTGGTTGGACGCGGTCGGCGGTGGGGTCTGCCTGGGCGTGGGCTTCGTCGCCGCCCGGTTCGTCTTCCACCGCTGGGCCTACCAGTTCCCGCGGATCCCGGACTCCTGGCAGCCCGCCGCCGGCCCGCGCGCGAGCGAGCGGCGGCCCGTGCCGGGCGAGGCCGGCTCTCGCCGGTAGCCCAACTTTCTGACCACAGGCGGCCGGTGGGCCCGGACCGGCGGCCCGCCAGCCGACCAGCCGACCAGCTGCCAGCCGACCGGCCGACCGGCCCGATGGGAGGGTCCGCCGATCGCGTCCGGACCCGCCTACACCCGGTCCACCAGGTCGGACGGGTCGGTGTTGGCACCGCAGAGGAGGACGGCGATGCGCTCGCCGTCGGCCTGGCCGAGGGCGGCGAGGGCGGTCGAGGCCGCGTACTCGACGGCGATCCGGCGCTCGTCCCACAGCTGCCGGCGAGCGCGCACGATGGCCTCGTCGTCCACCAGGACGGAGCGGACGCCCTCGTGCCCGGCGGCGCCGACGGCCAGCGCGGTGGCGCGCCGGGCGCCGAGGGCGTCCTGGGCCACCGAGGACACCGGCACGTCCACCGGGCGGCCCGCCGCCAGCGCGGCGTTCAGGGCGCGGCTGCCGGTCGGCTCCACGGCGAGCACCCGGATGCCGTGCTCGCGCGCCGCCACGGCCACGCCGGCGAACAGCCCGCCGCCGCCCACCGACACCACCACGGTGTCCAGCCCGGGCACTCGGGCGCGGATCTCCGCCAGGACGGTCCCCGCGCCGGCGGCGATCAGCGGGTGGTCGTACGCGTGCGAGGCCAGCGCCCCGCTGCCCGCCGCGAACTCCTCGCACGCCGCCAGCGCCTCCGCGTACTCGCGGCCCGTCAGCCGTACCTCGGCGCCGTAGGAGCGCAGCCGCGCCAGCTTCACCGGGGACGCCGTCTCCGGCAGGAACACCGTTGCCCGGACGCCGAGTTCGCGCGCCGCCCAGGCGCAGGCCAGCCCGGCGTTGCCGCCCGAGGCGATGGTGACCCCGGCGTCCGGGAGGGTGCCCGCCCCGGCGTGCGCGAGCAGGAAGTTCTGCGCACCGCGCGCCTTGAAGCTGCCGGTGTGCTGCAGGAACTCCAGCGCCAGCCAGGTCCGTCCGCCGTCGTCCCCGGGCGCCACCGCCACCGGGCGCACCCGCCCGGCGATCCGCTGCCCGGCGGCCTCGACCTCGTCGTACGTCAGCTGGTCCATCGCGTTCTGCTCCTTCGCCGAGGGGCCGTCAACAGGGGCGTTCCGTTCACGGCCGACGGTACGTCGCGCGGCCGGACCGGCGGAAGATCACGGGCACCAACGGCGTACGCTGGGCCCATGCGTCACGTGATCCTCCCTCCGCCGGCCCGCTAGCGGGCGGCCCACTCCACCCACCCCGGCTCGGCGGGATTCCGCCCGCAGGCGGGGCGATGACTGCCGCCCGCGCACCCAGCGGACCTGAACCGGCCATTCATCGTGGAGTACCGACGCATGACCTCGTACACCGCCGTGCCCTTCCGGCACGGCCTGTTGTCCATTTCCGCCGCCGCCGTCGCCTGGGGCGTGGGGGGAGCCGTGGCCGCGCTGCTGATGCGCACCAGCGGCCTCGGCCCGGTGGCCGTCTCCTGCTGGCGCTTCGGCGTCGCGGCGCTCTGCCTGGCCCTGCTGCCGACCGGCGAACGCCAAGCCGAGCGGGGAGCCGCCCGGCCCGGAGCCGCCCGGCCCGGAGCCGCCGTGCTGACCGGGCTCGGCCTGGCGGTCAGCCAGTGCGCCTACTTCGGTTCCGTGCGCTACGCGGGCCTGGGGCTGGGCACCCTGATCACCATCGGCGCCGGCCCGGTGCTCACCAGCCTCGGCGCGCACCTGCTGCTCGGCGACGGCGGCGGTGATCGGCGTGCTGTTCCTGGGCGAGCCTGTCACGGCGGGACTGCTGCTGGGCTCGGCGCTGCTGCTCGCGGCGATCGGGGCGCTGGCCCGCGGGTAGCCCGCCGGGGTGGCCGTGCCCGGCGGCCACCCCGCCGGCCACGCGGCCGGCCACCCGGGCGGGCTCCTGTGGTCGCCGGGGGCGTGTGGCCGTGCTGTGGTGGTCCGCATGAACCGCTCACGCCTGGCCCGGGTGGCCGTCACGACCGCGTCCGCCGTCCTGCCCACCACCGTCCTGCTCACCACCGTCCTGCTCACCAGCGCCGCCGGTGCCACGGTCGCCGCCGCGGCTGTTCCGGCGTCGGCGACCGGGCTCCGGGACGTCACCGCCGAGCAGTGCCGGGGTGCGGGCGGGCACGTCGAGGGCAGCGGCTACTGCGTCGACGCGCTCGGCGACGACACCTGGGGCCAGCCCGTCGACGGCCAGGCGATCAACCCGGACCCGCGCCCTGGCGAGGAGTGAACACGCTCCTCACGGCACCGGCCGCAGGGTCACCGGCGTCGGGGTGAGGGCGCGCAGGACCAGGTCGATGCGGACGCTGGCAGCGCCCGCGCGGTGCAGGGCGGCGGCGATCGTCCGTAACTCCTCCGGGCCGGTGCAGGCGAGCCGGAGCTCCAGGTCGGCTTCGCCGGCGAGGGCGAGGCCGCTCTGGACGGCCGGGAACTCGGCCGCGAGCCGGTCGAAGTCCAGCGGGACCGGGCCGTGGCTGACCCGGGCGATCGCGTGCAGGGACCGGGCCGGCCGCAGGTGGCTGTCGGGGGCCAGGCCTCCCGGGACGAGCTGGAGCGGGGCCGTCACCGGTGCTGGAGCTGAGCGGTCGGGGCCGGGGCGGGCGGTGCGGCGGGGGTGGAGACGGGCGGGGCGACCAGCCTCGGGTCCAGGACCAGGGTGGTCACCCCGAGCGGGGCGGTGAGGCCGCGCAGGGCGGGTTCGCCGAGTTCGGTGTGGGCCTGGTCCGGTCCGAGGAGGGCGGCGAGGGCTTCGGGGCTGGAGAATCCGACCGCACAGCGGCGGCCGTCGCGCAGGCGGAAGAGGCGGAGTGCGGTGGTGCTGCCGGTGCCGGAGGTGGTGACCGGTACGTGCCAGACGACGCGGGCCATGCGGATGCTCCCGGGTGGGGTGGTGGTTCCTGCCGGAACTGCTTCCTCGACGCTAGGGCGGTTCGCCCCGGGGGTCGCCGGTCCTGACGCAGCGTTGACCGAATGGGGTGGTGCGTTGACGCACTCCTGACGTTCGGCTCACCCGGATGGACGACACCGCCGGCGGATGGTGCTCCGTTTGCCGTGCGTCCCGGCTCGGACGACCGTGGATTCTGCCCCTGGTCACGGCCGCGGGAGCGCCCTCGGGGAGACCGGCGTGCGCTCCGGGGCGGGGGGCGGTGGAGCGAGGGGCCCGTGACGAGATATCTTGACGTCAAGACGTTGGAGACGTGAAGCGGAGTACCGATGACTGACTCGACCATCATCTATACGCACACCGACGAGGCTCCGGCCCTGGCGACCTACTCGTTCCTGCCGGTGGTCCAGGCGTATGCCTCGACCGCGGGTGTACGGGTGGAGACCCGCGACATTTCCCTGGCCGGGCGGATCATCGCGAGCTTCCCGGAGCGTCTGACCGAGGCGCAGCGGATCGGCGATGCCCTGTCCGAGCTGGGTGAGCTGGCCAAGACCCCGAGCGCCAACATCATCAAGCTGCCGAACATCTCGGCCTCCGTGCCGCAGCTGAAGGCCGCCGTCGCCGAGCTGCAGGCCCAGGGCTACGCCCTGCCGGACTACCCGGACGACCCGCAGACCGACGAGGACAAGGACGTCCGCGCCCGTTACGACAAGATCAAGGGCAGCGCCGTCAACCCGGTCCTGCGCGAGGGCAACTCGGACCGCCGCGCGCCGCTGTCGGTCAAGAACTACGCCAAGACCCACCCGCACCGCATGGGTGCCTGGACGGGCGACTCCAAGACCAACGTCGCCACCATGGGCGAGAACGACTTCCGGTCCACCGAGAAGTCCGCCGTGGTCGCGGCCGACGGTGCCCTGCGCATCGAGCTGGTCGGCGAGGACGGCACCACCACCGTGCTACGCGAGAAGGTGCCGGTGCTGGCCGGCGAGGTCGTCGACGCCTCCGTGATGCGCGCCGCCGCCCTCAACGAGTTCCTGGCCGCCCAGGTGGCCCGTGCCAAGGCCGAGGGCGTGCTGTTCTCGGTGCACCTCAAGGCCACCATGATGAAGGTCTCCGACCCGATCATCTTCGGCCACGTCGTGCGCGTCTTCTTCCCGAAGACCTTCGCCGCCCACGGCGCTGCGCTGGCCGCCGCCGGCCTGAACCCGAACAACGGCCTCGGCGGCATCCTGGCCGGCCTGGACGCGCTGCCGAACGGCGCGGAGATCAAGGCCTCCTTCGAGGCCGAGCTGGCCGAGGGCCCGGCCCTGGCCATGGTCGACTCCGACAAGGGCATCACCAACCTGCACGTGCCGAGCGACGTCATCGTCGACGCCTCGATGCCGGCCATGATCCGCACCTCCGGCCACATGTGGGGCCCGGACGGCCAGGAGGCCGACACCCTCGCCGTGTTGCCGGACAGCAGCTACTCCGGCGTGTACCAGGCCGTCATCGACGACTGCCGCGCCAACGGCGCCCTCGACCCGGCCACCATCGGCTCGGTGCCGAACGTCGGCCTGATGGCGCAGAAGGCCGAGGAGTACGGCTCGCACGACAAGACCTTCGAGATCGAGGCCGCCGGCACCGTCCGCCTGGTCGACGCCGACGGCAACGTGGTGCTGGAGCAGGCCGTCCAGCCGGGCGACATCTTCCGCGCCTGCCAGACCAAGGACCTGCCGATCCAGGACTGGGTCAAGCTGGCCGTCTCCCGCGCCCGCGCCACCGGCGACCCGGCGGTGTTCTGGCTGGACGAGACCCGCGCCCACGACGCGGTGCTGATCGAGAAGGTCAAGACCTACCTGCCGGAGCACGACACCACCGGCCTGCAGATCGAGATCAAGTCCCCGGTCGAGGCCACCAAGTTCTCGCTGGAGCGCATCCGCCGCGGCGAGAACACCATCTCGGTGACCGGCAACGTGCTGCGTGACTACCTGACCGACCTGTTCCCGATCCTGGAGCTGGGCACCAGCGCCAAGATGCTGTCGGTCGTCCCGCTGATGGCGGGCGGTGGCCTGTTCGAGACCGGCGCCGGCGGCTCCGCCCCGAAGCACGTCCAGCAGCTGGTCAAGGAGAACTACCTGCGCTGGGACAGCCTCGGCGAGTTCTTCGCGCTGGCCGCCAGCTTCGAGCACCTGGCCACCACCACCGGCAACGCCCGCGCCCAGGTGCTGGCCGACACCCTGGACCGCGCCACCGGCACCTTCCTCAACGAGGACAAGTCGCCGAGCCGCCGCCTCGGTGGCATCGACAACCGCGGCAGCCACTTCTACCTGGCCACCTACTGGGCCCAGGAGCTGGCCAAGCAGACCGCCGACGCCGAGCTCGCCCAGGCCTTCGAGGGCCTGGCCAAGACGCTGACCGAGCAGGAGCAGACCATCGTGGACGAGCTGATCGCCGTCCAGGGCTCGGCGGTCGACCTCGGCGGCTACTACCAGCCGGACCCGGCCAAGGCCGCGGCCGTGATGCGCCCGTCGAAGACCCTCAACGAGGCGCTCGCCAGCCTCGGCTGAACCCGGTCGGGCTCTGCACTGAGCCGAGCCGAGCCGAGCTGAACCACCGGGAGGCCCCCGGGTCCGTGCGAGCGGACCCGGGGGCCTCCCCGCGTCCCCGGCCCCGCGTTCCCCCGGCCTCCGGCCCTCGGCCGGGGGCCGGTCTCCGGCTCAGATGCGGCCGAGCAGGGTCAGCGCGGTACCGACGGCCTCCCGCAGCAGCAGGTACGGGCCGTGCGCCAGCGGTCCGTCCGCGCCGAGCACCTCGGCGGTCGCACCGGCCCGGCGGGCGGCGAGCGCGGAGCGGACGGCGTGGAAGCCGCTGGTGACCACCGTGCACCGGTAGCCGGGGCGCTCGGCGGCCATCAGGGCGGCGCTGAACCGGAGGTTCTCGGTGGTGTTCACGGCCCGCTCCTCGCGCCGGATCCGCTCGGCCGGGACGCCCCGGGCGATCAGGTAGCGGGCCATCGCGGCGGCCTCGGTGCACTGCTCGTGCGGGCCCTTGCCGCCGGTCACCAGGACCAGCGGGGCGTACCCGGCGGCTTCCTCGGCGGCGAATCGTTCCAGCGTGGCGTCCAGCCGGGCCGCCAGCGTGGGCCCGGGCTCACAGCCGTCCAGCGCCGCGCCCAGGACGACCAGGAAGTCGGAGCCGACCGGCACGGGCCGGCGGCGCCGGTGCAGCAGTGCGAAGCCGAGGAAACCGAGCAGCCAGAGCAGGACGTACCCGCAGAGCAGGACGGCGCCGATCAGCAGGACGTGCATATCCGTTCGAACGCGTACCGCGGAACCACCGTTCCGGCGCCCGGCCCGGGAACGGCGGAACCCCCGTTCCGGAGATGGAGCGGGGGTTCCCGGGAACGGGGGTTCCGGAGCGGGGGTTCCGGAGCGGCGCGGGTGCTCAGCCCGCCTCGGCCGCCGGAGTTGCCGAAGCGGCCGGAGCCGCCGTAGTCGAGGGAGCCGTCGAGGCGCCCGGCGCACCCGGGACCGCGCCCGCCCCCGGTCGCCGGTCGCGCTTGTGCAGTGAGGCCAGGTAGGCGTTGTACGCCTCCAGCTCGGCGTCGCCGGACCGGTCCTCGGCGCGGTCGCGGCGGCGGGCCTGCCGCTGCTCGGAGCCCATCCACTGGTAGACCAGGGCGATCAGCACGATCGCGGTCGGGATCTCGCCGAACGCCCAGGTGATGCCGCCCGCCAGCTTCTGGTCCTCCAGCAGCTTCGTCCCGGGCGGCGACCCCTCCGTGGTGAAGGTGGTGACCAGCGGGTGGCTGGCCATCATCACCGCCACGCCGAAGAAGGCGTGGAACGGCATCCCCATGAACAGCTCGATGATCCGCATCACGTGGCCGGGCCGGTGCGGGCCCGGGTCCACGCCCATGATCGGCCAGAAGAAGGCCAGACCGGCGAACAGGAAGTGCACCATCATGAAGATGTGCCCGAGGCGGTACTGCATCAGGAAGTCGAACAGCGGGGTGAAGTAGACCCCGTACAGGCTCGCGATGAACAGCGGGATGGTGAACGCCGGGTGCGAGATGATCCGGACGTACCGGCTGTGCAGCAGCGCCACCAGCAGCTCGCGCGGCCCGCGCGGGCGGCCCTTGCCGGCCGGGCGCAGCGCGCGCAACGCCAGGGTGATCGGGGCGCCCAGCAGCAGCAGGATCGGCGTCAGCATGGAGAGCACCATGTGCTGGATCATGTGCGCGCTGAACAGCACCATGCCGTAGTCGTTCAGCCCGCTGCAGGTGACCAGCAGCAGGGTGCCGACGCCGACCGCCCAGCCGACCATCCGGCTGATCGGCCAGCGGTCGCCGCGCCGGTACAGCCGGACCACGCCCGCCGCGTAGAGCCCCAGGGCGACCAGGCCGCCGAGCAGGAACACCCAGTCCGGGGACCAGGTCCAGACGTTGGAGAAGGTGAACGGTCCTAGCTGGGTCATCCCGCCGTGGTGGTGCATGCCTGACATTCCGTCGCCCATCGGCGGGTCCTGCTTTCCGTCCTCGTGGCCCCCGGTGCGGGTCCGGTTCGCCCCTTTTGCTTGGCCTACAGCCTAGGTGGGCCTTACCACGGGCTGTGCCCCCACCCCCCTCCGTACGGGGTGTCTGCCCACCGGACGGCCCGCTGGCTAGACTGACCGGCCGGTCGGCAGGGAGGCCCAGACATGGCGACGGAGCCACGTACGGCGACGGAAGCAGACACGGCGGCGACGGAACGGGGAGCCGCGGCGCGGACCACCGTCGCGCTGACCGGGGCGACCGGTTTCATCGGCTCCGGGGTCCTGGCGGCCCTCGCGGCGCGCGGCGTACCGGTGCGCGCGCTGGCCCGCCGGGTGCCGGAGGACCCCGCCCCCGGCACCACCTGGGTGCCGGGCGACCTCACCGACGGGGCGGTCCTGGCGGAGCTCTGCGAGGGCGCCGGAGTGCTGGTCCACCTGGCCTCCCGGGTCGACGGCTGCGCCGAGGAGTGCGAGGCGGCGAACGTCCGGGGCACGGCCGCGCTGATGGCGGCCGCCACCCGCGCCGGGGTGCGCCGGATCGTCCACCTCTCGACGGCCGCGGTGTACGGCGAGGGCCCGCACGCGGGCATCGCGGTGGACGAGGTGTCGCCCGCCCCGGTGTCCGAGGCCAGCCGTACCCGGCTGCTCGGCGAGCGCCACGCCCTGGACGCCGGCGCGTACGTGCTGCGCCCCGGGCTGGTGACCGGGGCGGGGGACCGCTGGGTGGTGCCGGCCCTGGCCGAGCTGGTCCGCCGGGTGCCGGTGCGCTGGGCGGGCGGCGCGGCCCGGCTCTCGGTGGTGGAGCGCACCGACCTGGCCCGGCTGGTCACCGCGCTCGCCCTGGACGACCACGCCGTCCCGCCCGGTGTCCACCACGCCTCCCACCCCGACCCGGTCCGCTCCGGTGACCTGCTCGCGGCCCTGGCCGCCCTCGGCCTGCTGCCCGCCCTGGACGGCCCGGACGTGCCGGACGTCCCGTGGGACGAGTGCCGCCGACTGCTGGCCGCCGTGCCCGGTCGGGTCTCCGAGCGCCAGTTCGGCATGATCGTCCGCGACCACTGGTACCGCAGCGAGGACATCTGGCGCCTGGCCGCCTGCCCGCCCGGCCCCGGCCCGCTCGCCCGCCTCCCGCAGGCCGCCGCGTGGTACCGCGAGGCACTCGGCCAGGACGGCTAGGTCAGTCCCGTAGGCCGGGAGGAGGGTGTCCTCACTGCGCCGCCCGGCGGCGAAGTCGGCGACGTTGCGGGCGGTAGGCCTGGCGGCTGGTGACCAGGCTGTGCTGGGGATCGAGCAAGGTCGTGGCCTACCGGTCGGAGGAATCGGCCGGGAACACACCGGCGGCAATCCCGGAAAGCCGTGCGGAGTCTGCATGCTGGCTTCTATGAGGATCGACCGACTGACATTCCGGTCCTGGGGCTCACGGGAACCGGCATGAGGCGACCGTCCGGGCCGGAGGATATGTCCAAGCGCAAGCGCCGCGTTCTCCTCCTGTGGGTACTCATGCGGTCGGTGCTGACCGCGGCCATCCTGGTGGCGGCGTACTTTCTGCTGCCGCTGGACGAGCCCTTCGGGGCGGCCACGGCGGTGGGTCTCATCGCCGGGCTGCTCATGGTGTCCGCGCTCGTCGCCTGGCAGACACGGTCGATCATCCGGTCCCCTTACCCTCGGCTCAAAGCCATCGAGGCGCTGGCCACGAGCGTCCCGCTGTTCATCCTCCTGTTCGCGACGACCTACTACCTCGCGGCGCGGAGCCAATCCGGGTCCTTCACGGACCCCCTGACGCGGATGGACTCCGTGTACTTCACCGTCACGGTGCTCTCCACCGTGGGCTTCGGCGACATCGTCCCCAAGAGCGAGGCGGCCAGAGCGCTGGTCGTCCTGCAGATGCTCGGGGACCTGGTCTTCGTCGGCATCGCCGCGCGCGTCATCCTGGGCGCCGTCAACGTGGGACTCAACCGGGGTAATCGGCCGGTCTTCCCCGACTTCGCCCCGCCTCCCGGCGGCGCGGACACCGACGACGGCACCGGCCGGCCACGGCCGTCGGGATGACGAGGGGTAAGCAGCCCGGGACCGCTTTGTCGGGGTCGTCGTCAACCGACCGCGGATGTGTCAGGGGGCGGGCGTCCCCGGGGGCCCGGGTTTGACGGTGGCACCGGTCGCCCGTCCCGCGAGTCTTTGGGTCCCTACGTAGGAGACCACCACCGCGACGATCACCAGTGGCATCACGGTGAGCCCCTGGGAGCCGAGCAGCAGGGTGGCCAGCAGGACGCAGGTCATCGGGAGTTTGAGCATGGCGACGCTCAGCGCGCCCACCCCGATGGCGAAGCCCGTGGTGGTGTCGAGGCCGGGCAGGTGGGACATGGCCAGGCCGCCCGCGCCGCCCACGAACAGGGACGGGAAGACCGGGCCGCCGCGGAAGGCGCTGAGCGACGCGATGTAGGCGAGCGACTTGAACACGACCAGCAACAGCAGTGTGCCGACCGAGTAGCCGGCCTGGTCGGCCAGGAGGGGGCCGATGGTGCTCTCGCCCGAGAACAGCACTCCGGAGATCGGTTTGTCGGTGATGCTGGTGTAGAGCAGGGCGAGTACTCCGATGAGCACGCCGATCAGCGCGGTGATCGGCACCCTTCGCGGCTCGACGTGTGTTCTCAGGCGCAGGGCCAAGCGGCGGATCACCTCGCCGAGGACCGGGGCGGCGAGGCCTGCGAGGACCGCCCAGCCGAACGCGGCGAGGGTGGGCCGGTCGGCGGGTGGTACGTGAGTCAGCGACAGGGAGTAGGTGCCCAGGCCGGTCCAGGAGTCCAGGCCGGTGAAGATCAGCGAGCCGATGCCGGCGGCGAGCAGGCCGGGCACCAGGACGACGCCGAGCATCGGCCCGGCCAGGCCGGAGGCCTCCATCAGCAGGAACGCGCCGAGGATGGGCGAGCCGAGGAGTTCGCTGATCGCCGCGAAGCTGCCCGCCGCGCCGATGACGGCGAGGGCGTTGGGAGGGGCGTCGCGTTTGAGCAGTCGGATCGCGCCGACGGCCAGGCCGCCGCCGAGCGCGATCAGTGGGGCCTCCGGGCCGAGGACGACGCCGAGGCTGAGCGAGGCGATCGCGGCGAGGGCGACCCCGGGCACCGTGGCCACGGATGGGATGCCGCCGGTCTTGAGCCCGTCGGCCGGCTCGTGCCCGCCTCGCCCGGGAAGCTGCCGGATGGTGAGGGCGACCAGGACGCCGGAGACGGCGAGCACGGGCACGGCCCACCAGTTCGGCGTTCCGCTGAAGCCGAGGCCCTTGGGCAGGTCGTCGTAGACCAGGGACTGGAGTTCGGAGACGAGGGCGAGGAAGCCGTACGCAGCGGCCGAGATCGGCACGCCCAGCACGGCCGCCATCACCAGCAGCGCGACGTACTCGCGGCTGCGGACGACCGCGAAGGGGTCCTGCGGGGCAGCGGGCTCGGCGGGCATGGCGTACCGTCTCCTCGGCGTCCGGCCCGCCGGGAGAACCGGTCAGGCGACCCTGGGTCGCGAAGCTCCGACCGTCCTGTCGGTGTCGGCCCTCCGGGCGCGGCAGCGGTTTCTGCGGTCACGCGGCGCCGAGCCCCTGCCGGGTGACGGGAATCGCAGGGCCGCCCCACAGCCGGCGGGGAGGTGTTCCTCCGATCATCGCGGACGCCGACGGCATCCGGCGCGGTGGAAACGCCACGCGGGTGAGCCGCGTCTGCAGCCGGTGGTACACGGGACCCCGCCCACCCCGGTGCAGCGGGGTCAGTCCGCCGGTCGGCGCACGTGTCGGTGGCGCAGGTACCAGAGCGCACCGACTACACCGGACAGCGTGACCAGCGCGACCAGGAGCAGCGGGTACCGGCTGCCCGCGAGCTTGGCGTCGGTGGCGACCACGAGCATCACCGCACCGATCGGCAGCAGCAGCGAGAGCACTGTCCTGAGGCCGGAGCCCACGAGCGCGGGCCGGGCCCGGGTGGCGTGGTCCGACTCCGACGGCGCGGTGGTGGCGTCGCCGTGGTAGTACGCCCGGGCTCGCTTACCGAGTTCCTGGGTCGCACGGTGGTAGGAGTAACCGAGGTAGGGCAACCAGATCAGCGGGGCTACCAGTCCGATGAGGAGGACCACCGCGAGCAGGATCCACTGCCCGACGCGGGCGGCGGTCGACGTCGGCCGTTGCTCGGGGGTAACCACGCCGAGCAGGTAGGCCATCCGTTTCACCACCCTCCACAGGGCTGCGATACGGCCGGGAGGGGTATCGGTTCGCGTCGCCGCGGCGGCCTCGAGCGCGGCCCGGGCCTGCTCCTCGTCCTGGTACACGCCCTGGATCACGAGCAGCTCAGCCGCCCGTGCGCCATCGGTGGGCTCCCGCCCCGCGACCGCCGCCAACTCCAGCATCATCCGGCTCTGTGTGAGCAGCGCGCTGCAGAACGCGAGCGGGACGAGCGCCATGAACGGGCCGCCCACGAATGCGCCCTCGCTCTGGCTGACCCGCCGGCCCCGTGTGATCACCATGACGCACAGCTCGGCGTCACCGGCGTCGGGATGCTGGTCGCGCGCGCGGGCGACCGAGGCGCCGGCGCGCCGCCCGAGATGGTGGACGGCGAAATTGGCGAGCAGTTCGGGCAGGTGGCCAGGGTCCGCCAGGGCTGCCCGCAGCACTTGACGGGACAGTGCGGATTCCGGGCCATCGAGGGGAGGTTCCTCCACACGACCAGCCTCTCACCGCGGCGCCGCAAACAGGGGTGGCGCCTTTGACGTGTTGGAGGTGACTCAAAGGCCTCGGTCGATCCCGCTGTCCCGCCACCACGGCGTTGCGCTCTGGCTCGAGCAGATGCGCGTCTCAGCCGCCGGGGAAGCCGGAACTGAAACTCGGCGATCGTCGCCATCCCGTTCGAGGGCGCGGTGCGGCCGGTCAGCAGCGCGGCCCGGGTCAGCGAACGCAGCGCGGTGGTGTGGAAGTTCGAGCACTTCACCCCCAGGTTCGCGATCCGTGCTTCACTCCGACCCGATCCCTTGCGTGATCGTGGTCGTCCCCCACCCCGGGCGGCGGCCGGCTGACCGGTTCCTCCGCCGTCCGGGATCACCGCCACGGCAAACGGTTTGAAGAACGACATGCACCGCAGTCGCGGCGTGCTACATGCCGCCCTGGTTCTCGATTCCCGCGTCGGCCACCGCGATGGCGACCCCGAGCGCCTCGGTGATGTGGGTCGCGGCCGACATCACGCGGGCGGTGCCGACGATCGGCGCGATCGCGACCAGCACGTCCTGCAGCTGACTGGCTGTCATGTGCTCCTTCATCGCCGGTTCGAGGTGCGCGAGGTAGGAGAGCGCAGGTGCGTCCATCGCGGCCAGCGCCGCGATGCGGGTGAGGATCAGCATGTCGGGGGCCAGTCCGCACCGCTCGATCGAATCGGCGGTCATGGCCATGAGGGTGTCGAGAACGGGCGTCTCAGAGGTGGTGGGCATGTCTGCCATCTCCAGGTGTCGCTGGGCTTCAGTCTGCGCTGCCTGCCCAGACCGGGGCGTCCGAAGGCCGCCCGGTCCGACCGTAGGCAACCTCCGGACTGCCCGCACGGACAGTGGGCCGACCGAGTGGATCACCCGGGTGCAGTGACTCGATCGGGTGACCCACCATCTCCGGGCCCCGCGGAAGGCCAGGAGGATGTGCAGGTTCCGACTAGTGGACCCGGTGATCGTTCTCTCGGGCCCGACGAAGGGCTGGGGCAGTGCGCGAGTAGCCGCCGTGTCGCGATCGTGGCAACTTGGTAATGGAGGCCGGATCTCTGACCAGGTCGCACGGAAACGGCGACGGTTTCTCTCCCAAGGAGCCGAACATGGCCAGCAACGTCAGCCGAGCGTCGGAAGGTAATCAAGTCAGCCGGAAGCCCTTCGCGGGCGGCTGGACCCTCTTCGCAGCCTGCATGATGATCTTCGGCGGAACGATGGCGATCCTCGAGGGAATCGGCGCCATCGTCAACGATGAGCGCTATGTGATCACCGGCAACTACGTCTACAAGTTCGACGTCACCGGCTGGGGATGGCTGCACCTCATCCTCGGCCTCGTGATCGTGGTGGCGGGCTTCCTGCTCTTCACCGGCGCGATGTGGGCACGGATACTCGGTGTGACCGCGGCAGGATTGAACATGATCGCCAACTTCCTGTGGCTGCCCTACTACCCGTTCTGGGCCTTGGTCATGATCGCCATCGACATCTTCGTCATCTGGGCGCTGACGGCCGGAACCCACCGACAGGAGACCCGAGCCTAGGAACGCAGATCCCAGCCGGGCCGGGCCCTCCCGATCCCTCCGCGGATCGGCGGAGCGCGCAGACCCACCAAAAGCCGGTGCTGGGCCCGAGGGTTTCCCTTGGACGTCCCCGGCACCGGCTTCGGACGCTTTCGGCGGCCTGCTCCCGACGGTGATCGAGCTGCTGGAGCCGGTCGGCAGAAGTGGCCAATGACGTCGCGGTGTGCTGCGCGTCGCCCTGATCGCCCCCGATCGGGTGGTTCAGGGTTGGGCGGGCGCGGGGCGTGGGACAGGCCGGTAGTGACGAGATCCAGCGCGGGCCGTCGGGCCCGCCGGTCGGCCACACCTGCCGCCACGTCCATGACTTCAGTTCATCCCGGCCTCGGGGGCGCGTCCATGACCAGCAGCGTTTCCGTGGGACCCGAGGACGCGGGCAGCTGGGTGTCGGCACCCGCCGGCCGTCTGCCCGGCGACATTGCCGCTCGGATCCGGGCGGCCCGGGAGGCGGGGGTCGAGGAGCGCCACCTCGCAGCGATCCTCGCCGAGGCCTTCCCCCTGTTCGGCACCGGAGGCAGGGGCCCTGCCCCGCGGGCCGACGCGTGACCACCACCGCCAACCGGAGCGGCTACACGGCAGCAGGGGCACGTGCAGGCTCACCAGGTCGGCGCGGGTGAGGAGTTCGGGCAGCGAGGTGTAGGTCATGCCGGGTTCCAGGCAGGCCGGCTGCGGCCACGCTGGAGGGCGGGGCGCGGGCACGCCCGCCGGGTGCGCGAAGGCCCCCGGACCGTACGCGGCGGCGGGGTCCGGGGGCCTTCGGCGGGCGGGCGAGCGGTCAGAGGACCGTCTCGGCCTCGAGGTAGCGGTCCTGCGGGACGGTCTTCAGCTCGGCGACGGCCTCTGCGAGCGGCACCAGGTTGATGTTGGTGCCCTGCAGCGCGGTGATGTGCCCGAAGGCGCCCTTGTGGACGGCTTCGACGGCGTGCCAGCCGAAGCGGGTGGCGAGCACCCGGTCGTAGGCGGTCGGGGTGCCGCCGCGCTGGGTGTGGCCGAGGATGACCGGCCGGGCCTCCTTGCCGAGGCGGTGCTCCAGCTCGCGGGAGAGCTGGGTGGCGATGCCGGTGAAGCGCTCGTGGCCGTAGATGTCCTTGCTGCCCTCCTCCCAGTGCATGGTGCCGGGCTCGGGCTTGGCGCCCTCGGCGCAGACCACGATGGCGAACTTCTTCTGGCGGTCGAAGCGCTCGCGGACGACGGCGGTGAGCTTGTCGATGTGGAACGGGCGTTCCGGTACGACGATGGCGTGCGCGCCGGCCGCCATGCCGGCGTTGAGCGCGATCCAGCCGGTGTGCCGGCCCATGACCTCGACGACCATGACCCGCTGGTGGGACTCGGCGGTGGTCTTCAGCCGGTCCAGGGCCTCGGTGGCGACCGAGACGGCGGTGTCGAAGCCGAAGGTCACGTCGGTGGCGGCGATGTCGTTGTCGATGGTCTTCGGCACGCCGACGATCGGCAGGCCCGCGTCGCTCATCAGCTTGGCGGCCTTCAGGGTGCCCTCGCCGCCGATCGGGATGACCGCGTCCAGGCCGAGGTCCGAGCAGTACTTCTTGGCGCGCTCGACGCCGTCCCGCAGGTGGCTCGGCTGGACCCGGGAGGACCCGAGGATGGTGCCGCCCTGGGCGAGGATGCCGCTCACCGAGTCCAGGGTCAGGGGGCGGTGGTGGCCCTCGAGGAATCCGCGCCACCCGTCCTCGAACCCGATGATCTCGTCGCCGTGGTCGACCACCCCCCGGTGGACCACGGAACGGATCACCGCGTTCAGTCCGGGGCAGTCACCGCCGCTGGTCAGCACTCCGATACGCATTAGCTTTGCAACTCCCGAGCAGAACCGAGGTACGGCCGGACTACAGGCTGGGACGACGAGCCGTCACCGTGACGGGGCGCTCCCGCACCGGGGTGGCGGGGGAGTGGCCGTGGGGTGAAGGACCGGTCGATCCGGACAGAACGTCCGAAACCGACCGTAAAGTCGAGCATACGGCCCCTGGTCCGGCCGGGCAGGAGCCGACGTGGGAGCGGCGCCGTCGGCGCCCCCACGTGGATGTGCAGCCTGCTGCCGAGGAGGGTGTGCAGTAGGCAGCCCCATTGTCGTACGTCCGGGGCCGCCCGCGGGCCGGGTGACCGCATCGCGGGCACCCGGCCGGGGCGTACCGGCGTACTACGCGGGGCGCGTCGCGGCGGCGATTCGCTCGGCGCGCAATGCGTCGTACCAGGTGGTGTCGGCCGGCGGCAGGGCGTTGACGTCCAGCGCCAGCTTGATCAGCATGTCGGCCACGGCGGGGTTGCGCGCCAGCACGGGGCCGTGCAGGTAGGTGCCGAAGACGGTGTCCCGCCAGGCGCCCTCGGTGCCGTCACCGGTGCCGTTGCCCCGGCCGACGGTGACGTTGGCGAACGGCTGGACGCCCTGTCCGAGGTGGGTGACGCCCTGGTGGTTCTCGAAGCCGGTCAGCTGCGGCAGGCCGAGCCGGGGGTCGACGTCGGCGAGCACGTCGCCGACGCAGCGGGCGCCCTCGCCGCGCGCGGTCCAGACGTCGAGCAGGCCCAAGCCGGGCTCGCGCTCGCCGAGGTCGTTGATGAACTCGTGGCCCATGATCTGGAAGCCGGCGCAGACGCCGAAGATGATCGCGCCGTTCTCGGCGGCCCGCACCAGGCCGCTGTCGGCGCGCAGCCGCTCGGCGGCCAGCCGCTGCGGGCGGTCCTCGCCGCCGCCGATCAGGTAGATGTCCCCGCTGGTGGGGATCGCCTGGTCGGAGCGGACGTCGATCCGGGTCACGTTGAGATGGCGCTGGCGGGCCCGGCGCTCCACGACCAGGGCGTTGCCGCGGTCGCCGTAGGTGCTGAGCAGGTCCGGGTAGACCCAGACCACGCGCAGGCTGCTCTCACTCATCCTCGAAGGCCTTCCGTCACGAAAAGACTGGTGTGCGGGCGCGGCATCAGCCGGCCACGACCTTCCGCAGCTGCTGGAAGGCGGTGTAGTTGGCGATGGCCTCGATCCGGCCGGGCGGCGCCATCCGGACGGCCTGCTCCAGGGTGTCCACCACGTGGAACTGCAGCCCGGCGACCTCCAGTCGGACGGCCAGGTCCAGCTTGCGCTGGCCCATCACGAAGACCGGGTGCCCGGCGAGACGCTCGTAGTCGACGTCCCACAGCCAGGAGGTGTCGGTGCCGTCGGCGTCGAGGGCGTTGACGGAGAGGATCACCGGGGCAGGCGGGCCGTCGATCAGCGAGAAGGTCTCCAGCCAGCCGGCCGGGTTCTTGGCCAGCAGCAGGCGGATGTCCCGGCCCTGGTACTGGACGACGTCGTAGCGGCCGGCCACGGCGGTCACCGAGCGCATCCGCTCCAGGGCGACCTGCGGGGAGACGCCGAACACGGCGGCGACGGCGGCCGAGCTGGTGGCGTTGGCCAGGTTGGCCCGGCCGGGCAGCTGCAGCTGGATCGGCCAGGCGCCGCGCTGCGGGTCGATCACGTGGGTGCCCTGGAGCGCCCAGTGCGGGTTGGGGCGACGGAAGCCGCACTCCTGGCAGAACCAGTCGTCGCCGGGGCGCTGCATCACACCGCCGCAGGCGGGGCAGGACCAGGCGTCCTCCTTCCACGCCTGCCCGGCGGCCACCCAGACCACCTTCTTGCAGGAGGAGGCGGCCCAGGTCACCAGCGGGTCGTCGGCGTTGGCGATGACCACGGCCTCGGTGTCCTGCAGGCCCTCGCGCCACTTCTCGGCCATCATCCGGGTCTCGGCGGCGCGGTCGAGCTGGTCGCGGGAGAGGTTGAGCAGGGCGATCGCCTTGGGGCTGGTGTCGCGGGCGACCATCGCCAGGTACTTCTCGTCGACCTCGATCACGCCGAAGCGGGCGTCGCTGCCGCCCGCCAGGGCGGAGGTGATGCCGGCCGGCATGTTCGCGCCGAGGGCGTTGGAGACCACCGGGCCGGCGGCGCGCAGCGCCTCGGCGATCAGGCGGGTGGTGGTGGTCTTGCCGTTGGTCGCGCTGACCAGGACGACATCGAGGTGGTCGGCGAGGGTGGCGAGCAGGTCGGGGTCGAGCTTGAGGGCGACCTTGCCGCCGATCACCGAGCCGCTCCCGCGTCCGGCCTTGCGCGACACGGCGGCGGCGACCTTGCCGGCCGTGACCGCGATCTTGGCGCGGGCCGGCAGCGAGGCGTCGCGTGCGCCTGTGGGCTCCGATTCGGTGCCTGCCATGCTCAGTGGTTCCTCCTTGCTGCGGCACCGCCCGGGACCGGATAACGGGCCGTCGGGCGGCGGGGACGGGAGTCAGCCTACCGACTCCGTCGTCCGGCCGGACGATCCGGACCCCGCGCCGCCTGCTGTGACGGGCCGGCGCAGGGTACTGACGCTCCGTCAAGGAGGGCGGTGTACGGAGGGACTCCTCATCCCTTGAGGACGCTCCACCGGCTCCGCAGGGTTCCCGGGGTGCCCCGGTAAGGATCTGGTGAAGAAATGATCAGCGGCTCGGGTGGTGGGTGCGGGCGGCCGGATCCTCGGCGCCCAGGGTGGCCGTGATCACCAGGGTTCCGTCCTCGGCACGGAAGTCCAGCGGCGCGGCCAGCCGGCGCATCGCGGCGATCAGGCCGCTGTTGGCGGCGTGGGTCACCGCGTACACCGTCCCGATCCCGGTCGCCCGGGCCGTCGCCGACAGCCGCCGCAGCAGGGCCTGGCCCAGCCCCTGGCGCTGCCAGGCGTCCTCGACCAGGACGGCCAGCTCCGCCTCGCCGTCGTCCCACATCAGGTGCCCGAGGGCGAGGATCCGCCCGTCCGGGGCGGCCACGGCGAGGCTGCGGCCGTGCCGGGCGTCCAGCAGGTGGTCGAGGTAGCGGTCGGCGTCGCGGACCGGTCCGTGGTAGCGCAGCCGCAGCGCGGCGGGGGAGCAGCGGTCGTGCATCGCCAGGGCCGCCGCCTTGTCGGCCGGGCCGGCGGGGCGCAGCAGCAGCACGGTCCCGTCCGGCAGGGACAGCCGGGACGGGGCGTCCGGCACCCGGTCGGCCGGGCCGTGCTGCGGGTGCGGCTGCGGGTTGGGGTGGTGCGGGTGTGGGTTGGGGTGCGGGTGCGGCCGGGCGACCCGGGACGGGCCGTCGGTGAGCGCGGGCAGCCGGGCGGCCAGGCTCTCGGACGCCGCGCACCTGGGGTCGGACCTGCGGAAGGGCCGGTGCCAGAGCCGTTCGGGGCGAGTGCGTGATGCCGTCATGCGGCCGACGCTACCTACGGTTCGCTTCCGGTCGGTTACGTGATCGTGAACGGGCGAATGCCCGCCCGGGACACAGCCGGGACCGGCCGGGCCGGAACCGGGACCGGGTGGCCCGGGAGCCGGGACGGAGCCGGAACAGGTCCAGACCGCTGCCTCAGGCAGATGGGACAGCGGGCGGCCGACGGTGGATTCCATGACCGGCGCTCCTGGTGAGCAGGACGCCGGGACCCCTTTCCGCCAGGCAACCCGCCGGGCACCCAGCCAAGCACCGAAGGCAGCTCTCATGCGCATCACCCCGTCCGTCGCCGTCTCCGCCGCCACCCCCGCCCTCCCGCACGCCCGCCGCGCCCCGGTCGGCACCTCGCTCACCGCCCTGCTCGACCGGCAGGTGCGCACCCGGCCGGATTCCACGGCCGTCGTCGGCGAGAGCGAGGCCGACGGCCTCACCTTCCTGGAGCTGTCCGAGTCCGCCCGCCGGCTGGCCGCCGAGCTGCGCCGCCTGGGCGCCGGCGCCGACACCTGCGTCGGCCTGTACGTCGAGCCGTCGGTGGAGCTGGTCGCCGGGGTCTGGGGCGTCCTGCACGCCGGGGCCGGCTACCTGCCGCTGTCGCCCGAGTACCCCGAGGACCGGCTCCGCTACATGATCGAGGACAGCGGCACCCGGATCGTGCTCACCCAGGAACACCTGCGCGAGCAGTTGGCCGCGCTGGCCCCGGCCGGGACGGCGATCGTCACCTTCGAGGACGCCCGGGCGAACCGCGCCGCGGCGGAGGGGAGCGGCGCCGAGGGGAGCGACGCCGAGAAGGCCCGCGCCGAGGAGGTCCGGCCGGAGTCGCTGGCCTACGTGATCTACACCTCCGGCTCCACCGGCCGCCCCAAGGGCGTGATGATCGAGCACCGCGCGGTGGTCTCGCAGCTGCGCTGGATGCTCGACGCCGGGCACCTCGACCCCGGGGTCACCGTGCTGCAGAAGACCCCGATGAGCTTCGACGCCGCCCAGTGGGAGATCCTCGCCCCGGCCATCGGCGCCCGCGTGGTGGCCGGTACGCCCGGCCTCTACCGCGACCCGGAGACGCTGGTCGCCGCCGTCCGGCGGCACCGCGTGACCGCGCTGCAGTGCGTGCCCACCCTGTTCCAGGCGCTGCTGGACACCGAGGGCTTCACCGACTGCGCCGGCCTGGCCCGGCTGTTCTCCGGCGGCGAGGCGCTGTCCCGGCGGCTCGCCCGCAATCTGGGCCACGCCCTGCCGGGGGCGAAGCTGGTCAACCTGTACGGCCCGACCGAGTGCACCATCAACGCCACCGCGCACCTGGTCGACCCGGCCGAGCTGGGCGACGGCGCCGGCTCGGTGCCGATCGGCCGCCCGGTCGACAACACCCGGTGCTACATCCTGGACGAGCAGCTGGTGCCGGTCGACGTCGACGGCGTCGGCGAGCTGTACATCGGCGGCGTGCAGCTGGCCCGCGGCTACCTGCACCGGCCGGAGCTGACCGAGGAGCGGTTCGTCCCGTCCCCGTTCAGGCCCGGCGAGCGGCTGTACCGCACCGGCGACCTCGCGCAGTGGAACGCGGACGGCACGCTCCAGTTCGCCGGCCGGGTCGACAACCAGGTCAAGCTGCGCGGCTACCGGGTCGAGCTGGACGAGATCGCCCGCGCGATCGAGGAACACACCTGGGTGCGCCGCTCGGCCGCGATCGTCGCCGGCGACGAGCGCACCGGCCACCGGAACCTGGTCGCCTGCGTCGAGCTCAACCCGCGCGAGGCCGCCCTGATGGACCAGGGCAACCACGGCGGCCACCACCAGTCCAAGGCCAGCAAGCTGCAGGTCAAGGCACAGCTGTCCGACCCCGGCGTGCGCGACCCGGCCCGGCTGGCCGGCCGCGAGCGGGTCGAGCTGCCCGGGCGGCGCGAGAGCGAGGCCCAGCGCCGGGAGACCTTCGCCCGCAAGACCTACCGCTTCTACGACGGCGGCCCGGTCACCCGCGAGGACCTCGCCGCGCTGCTCGCCCCGCGTCCGGCCGGCGCCTTCGGCCGGGACCTGGAGCTGCTGAGCTTCCCCGAACTCGGCCGCATCCTGCGCTGGTTCGGCCAGTTCCACAGCGAGGAGCGGCTGCTGCCGAAGTACGCGTACGCCTCGCCGGGCGCGCTGTACGCGACCCAGCTGTACCTGGAGACCGGCGGCCTCGACGGGCTCGCGGCCGGGCTGTACTACTACCACCCCGTCGAGCACAGCCTGATCCGGATCGGGCCCGCCGAGACCCGCGAGGAGGCCTACCTGACGCTGCACTTCTCCGGCAAACACGGCGCCATCGAGCCGGTGTACAAGAACAATATCCGCGAGGTGCTGGAGTTCGAGACCGGCCACATGCTGGGCGTCCTCGAGGAGGTGCTGCCCGAGTACGGGCTGGACGTGCGCCCGCTCGGCCTCGACCCGGCGGTCAAGGAGCGGCTGGACGTCGCCGAGGAGGACCACTACCTGGGTGGCTTCACGGTCGCCCGGGGCGGCGGCGCGGCCCGCGCCGAGTCCACCGAGCTGTACCTCCAGGTCCACGGGGACCGGGTGGAAGGCCTGCCGGCCGGCCTCTACCGGTACACCGACGGCGACCTGGAGCGGGTCTCGGACGCGGTGGTGGAGTCCCGGCACGTGATCGCGATCAACCAGTCCGTCTACGCCCGGGCCGCGTTCGGCATCACCGCCGTCAGCCGCGCCGAGCAGGAGTGGCTGGAGTACATCGCGCTCGGCACCAAGCTGCACCACCTGCAGCGCAACGGCCGGGGCCTGGGCTTCATGTCCTCCGGCTACAGCTCCAAGTCCGGCCACCCGCTGCCCGCTTCGCGCCGCATCGACGAGATCTTCGCCGGCCGCGGCATCGCCCCCGGCCCGTCGTACTTCTTCCTCGGCGGCAAGGTGAGCGAGGAGCAGATCCGCAGCGAGGGCATGCACGAGGACACCGTCCACATGAAGGGCCCGGCCGAGATCATCAAGGACGAACTGGCCAACCTGCTGCCCGACTACATGCTCCCCAACCGGGTGCTGGTCGTGGACGCCCTGCCGCTCACCGCGAACGGCAAGGTCGACCTCAAGGCCCTCGCCGCCTCCGACGCCGTCCGCACGGCCGACGCCCGCAGCGAGTACGTCGCCCCGGGCACCGGGCACGAGCGGTGGCTGGCCGAGGCCTGGGGGCAGGCGCTGAAGTACGAGGACGTCTCGGTGGCGGACGAGTTCTTCGCCGTCGGCGGCAACTCGCTGACAGCCGTGGCCCTGGTCCACCGGATCAACCGCGAGTTCGGCATCACGCTGCCGCTGCAGGTGCTGTTCGAGTGCCCCAGGCTGGTCGACCTGGCCGCCCGCATCGAGCGCGCCTGCGGCGAGGGCGAGGGCGAGGGCGACGGCGAGGCCGGGGACGGGGCCGGGGCCTCCAGCTCCCGGCTGATCCCGCTGCACCCCGGCGAGTGCGGCCGGCCGGTGTTCTGCTGGCCCGGGCTGGGCGGCTACCCGATGAACCTGCGCCTGCTCGGCCGGGAGGCGAGCGACGGCCGCGCCTTCTACGGCATCCAGGCGCACGGCATCAACGAGGGCGAGACGCCGTACCCGACCATCCGGGAGATGGCCGCCGCCGACGTCGCCGAACTGCGCCGGGTGCAGCCCGAGGGCCCGTACACGCTGTGGGGCTTCTCCTTCGGCGCCCGGGTCGCCTTCGAGGCGGCCTGGCAGCTGGAACAGGCCGGCCAGCGGGTGGAGAACCTGCTGCTGATCTGCCCTGGCAACCCGGAGGTGCGCCGGGACGACGGCCACCAGTGGGGTCGCGAGGCCTCGTACGCCAACCCCGCGTACGTGACCATCCTGTTCGGGGTGTTCACCGGCCGGATCAGCGGCCCCGAACTGGAGCGCTGCCTGACCGCGACGGCGGACGAGGACGGCTTCGTCGCCTCCGTGCACCGGATGCTGCCGGAGCTGGACGAGGAGCTGATCCGCCGGATCACCGGAATCGTCGGTGAGACCTACGAGTTCGAGTACAGCTTCCGCGAACTGGCCGAGCGGCGGCTGGACGCCCCGGTGACCATCTTCAAGGCCGCCGGCGACGACTACTCCTTCATCGAGGGCAGCAGCGGCTACTCCGCCGCCCCGCCCGCCGTGGTCGACCTGGCCGGCGACCACTACGGGGTGCTGAAGGAGCACGGCGTGGCCGAACTCGTCGCCGCGATCCGGGCGCTGGAGCGGACCGCGGACCGGGAGACCGCCCCGGAGCACTGACGCGGACACGCTCACGGATGGCCCAGAATCCGTGAGCGGGGGAACCCCTTCGGATAGGGATGGCTCGGCTTACCGCCGATCCCGTCCCGATCCGAAGGGGTTCCCTGTGTTCCAGAAGTCCGTACGGGCCGTCGCGTGTTGCGCGCTGCTCCTCGTAGCCCCGCTCGCCCTCGCCCAGCCCGCCGCCGCCATCGCCTCCTCCACGGTCACCTCGAACTCCGAGAACAACGGCCCCAAGACCCCGGAGGAGGCCGCCGCCTGCAAGTCCGTCACCAGTGCCCTGCTCGGCGGCTTCGGCTCCATGCTCGGCAACGCCGTGTGCGTGGTGAAGCCCGCCGTCAAGGGCTGATCAGCGCACGACCCGTCAGCGCACGGACTCTGCCCGCAGGGGGCGTCCGTGCGCTGACGTAGTATCCGGCGCCATGACGATCGAGGACGCGAGCACCGCCGACACGGTCGAGGACTGACGGCCGCGCCGGGTGCCGGTCAGGCGATCCGGGTCGGGGGGCCTTCCACGGTGTGGCCGGTGGTGGTGAGGAGGGCCGCGAGGTCGGCCGGGGTGACGGACCGGGGGGTGCGGAGGAAGAGCTCCTCGGGGTGGAGCGAGAGCAGGGTGATCCGGTGGTCGTTGAGCGTGGTGGGGGTGTGGGCGAGCGCCGTGGTGCGCACCCGCCACAGCGTGGTCGGTGGCGGGGCGTGCGGAGACCACCAGCTGTGAAGCACCGCGGTGGCGAGCAGGGCGAGCGCGGAGGTGCCCAGGACAACCGGGCCGTCCGGGCCGTGGACGACGACCTTGGCGATGAGGTCGGCGGCGGTGACGGAGAGGAAGACCGCGGCGAGCTCGACGGTGTCGCGGCGCCAGCGGCGGTCGCGTCGGGCACCGGGGACACGGCGGAGGGAAGGCTTCGAGTGCTCCATGACCTCCACCGTGCCCGACCGGTGTTTCCCGGCCGCGTACCTGCCGTGACCTGGTGGTTACGGTCCGCGTGAGGCTGTTACGGGAGCAGTTCCGCGGCTGCGGCCTTCACTTCGGCGAGGAGGAGGTGGAGGTCGTCCTCCGTCGTCGTGGCGTTGAGGAGGCAGGCGCGGAGCATCTCGTGCTCGCCGAGGCGGGCGCCGGTGACGAAGACCCGGCCGCGCTGCTGGACGGCGGCGGGGAGGTCGCGGTTGAGGGTGTCGCGGGCGGCGGGGTCCAGGTCGGGGGCGCGGTGGCGGAACGCCACGATGGAGGTCTGGACCTCGGCGAGAAGCTCCAACTCCTCGTCGGCGCTGACGAGTTCGCCGAGGCGGCGGGCCAGTGCGGTGCACCGGGCGATGTCCTGGGAGAGGCCGGTACGGCCCTTGTGGGCGATGGTGGCCCAGACCTTGAGGGCGCGGAACGGGCGGGTCTGCTCGGTGCCGTACTCGGAGAACCAGCCGAGCGCGCCGGCCGCCTCGTCGCGCAGGTAGGACGGGACGAGGCTGAAGGTGCCGCGCAGCTCCTCGGTGTCGCGGACCAGGGCGCAGCCGCAGTCGACCGGGACGCCGAGCCACTTGTGCGGGTCGAGGGCGAGCGAGTCGGCGCGCTCCAGGCCGGCGTAGCGGTGGGCGATGGCGGGGTCGAGCCGGCCGAAGGCGCCGTACGCGCCGTCCACGTGCAGCCAGAGGCGCTGCTCCTCGCAGAGGTCGGCGATCGGGCCGAACTCGTCGACCGCGCCGGTGCCGACGGTGCCGGCCGAGGCGACGACCAGGAAGGGCAGCAGGCCGGCCGCCCGGTCGCGTTCGACGGCGGAGCGCAGCTCGGCGGTGTCGAGGCGGCCGTCGGGGCCGGTGGCGACGGTGCGCAGGTGCTTGCTGCCGAGGCCGAGGAGTTCGGCGGCCTTGCGGACGCAGGAGTGGGTCTCGCCGGTGACGTAGCCGACCAGCGGGGGCAGGCTGGCCAGGCCGTCCTCGCGGACGTCCCGGCCGGCCCGGCGGGCGGCGCGGTTGCGGGCGGCGGCGAGGCAGACGATGGTCGCCATCGAGGTGCCGGAGGTGAGCAGCCCGCCGCCGGCCGGGTGCGGGAAGCCGACGAGTTCGGCGATCCAGCGGACGACGGCGCGTTCCAGGTGGACGTCGGCGTGGTCGCCGCCGGCCGAGCTGGGGTTCATCGCGGACGCGGCGAGGGTGGCGAGCACCCCGGCGGGAGCGGGAGCCGAGTTGACCCAGCCGAAGAAGCGCGGGTTGCCGTTGCCCATGGGGTACGGCATGACCTCGCGCCCGATGGTGTCGACCAGTTCGGCGAGCGGGCGGCCGTCGGCGGGCAGCGGGGCGTCGAGCAGGGCCTGGCGCGCGGTGTCGTCCATGGGCTGCCAGACCGGGCGGTCGGGGAGTTCGGCGAGGTAGTCGGAGACCAGTTCGGCGGTGGCGTGGGCGGCGGCGCGGAAGTCGTCGGTGGCCATGCGGGGCGCTCCAGGGGGCCGGGGGGAGGGGAGGCGCGGCATCCTCGGCGCACCCTGATCAGGTGATGGTCGGGTGATCTTACGCAAAGGGCCCGCGCCGTGCGGCGCGGGCCCGGCAGACGGGACGGGGGCGATCAGTCCAGCGAGGCGGACAGGCCGCTTGCCGAGCGGCAGTAGCCCTGCATCTCCTTGTTGGTGATCTTGGCGCAGAGCCGGCCGGCCGCGCCGGCGTCCGTGTAGTTGACCGTGTAGTAGCTGACCAGGCCCTCCGCGCAGGCCTTGCGCTGCCAGCCGTCGGCGGCGGTGGCGCACTGCTGGGCGGCCCAGTCCTCGCGGTCGAGGTTGTACTTCATGGTCCGCGAGCCGACGCCGCGGCTGCAGTCCACCGCCCCGCCGCCGGCCTTGCCGTTGAGGCACCACTTGAGGGCGTCGGCGTAGACCTCGGGGTGGTTCGGGTAGTCGTGCGAGGAGAGGTAGAAGGTCGGGGCGTAGAAGAAGCAGGCGGACTGGAAAAGGGCCGGCTGGTCCTTGCACGGGTAGAGCGGGTCCTGGGCGAGTTTGTCGGCGGGCAGGTTGGCCTTGGCCTGCTCGTCCTCCTCGTCCGGGCCGAAGAGCTGCATGAACAGGCCCTCGGAGCAGCGGATCTTGTTCTGGTCGGTGGGGAACTTGTTGCACAGGTCGCGGGCCTTGGCGACGTCCTGCTTGACGACGAACATCGTGCCGTGGCCGACGCCGTGGATGCAGGGGCCGCTGTTCTTGGGCGCGCAGAGCTTGAGCAGGTCCACCTCGGGCTGGGCGGAGGCGTTGAGCATCTCCTCGACGGCGCCGTGCAGGTAGCCGGCCGCGCAGGTCTCGTGCGGGAAGGAGATGACCTTCTGGAAGTCCGCGTTGAAGCGCTTGACCGCCGCGTGGCCGAGCTCGTGCGCGATCGGGTGGCAGAAGCGCACGGTGTACGGCTTCTCCTTGGTGATCTTGTCGAGGTCGGCGAGGGCGACGCCGGGGTCGGTGGCGTCCATCTCGGCCATCAGCTTGTTGCGCAGCGTCGAGCGGGTCCACACCGCCGGGTCGCCGGTCGGAGTGGCGCTCGCGGGCCCCGCCGAGGTCGGCTGGGCGCCGCCGGCGGCAGGAGCCCCGGGGGCCGCGGCGGCGGGCGTCCCGGTGGCCGCCGCGGGCGACCAGTCGGTGACGGCCACCGACCCGAGGCCCAGGACGCCCAGGAGGAGGGCGGTGAGAATCGCGAAGACTCGCGGCTGCATGACGGGATCCCCCGGCGGATCGAGGTGAAAGGGTTCGCTCCCATCCTGACGGCAGGGGGGCGGGAATCCACGATTTCGCCCGCCATTCGGGAGATGTCGGCGACGCTACCGCACCGTGCGACGCTCGGGAGCGGCGGGATGGTTCCCGGTGATCACCCGGACGGCGCAACGGCCCGTGTGGCCGGGCCGCTGCGCCGTCCGGGTGCGGGGAGTCAGAGCTCCAGCGTGACCTGGTACTCCGTCAGCCAGGCGTCCAGGTCGAGCGCGAGGTCCACGCCCAGCCGGACGGACTGCGGGTCGGTGTCCGGGGCGAGCGCGTCGGCGAGGCGCCGCCGGTCGAGCAGGTCGAGTGCCGGGGACTTCCGCTCGGCGGCGAGCCGGGTGAGTTCGGCGCGCAGCCGGGCCGGGTAGTGCGGGTCGGTGGTCACCGGGTAGGGGCTCTTCGCCCGGTCGGCGATCGCCGCCGGCAGCACGTCCCGGACGGCGGCGCGCAGCAGGCTCTTCTCCCGTCCGTCGAAGCTCTTCATCGCCCACGGTGTGTTGAACACGTACTGGACCAGCCGGTGGTCGCAGAACGGCACCCGCACCTCCAGCCCGTTGGCCATGCTCATCCGGTCCTTGCGGTCGAGCAGGATGCTGACGAAGCGGGTCAGGTTGAGGTAGGAGATCTCACGCATCCGCCGCTCCAGCGGGTCGGCCGCCGCCAGGTGCGGGACCTCGGCGATCGCCTCGTGGTAGCGGGACCGGCGGTAGCCCTCCAGGTCGAGCTTGCGCAGCAGTTCGGCGTCGAGCAGCTGTTCGCGCGGGCAGGAGCCGCTGCCGGCGATGGCGCTGAGGCCCGCGGCCCAGGGGAAGTCCTCGGTGGCGACGCTCCTCGGGTCGTGGAACCAGCTGTAGCCGCCGAACAGCTCGTCCGCGGACTCGCCGGACAGGGCGACGGTGGAGTGACGGCGCACGCCCCGGAAGAGCAGCAGCAGGGACACGTCCATGTCGCCGACCCCGCCCGGCAGGTCGCGGGCGCGCAGCGCGGCGGAGCGCCGGGAGGGGTCGGTGAGGTCGGCGGCGTCCAGCTCGACCACGCTGTGGTCGGCGCCGATGTGGTCGGCGAGCAGCCGGGCGTACGGGCCGTCCTCGGTCTGCCGGACCTCGTCGGCGTGGAAGTGCCCGCTCCGGCCGGTGAACCCGACGGAGAAGGAGCGCACCGGGCCGGCCCCGGCGGCGCGCAGCGTCCGGGCGGCGAGGGCGGTGACGGCGCTGGAGTCCAGGCCGCCGGAGAGCAGCGAGCAGAGCGGGACGTCCGCGTCGAGCTGGCGGTGCACGATGTCCTCCAGCAGGGCCCGGACGGTGGCGACGGTGTTCGCCAGGCCGTCGCGGTGCTCGCGTGCCTCCAGCGCCCAGTAGCGGCGGACCGAGACGCCCGCGCGGCGCACCCGCACCACGTGCCCGGGCCGGACCTCCTGGATGCCCCGGTACGGCGTCAGGCCGGGGGTGCGGGTGTAGCCGAGCAGTTCGCGCAGCCCGTCCAGGTCGACCACCGGACGGACGGCTGGGTGGGCGAGCAGGGCCTTGGGTTCGGAGCCGAAGACCACGCCGTCCGGGGTGGGGTGGTAGTGCAGCGGTTTGACGCCCATCCGGTCGCGGACCAGCAGCAGTTCCTCGCGCCGGGCGTCCCAGACGGCGAAGGCGAACATGCCGTTGAGCCGCTCGGCGAGGCCCTCGCCCCACTCCAGGTAGGCGTGCAGCACGACCTCGGTGTCGCTGCGGGTGCGGAAGCGGTGGCCGGCCGCCTCCAGTTCGGCGCGCAGCTCGCGGTGGTTGTAGACCTCGCCGCTGTAGGTGAGCGCGGCCAGCAGCCGGCCGTCCCGCTCGACCGTCATCGGCTGGGTGCCGCCCTCGGGGTCGATCACCGCGAGGCGGCGGTGGCCGATCGCGGCGTGCGGCTCGAGCAGGACGCCGCCGGCGTCCGGGCCGCGGCAGAGCTGGGTGGCCGTCATCGCGTCGAGGACGCTCCGGTCCCTCGGTTCGGCGGTGAGGTCGCGGTCGAAGGCGACCCATCCGGTGATCCCGCACATCAGCCAGCCTCCGGTCTTCCGCTTCGTGTTCAGGGGATCACGCTACGTGTGGAGTCGGTGACGCTTCAAGGGTTGGGCGGAAGACGAACGAACGCGGGGCCGGGTGGGCGTCGAGGGCGGGTGCGGGGTGCGCCCGGGCCGTGCGACTGGGCCATAAGTCGTCATGTCTGCCCGATATCGGGCAGGAACTTTGGCTTCACGCTTCGATCGACCTAGGCTGCTCACTCGTGCCGAGCTCACCCCACCCTCACGAAGACCTCCTCGCCCACCTGACCCGGACCAGCCCGCTCGGGCCCCGGGAGGCGGCGCGGGTCGTGGCGGAGGTGCTGGCGTACTTCTCCGAGAGCACCGAGGAGTACGTGCGCCGCCGCCACACCGAGCTGCAGGCACGAGGTCTGACCAACGAGCGGATCTTCGCCCGGCTCGCCGAGGAGCTCCCGCAGCGGCGCGTCGCCGCGCCGGAACTCTCGGCCCGCCAGCTGCGGCGGATCGTCTACGGCTGAGCGCCGTCTGAGCGCCGTCGCCCAGGCGGCCCCGGAACGACCTGCGCCACCACGTCTACGCCACCCGTCTACGCCACTACGAACGAGGAGTCCACCCATGTGCGGAATCGTGGCTTACATCGGCCCCAAGGACGCGACCCCCTTCCTGCTGGAGGGACTGGCCCGGCTGGAGTACCGCGGCTACGACTCGGCGGGCGTCGCCGTCACCGGGCGCAGCGGCGGCATCAAGCTCCGCAAGGTGAAGGGCCGCGTCGCCGACCTCGCCGCCGCCGTGCCCGCCCGGTTCAAGGGCACCACCGGCATCGGCCACACCCGCTGGGCCACCCACGGCGTCCCCAGCGACGCCAACGCGCACCCGCACCTGGACAACGCCGAACGGATCGCCGTCGTCCACAACGGCATCATCGAGAACGCCGACGAACTGCGCGTCAAGCTGGCCGCCGACGGCGCCGTCTTCCGCTCCGAGACCGACACCGAGGTGCTCGCCCACCTGATCGCCGCCCACATCACCGAAGGCGTCGAGCTGGAGGACGCCGTGCGCGCCGCGCTCGGCCGGGTGGTCGGCACGTACGGCATCGCGGTGCTCGACGCCGAGCAGCCGGACCGGATCGTGGTCGCCCGCAACGGCAGCCCGATCGTGCTCGGCATCGGCGAGAAGGAGATGTTCGCCGCCTCGGACGTCTCCGCGCTGGTCCGCTACACCCGCCAGGTCGTCCACCTGGAGGACGGCGAACTCGCCACCGTCCGGGCCGACGGCTTCCGCACCTTCACCGCGGACGCCCGCACCACCCACCGCCAGCCGTCCACCGTGGACTGGGAGGTCGACTCCTTCGACACCGCCGGCTACGAGCACTACCTGCTCAAGGAGATCCACGAGCAGCCCGGCTCGGTCGAGCGCACGCTCAGCGGCCGGCTCGACGAGCGCTTCGCCACCGCGCACCTCGGCGGCCTCAACCTGGACGCCCGGGAACTGCGCGAGATCCGCCGGGTCAAGATCCTCGGCTGCGGATCCGCCTACTACGCGGGCGAGATGGGCGCGCAGCTCATCGAGGAGCTGTCCCGGATCCCCGCGCACAGCGAGCCGGCCTCGGAGTTCCGCTACCGCAACCCGGTGATCGAGGCGGACACCCTGTACGTCGCGGTCAGCCAGTCCGGCGAGACCTACGACACGCTGGCCGCCGTCCAGGAGATCAAGCGCAAGGGCGGCCGGGTGCTCGGTGTCGTCAACACCGTGGGCAGCGCGATCGCCCGCGAGTGCGACGGCGGCATCTACCTGCACGCCGGGCCGGAGGTCTCGGTCGCCTCCACCAAGGCGTTCACCTCCACCGTCGTCGCCTTCGCGCTGCTGGCCCTGCACTTCGGCCGCATCCACGACCTGTCGCCCGCCGACGGGCGCCGGATCGTCTCGGCGCTGCAGGCGCTGCCGGACCAGATCCGCGAGGTGCTCGACCAGAGCGAGGCGATCGCCGAACTCGCCGCCGAGTACGCCGAGTCGACGGGCATGATGTTCATCGGCCGGGTGCGCGGCTACCCGGTCGCCCGGGAGGGCGCGCAGAAGCTCAAGGAGATCTCCTACGTCCACGCCGAGGCCTACCCGGCGAGCGAGCTCAAGCACGGCCCGCTGGCCCTGATCAGCCCCGAACTGCCCACCGTCGCCCTCGTCCCGGACGACGAGCTGCTGGACAAGAACCTCACCACGCTGGGCGAGATCAAGGCCCGCTCGGGGCGCGTCATCGCCGTCGCCCACCGCCGCCCGGAGGAGAAGCTCGCGGACCACTGCATCCTGGTGCCCAAGAGCGAGCCCGAGCTGGACCCGCTGCTGCTCAACATCCCGCTGCAGCTGCTCGCCTACCACGCAGCGGTCGCCCTCGGCCGCGACGTGGACAAGCCGCGCAACCTGGCGAAGAGCGTGACGGTGGAGTAGCCCGCACGGAGAGACGTCGGGCCCCGGTCGCTGTGCGGACGACCGGGGCCCGGCCGGTTTCGGGGCCCGGCCTCGCCACCTCACCGGCACCTCGTCGGAGGCTCAGAAGACCGAGCAGCCGGAGAGGGTGGTCAGGGTGTCCAGGGCGGTGACCGCGGCGACGGAGTTGCCGGCCTGGTCGAGGCGCGGACCCCAGGCGCAGACGGCGGCGCGGCCGGGGAGTATGGCGAGGATGCCGCCGCCGACGCCGCTCTTGCCCGGAAGGCCGACGCGGAACGCGAACTCGCCGGCGGCGTCGTAGGTGCCGCAGGTGAGCAGGACCGCGTTGATGCGCTTGGCCTCGCTGCGGGACATCAGGTGCGTGCCGTCGGCGCGCACGCCGTAGCGGGCGAGGAAGGAGCCGGCCAGGACCAGGTCGCGGCAGCTCGTGGCCAGGGCGCAGTGGGCGTAGTAGTGCTCCAGGACGGTCTCGACCGGGTTCTCCAGATTGCCGTGGCTGGCGATGAAGTGCGCCAGGGCGGCGTTGCGGTGGCCGTGCTCGGCCTCGGAGGCGGCGACCACCGGGTCGGTGTCGAGCCCGGGATTGCCGGACTCGCGGCGCAGGAACTCCCGTACCGCGCTGGAGGCGTCGCCGGTCATGGTCTGCAGGCGGTCGGTCACCACGAGGGCGCCCGCGTTGATGAACGGGTTGCGCGGGATGCCGTGCTCGGTCTCCAGCTGCACCAGGGAGTTGAAGGGGTTGCCGGACGGCTCGCGGCCGACGCCCCGCCAGAGCGTGTCACCGCCGTAGGCGACCGCGAGCGCCAGGGAGAACAGCTTGGACACGCTCTGGACGGAGAACGGCTGCTCCCAGTCCCCGACGCCGTACAGCTCCCCGTCGACGGTGGCGACGGCCATGCCGAAGGCCTCCGGGTCGGCGGTGGCGAGGGCCGGAATGTAGTCCGCGACCCGGCCCTGCCCCCGGGTCGCCCGGGCGGCCGCCTCCGCGGCCGCCAACAGCACCGGCCAATCCAGGATCTCCCCGCCGGGCACACCGTTCAACGCACTTCCTCCACCGGCACCGACTACGGACACGATCGGGACCGGGCGCGCGGTGCGGGCGGCGTCCGGTCCGACCAGGATTATCCGTGTTTCGGGGCGGTGCTTCGGTACGGGGTGGGTGGTTGCGGCGGCAACGCGTCGGAACGTGCGGTGGAACCGCGACGGCGCCGGCGGTTTACGGGGCGTTGGTGGGGGCCTGGACGGGCGGGCCGGTCAGCAGGGTGCCGGCGTCGGAATAGGGCCAGCCGTTGGGGACGCAGTCGTGCAGCCCCTTGATCTGCTGCATCATCACCGGCGCCGGAGCGCCCGGGCCCGGGCAGTCGACGTGCCCGTTGCCGAGGATGTGGCCGACCTCGTGGTTGACCGCGAGCGCGTGGTACAGCTCGGGCTTGCCCTGGTAGAACTCGGACAGCTCGGTCCACCGCTTGAGGTTGATCACCACCTGGTGGGTCACGCCGCAGTTCACCCAGCCGCCGGTGTCCAGCCCGTACTGGCCGCAGATCCGGTCGGTGGACTGCGGAGTGGCCAGGTAGACGGTGAAGTCCACCGGGTCGGCGGGCATCCGCTGGAAGGAGGCCGTACCGCCGGCGGCCCAGCCGTGCCGGACATCGCCCAGGACCGCGTCCACCTCGGCGGCGAACTGCTCCGGACTCTCCGCGATCCCGTTCTCCACCCGCACCTTGTACCGGTACAGGTGCTCGCCGGTGCCGAAACGGGCGGAGCCGCCGGGCGCCGTGGTGAACGCAAGCGCGGCCGGGCCGTGCTTGCGTTCGCTCCACGGCTGCCACCACAGCAGGCCGGCCGTCACGGCGGCGGCCACCGCGAGGGCGAGCGCGCCGTGCCAGAGCTTCCAGGGGCGCAGCCGCCGGGCGCGGAGCCGGGTGAGCGTCTTCACCGGCTGCCCCCGAGGTGGTCGTTCGGTCGGGCGGGTATCGGGGCCAGTGTGGACATGGCGGTACGGCTCCAATGCGGGGCCCGGGCGGGCTTCGGGGTTCTACCGGGAGGAACGGGTGGGGACGGGGCAGGGGTTCAGGGGGTTCGCGAGGCCGGGGTGAGGTCTCCTGTCGGATGCGGGGCCCGGGCGGTTCCCGGAACCGCTCGATGGTGTCACCTGTGCGGCGTGTCCCTGGGGTCGGGGGCCGGATTCGGGTGTTGTGGTGCGGGTCGATCCACTCCCCGTGCACGTCATCGGAGGCACCGTCATGTCCACCACCGCCGTTTTCGCCGTCGACGGGATGAGCTGCGGCCACTGCGAGAGGACGGTCAGCGCCGGGCTGTCTGCTCTGCCGGGCGTCACCGACGTCGTCGCCGACGCGCCGAGCGGGCGGGTCACCGTGGCCTCCGCGCAGCCGCTGGACGAGGCCGTGGTCCGCGGCGCGGTCGACGGGGCCGGGTTCACGCTGGTCGGGCCGGCCTGAGTGCGGGCCTGAGTGCGGGTCTGAGGCCGGGTTTGCGCCCGGTTTCGGGAGCGATGCGTGGGGTCCGTCGGTGGGGTGACCGACGGACCCTGCCGCCGTCCGGGGTTCAGCCCATCGACTTCGCGCCGTCCAGGGACTCGCGGATGATGTCGGCGTGGCCCGCGTGCTGGGCGGTCTCGGCGACGATGTGCAGCAGCACCCGGCGGGCCGACCACGTGGTGTCCGCCTGGAACCACGGGGCCTTCGGCAGCGGGTGGGCGGCGTCCAGGTCGGGGAGCGTGGCCACCAGCTCGTCCGTACGGCGCGACACCTCCTCGTACGCGGCCAGGACGCCGGCCAGCGTCTCGCCGGGCAGCATCCGGAACTCGTCGGCTCGGCGGGCGAAGTCGGCCTCGGTCCACGTGGTGAAGTCGGGCATCGCGGACGGGCCATCCACGATGAACTCCGCCCAGAGCCGTTCGACCGTGGTCACGTGCTTGATCAGGCCGCCCAGACAGAGCGCGCTCGCGGTGGTCCGCAGGCCCGCCTGCTCGTCGGTGAGGTCGCGGGTGGTGAAGCGCAGGAAATGCCGCTGCTTCTCCAGCGCGACCAGGAGGTCGGCGCGCTCGCCGGTGACGGTGCTGGGGGTCGCGGCGGGGGTGCTGGTCGTGGTCGGGGTCGTCGTGGTCATGGCTTAGGGCCTTTCGTTCGGTTCCTGCTCCCTCGGACAAGAACCACGCTACGGACCATTGCGGCCACTTCCTGTCCTGAATTCCGGGAAGAATCGGATCCATGGCGAACACCAGCACCAGGACGCTGCGACTGCTCTCCCTGCTCCAGACCCACCGGTACTGGCCCGGCGGGGAACTGGCCGACCGGCTCGGCGTCTCCGTCCGCACCCTGCGCCGCGACGTCGACCGGCTGCGCGAAATCGGCTACCCCGTCGACGCGCAGCGCGGCGTCGACGGCGGCTACCAGCTGGCGGCGGGCGCGGCACTGCCGCCGCTGGTCATCGACGACGAGGAGGCGGTGGCCCTGGCGGTGGGCCTGCAGGCGGCGGCGGAGAGCCCGGTGGAGGGCGTCGCCGAAGCCTCGGTGCGCGTACTGGCGAAGGTGGTCCAGGTGATGCCGGCCCGGCTGCGCCGCCGGGTGGAGGCGCTGCGCACGATGACCGTCCCGGTCGACTGGGGCACCCAGGCGGGCGCGGGCGTCGACCCGGACATCCTCACGGTGGTGGCCCTCGCCTGCCGGGACGGCGAACGGATGCGATTCGCGTACACCGCCGCCGACGGGCGCGGCACCGAACGGCACGTCGAACCGCACCGGCTGGTCTGCCTCAACCGCCGCTGGTACCTCGTCGCGTACGACCTCGACCGCGCCGACTGGCGCAGCTTCCGCCTCGACCGGCTGACCGCCCCGCAGGGCAGCGACGCCCGCTTCGCCCCGCGCGTCCTCCCGGCCGCCGACGCGGCGGAGTTCGTCCGCGCGGGCCTCAACGGGATGCCCCGCCCGCAGCGGGTGGAGGTGCTGATCGACGCGCCCGCCGACCACGTCCGGGCGCGGGTCGGCCGCTGGGGCACGGTCGAGCCCGTCGCCACCGGCCGCTGCCGGCTCCTGATGACCGCCGACTCCCTCGACTGGCCCGCCATGGCGCTGGGGTCGCTGGGCGCCGACTTCGAGGTGATCGGCCCTCCCGGGCTGCGGACGCTGCTCGCGGACTGGAGCATCCGCTTCGGACGGGCTGTGGAGCGGGGGGAGGAGGCCGCCGACTAGGAAGTCGGGTCGGCCGACTTCCGGTGCCGGGGGCGGCGTGGCTCGCGGCTTCTCGGCTTCTCGGCTTACTCGGCTATGGGGCGAGCGCGTCGAGAGTGGAGCGGAGGCGGGTGAGGGCGGCGGGCAGCTCGGTGAGCGGGGGTGTGGCGAGGGCGAGACGGACGGCGTTGGGGTGGTGGGGGGTGGTGGCGAAGGCGTCGGCGGTGGAGATCAGGATGCCCTCGGCGGCAAGGGCGGCGGCCACCTGATCGGGGCGCTGGTGGGGTTCGAGGGTGAGCCAGAGGATGTAGGAGCCGGGGTGGGCGGTGATGCCCAGGCCGGCGAGGGCGGTGCGGGCGACGGCCTGCCGCGCGGCGGCGTCCGTACGGCGCTCCCGTTCCAGGCGGGCGACCGTGCCGTCCGCGAGCCAGCCGGTGGCGAGGGCGGTGATCAGGCCGGGCGCACCCCAGGCAGCCGTGCGCAGTCGGGTGGTCGCGGCCCGCAGCAGGCGGTCCGGCAGGACGGCGAAGCCGAACCGCAGACCCGGCGCCACGTTCTTCGACAGGCCGGCCACGTAGCAGGTGCGTTCGGGCGCGAGGGCGTGCAGGGGCGGGGGCGGTGTGGCCTCCAGGAAGGCGTACGTGCCGTCCTCGATCAGCGTGCAGCCGTGCTCGGCGGCCAGGCCGGCCAGGCGCTCGCGCCGCGCCCGGTCGAGCACCCAGCCGAGCGGGTTGTGGACGGTCGGCATGGTGTACACCGCGCGCACCGGGCGGGCGCGGCAGAGCCGGTCGAGTGCGTCGAGGTCCGGGCCCGCGTCGAGGTCCGGGCCCGCGGGGGTGATCGGGACGGGCGCCAGGTCCAGCCCGTGCGCGGCGGCGAGCAGCTTGATACCGGGATAGCTGAGCGCGTCCACGGCCAGGACGTCCCCGGGGCGGGTGAGGGTGCGCAGGACGCAGTCCAGCGCCTGCTGCGCCCCGCTGGTGAGCAGTACGTTCTCCGGCGCCGTGTCGACGCCGCGGTCCAGCAGGTACCTGGCCACCGCCGCCCGGTCGTGCCGGTGGCCGCCCGGCGGGTGCTGGCGCAGCAGCGCCTCCGCATCGCCCGAGGAGGCGAGGGCGCGCAGGGCCTGCCGCAGCAGGTCGCCCTGACCGGGGGCGAGCGGCTGGTTGAAGGAGAGGTCCGCCACCCGGGGTACCGGGAGCGCGCGGGAGGGCTCGAGGCCGTCGTAGCCGGAGCGCACCCGGACGAAGGTGCCCCGGCCCTGCTCGCCCACCACCAGTCCGGCGGCGGCCAGTTCGGCGTAGACCCGGGTGGCGGTGGCCAGGGCGACCCGCCGTTCGCGGGCCAGGGCGCGGTGGGCCGGCAGCCGGGTGCCGGCCGGGAGCGCACCGGAGCGGATGGCCGTCGCGTACTCGTCGACGATCGCCTTGTAGGAGGGCGGTCGCACCGGTCACCTGCCGTTCCTGGGGTGGCGTGTACGGGAGCACGGACCGGGAGTGTATCCAGGACAATAACTGGATTGTCATGGATGGGTGTTCCTAGCCTCGACACATCCAGCAGCGAGGCCGGCCGGGCCAGCAGCGAAGCCGGGAACGGAGCACGCGCCCATGACCATCCGCAGCGAGCGGGACCAGCACGTCGTCACCCTCACCATCGACCGGGAGAGGAAGCTCAACGCCCTCGACTACCCGACGATCGACGCACTGCTCGCCGAGCTCGACCGCATCGACGCCGACGAGACCGTCCGCGCCGTCATCCTCACCGGCGCCGGGCAGCGGGCCTTCAGCGCGGGCGCCGACATCCCGTCCCTGGCCGCCAGCATCGCCGGTGGGCCCGAACGGGCGCTGCGCGAGTTCGTCCGGCGCGGCCACACCCTCACCCGGCGGATCGAGGAGTTCCCCAAGCCCGTCATCGTGGCCGTCAACGGACTTGCGTACGGTGGTGGTTGCGAGATCACCGAGGCCGCGCCACTCGCCGTCGCCGCCGAGCACGCGACCTTCGCCAAGCCGGAGATCTCGCTCGGATTCCCGCCGCCCTTCGGCGGCACTCAGCGGCTGCCGCGCCACGTCGGCCGCAAGCGCGGCCTGGAGATGATCCTCACCGGCGACCCGGTCCCGGCCGCCCGCGCCGCCGGGATCGGCCTGGTCAATGCGGTCGTTCCGGCAGGTGAACTGCTGCACACCGCACGGGACTTGGCCGACCGTATCACCCGGCACGCCCCCACGGCGGTGGCCGCCTGCCTGCGGGCCGTGACCCGGGGCGTCAACCTTCCGATCGACGAGGGACTCGCGGTCGAGGCAGCGACCTTCGCGGCGACCGTAACGACCGAGGGCGTACGGGACGGGGTGCGGCGTTTCCTGGACCGCACGTCCGCCTCCCGCTGAGGGAGCCACGGCCGGCGGGACCGGTGGCGCTGCCCGAGCCGACCCCCGTGGTTCGGGCGGCGTCACGGTCCTGCATCAGCACGCCGGTCCGTGCGCCGGGCGAACGGACCGGTCGTGGGGGCCCAGGAGGTCAGCAGGCTCCCGGGTGCGCCGCCGGGAGGGCGGCGTCGTCTCCGCAGTGGGCGGCGACGGTGTCGGCGAAGGCGCGGGCGAGGGGGCAGAGGTTGTCCCAGTCGCGGATGGCCCAGCCGGCGGTGAGGGCCGGGAGATCGGGGAGCGGGAGCAGCCGCAGGCCGGGGTGGCCGGGGCCCTGCCACTGGGGGAGCGCGGGGACGACGGCGTGGCCGAGGCCGAGCTCGGCGAGCAGGATCGCGGTGTCCCAGTCCGCGACGCTGGTGTCGAAGACCGGCCGGATGCCCGACTTCCCCAGCCAGGAGTCGAGTTGGGAGCGGGCGACGGAGTTCTGCGGCAGCCCGATCAGCCGGGCGTCCTGCAGGTCGGCGGGTTCGATGCGGGCCCTGGCGGCGAGCGGGTCGCCCGCCGCGACGGCCAGGACCCACGGCAGGTCGACGACCGGCCGCTGGTCGATGCCGCGGGCCTGCGTGCCGAGGGTGATCCAGGCGAGGTCGACCCGACCGGCGGTGAGCGCCTCCAGACAGCTGCGGCTGGAGACCTCGGTCTGGAACTCCAGGCTGACGTGCGGGAAGCGCCGGCGGAAGGCCACCACGGCCGCGGACATGAAGTGCCGGATACTGGTGGCGCCGGTGGTGATCCGGACGGATCCTCCTTCGCCGCGCGCGAGTTCGGCGATCCGGTGCAGCGCGTGGTCGATGCCACCGAGGCCGGTGGCGACGGCGGCCTGGAGCAGGCGGCCCGCCTTGGTGGGCACCACCCCGCGCGGGTGCCGCTCGATCAGGGAGAGCCCGAGCTCGCGTTCGAGGCGCTTCACGTGCTGGCTGACCGCGGACTGGGTGCAGTGGAGGTCACGGGCGACGGCGCTGAGCGAGCCGGCCCGGCAGACCGCGGCGAAGACGCGGAGGTCGTCAATGGTCACGGAGATCCAAGGTATCGCTTGGAGGTGTCCCAGCAAACCGGTGGATTGACTTGGGTGTTCGGCGGGTCGATCATCGTTTCCGGGCCCAGGGCGGCAACCCGCCCGCTGCCTTCGCGGCGTTCCGGACGCAAGAGGCGGGGGCGCGGGCGGGTGTCGACCCGCATGGATGCACATTGATGCAACAAGACACGTGACGTGCAACAGAATGGGGAACGGTCATGCGGTACGCCGACGGTCCGGGTGTGCACTGTGAGGTGTTCGTCGAGGCACCGGTGGAACGGGTGTGGGAGCTGGTGACCGACATCGCCCTGCCCACCCGGCTCAGCCCGGAGCTCCACCGCGTCGCCTGGCTGGACGGCGCGGACCGCCCCGCGCCGGGCGCCCGCTTCGAGGGCCACAACCACCGCGCGAACATGCCCGACTGGCGGACGGTCTCCGAGGTGATCGAGCTGACCGACCCGACCGCGGACGCGACGGACCCGGCCGACGCCCGCACCTTCGCCTGGGCCGTAATGGACGCGGACGGCCGCTACGGCGAGCCGGTGTCCGAGGTGACCGGCTCGCTGGCGCGGTGGCGTTTCGACCTCACCCCCGAGAACGGCGGCACCCGGCTGCGCCAGTCGGTGGAGATCGGCCCGGGCCGCAGCGGCCTCAGCTCCTACATCGAGGCCAAGCCGGAGGCCGAGGAGAAGATCGTCGAGTTCCGACTCGGCGAACTGCGCAAGGGCATGACGGCCACCATTGAAGGCCTCAAGTCGCTGGCCGAGCAGGGGGATTAGGTCGGTCGGACCAGCGGGGGCCGGCGCGAGCCGTCGGCCCTCAGTCGGCCACCCGGCCACCCGGCCACCCGTGCGGCGCAGCGCGAGCCGGGAGATGATAAACAGCTGTTGAGGGAAAGGTGGGATGTTTTGCCTGTCGGGCAACGCCGTCCACGTCCTGATGCGCCGACGATGCGCCGAGCGGGCCCCGAGCGGGCCCCGAGCGGGCCCCGAGCGGAGGAGAGCGAGCACCCCCATGACCACCCTGTCCGGCACCGTGCCCGCCGGGGGGCTGTTTCAGCCCGCGTTGATCAGCGTGGCCGGGAGGTAGCCGGAGGTTATGCCGAGCTCCCATCCGTGGACCTGGACGGCGAGTGCGGCGAGGGCGATCGGGACGACCGGGAGCAGGGTGCGGGGCCAGGCCGTCGCGGGAGTGCTGTTGCGGTGTTGGGCGAGGCGGGCGGTGAGCGCCTCCTCGAAGGCTGCCCGGTCGTCGTCCAGCAGGACCCGCAGCAGCTGCTGGTCGGGGCTCAACCCGGTCGCCCAGGACTCGCCCGCGGCCTCCAGGGCCCGGGCGGCCGCCGCGCGCTCCGCGGTGTCCGGCTTGCGCAGTCGGGCGGGGGCGACCCGCGGCGAGTGTCGCGTCTCCACGACACCGAGGTAGGCGCAGAGCGCGTCCATCTCGGCGAGGCTCGCCGGGTCGGAGACGGAGGTGCGGTCCGAGAACGGCAGCCGGTCGTGGATCGAGGGCGCGTAGTCCTCCGTCAGCAGCGGCCCGAACATCCGGTCCTCGTCCCGGATCAGGCCGCTGATCACGCACATCGCGAAGGCTTCCACCCAGGTGCCCGCCTTGGGCGCGAAGTCCACGGTGGCACCGAAGCTGATGTCGTCGCTGTCCAGCGTCTCCCCGATGTACGGGAAGGGGACCTGGAAGTCACCCCGGGGGAAGCAGCCGAGCTGGAGCACGCCGAGGGCGCACTCGGCCGCCGTCCGCAGGGCCGCGCGGGCGTCGGCGCCGGCCAGCGCCGGATCCTCCAGGGTGAGGGCGCCGAGGTGGTCGAGCAGCTCGGCGCCCATCGCACGGACGGACTTGATGGTCAGTTCGTCCTCGATGTCGTACCAGTGGCCGAGGACCCGGCCACGGACGTCCCCCAGAGCGTCCCGGATCCGCTGGTGGACCACCGTGTGGCACGTCACTTCCACCATGTGCTGCTGTCTCCTCGTCGGTGGTGCGGTCATTCGTCCGCGATCTTGTGCTGACGGAGGGGTACGCTAGCAGTGGCCTCTGACAGGTGAGCGTGGGCGCGGGCCCGGCCCTCCAGGGCCGGGACGGCCCGTACGGTCTGTCGGTGTGGAGCGTTACGTGGGTCGCTGCTGCTGTTCGATGTACTGCTTGTCGAAGGCGCCGGGAGGACACGCCACTTCAAGCTGAACACTCCTCGCCGGTACCTGGTCACGAGGACCGAGTCGACGTGCAAGGCCGTGACGACTGTCCTGCCGCGCCCGGGGTGTGGGGCGTTGTCAGCGCCTGCGGGTAGGTTCTCGTCCCAGGTCTGCTCGGCCTGCGGGATCAAGGGCGGCCCCGAGCCCCTGATTCCCGCGATTCCCGGAGCTCAGAGGCTGCGGGCCTGTGCGGTCGGGCGGGCCTCCGTGGTCGCGTGGAGGTGGATCAGCGCGTCGTAGGTCGGGCCGATCGCGAGGCGGGGGAGCGGGTCGTCGCGGAACTCCGTACCGGCGTCATAGGTCGGACGGGCGGTGCCCAGCCAGGCGCGGGTGGCCGGCGGGGCGGAGCGCAGGTCGACGTAGTAGTCGCGGTGGCGCACCCGGTCAAGGGTGTACTCGTTCATGTCGGCGGTGGCCGGCGGAACGGTCACCTTCTTCCACGCGGGAGCGAAGGGAGCGTCCTTGGTGAGGAAGGAGCCGCGGTCGAAGGTGAAGCCGATGGAGAGGTAGCCCGCTCCCAGGGCGTCACGCAGGTAGGAGCCCTGGGTCCTGGGGTACAGCACGGGGTCGCTGGACCGGTACCCGACGTGGCCGTTGTGCGCCGAGAGCAGCATCCTGCTGCCGGTGCGGCGCTGCCACCACAGGGCGTTGTCGGTCATGGCCCGGTCGCGGAAGTGCTCCTTCTCGGCCAGGTCGGCCGGGTCGTCGAGGTCCACGGCGGTGAAGGCGAAGGTCTGGGCGATGCTGCGGGCGTTCTGCAGCGCCCACTCGTACGCCTCGCCGCCCCCGCCCTCGGCCGCGGTGACCAGCTCCAGCGTCCGCTGCGCCACTGCGGCATTGGTCCGCCGCTCGGCGAGCGGCGTCGTGGTCAGGTACGTGATGGCGTCGTCGAACGGGCGCAGGCCGGCGTACAGCTGCTCCAGGCGGGGCAGCGACTCGGGCGCCGCGTCCCGGACGTAGCCGGTCACCCGGTCGAAGAGCTGGTCGCCGATCGACGGGAAGTCCAGGTCGTCGCCGACGAAGTGGACCGGGCGCCCGGGGTGTTCGCGGTTGTGGGAGCGCATCCAGTCGATCAGGTCGGCGAACTCCTGCCGATCCCACGGGGATCCGCCCATCGTCTCCTGGACGAGTCGCCGGGCGTCGCCGCCGGTGCGGCCCTGGACGTAGTCGTCGACGCGCAGGCCCGAGGACCAGCTGGTCTCCAACGCGAAGGCGGTGAAGCCCTTCTCCTCGACGAGGTAGCGCAGGACGCGCTGCTTCATGGTGAAGAACTCGTGGGTGCCGTGCGTGGCCTCGCCGAGCCCCACCATCGTGGCGTCGCCGATCATGGCGCCCAGCGCCCGCAGGTCGGTTTCCCGGCCGCCGGCCTCGGTGCTTCGCAGCGGGTAAGCGATGGCGTCCAACTCCCCGACCACGGCAGAGGATTGACGCTGCGTCGCATCCGCGGACCGGTCCGGCGGCTGGTCCGCAGCCGCCACGGTGGCCGGGGCGAACAGGGCGGTGGTCGCCATGGCTGCCGTGGCGGCCAACAGGGACCGTCGGCCGATGTGCGTGCCGCGTGCGGTCATTCTCGACTGCTCCTCGAGATCGGTGGAGTCGTTCGCCGGCGAACGCCGGTAGACGAATCGTCGATCATCGAGGAGCGTTGGCGCGCTGAGGGATTCCGCCGAGTCGAGCCGGGGGGTAACCCCCGGGTGCCTGGTGCGACCCGGTCGGTCGGGTTGCGGCCCGGTCGGTCAGAGGGAGTCGGCGCGGTGGGTGGGCCGCCCGTCCAGGACGGTGAGCAGGACGGGGAGTTCGGCCAGTTCGGTGGCCGGGGTGGTGAGCGGGTCGGCGGCCGCCACGGTGAGGTCCGCGCGGTGGCCGACGGCGATCCGGCCCGCCAGCTGTTCCTCGCCGGCCGCGTGGGCGGCGTTCACGGTCATCGCCCGCAGCGCCTCCAGGGCGGTGAGCGCCTGGCCGGGGTTGTGCGGGGGCCGGTCGAGGTCGCGGGTGGGGCGGCGGTGGCGGGCGCCCGCCATGACGCCCAGCGGCGGATAGGGGGCGATCGGCCAGTCCGAGCCGAGGACGACGGTCGCGCCCGCGTCCCACAGGTCGCGGCAGCGCCAGGCGCGGTCGGCCCGCTCCTCGCCGAGGCGGCGGGACCAGTTGTCGGTGTGGTCGGCCCGGGTGAAGTCGCAGCAGTGCGTGGGCTGCATGGAGGCGGTCACGCCCAGCTCGGCGAAGCGCCGTACGACCTCGTCGGGGACGGTCTCGATGTGTTCGATCCGGTGCCGGACGGGAGACGCTCCCCCGCCCGGTGCCCTCGTGTCGGACGCCCGCCTGCCCGACGCCTGCGCGCCCGACGCCTTCTCGATCGAGTCGAGCGCGTGCCGGACGGCGGCGTCGCCGATGGCGTGGGTGGCGGTCGGCACGCCGGCCCGGTGCAGTTCCCGGATGACGTGGGTGTAGTGCGCGGGGTCGGGCCAGAAGGCGTGGGTGGACTTGCCGTGGCAGTCCGGGTGCTCCAGCCAGGCGGTGCCGTTGTCGATCGTGCCGTCCATGAACAGCTTGACGCCGTCCACCCGCCAGAGCCGTCCGCCCCGGCCCTGCTGCTCGACCAGGGCGCGCAGGCCGTCCGCGTCGACTCCGGGCTGGCACCAGGGCGCGACCCGCAGGCGCAGCGGCAGTTCGCCGGCCTCGTCCAGCTCCGTGTAGAGGTCGAGGCTGTCGCCGTTGGCGTCCATCGCGTGGCCGCCGGTGAGGCCGGTGGCGGCCATGGCGCGCAGTACGGCGGCGAGGCGCTCGCGGCGCTCGGCGCGGGTGGGCTGCGGGGCGGCGCGCTCGACCAGCTCGCAGGCGGCGTCCTCCAGCAGCAGCCCGGTCGGGCGGCCGTCGGCGCCGCAGACCACCTCGGCGGCCTGGTCGAAGCTGCGTGGGCCGTCCACGCCGGCCAGCTCCAGGGCGCGCGGGCTGGCGAGCATGGAGTGGGCGTCGAAGAGCTGGAGCAGCGCCGGGACGCCGTCCAGGACGGGGGCGAGGGCGGCGGACTCCACCGGGCGGTCGCCGAAGACGTTCGGGTCCAGGCCCCAGGCGTGCAGCCAGGCGCCGCGGTCGAGGAGGCGGACCTCGGCGGCGAGGGCGGCGCGGAGGGCGTCCAGGTCGGTGCAGCCGGAGAGGTCCAGGCCGTGGGTGAGCTCGGCGCCGGTGACCGGGTGCAGGTGGCCGTCCACCAGACCGGGGGTGAGCACGGCGCCCTTGAGGTCGATCACGGTGGTCGCGGGGTCGGCGAGTTCGCGGACCGTGCGGTCGTCGCCGAGGGCGGCGATCCGGCCGTCCACGACGGCGAGCGCGGTCTGCGGGAGGAATCCGCCGGAGGCGGGGTCGAGCAGGTGGGCGGAGAGGAGGACGAGGGAGGTGCGCACTTCGGCTCCAGCGCTGGTGCGGGGTGGGGGAGTCGGGGCCGGGACCGGCCGTGTCGGGGGTTTCGGTGGGGGCGGCGGAGGCTTTCGGTGGGGTGCCGGGTGCCGGGGACGGGGTCAGGGCTGCTCGGCGCCGGTGGCTTCGGTGGCCAGGGCGCCTTCGGCCAGGCCCAGTTCGCGCTCGGCGGTGGCGGCGGCGAGCCTGGTGACGGCGGACGGGTGGTTGCCCAGCCCGGTGTTGGCGTGGCCGGCCAGGCCGTCGATCACCACGAGGATCCGAACCGCCGTCAGTACTGGGTCCCCGGTGCGGAATTCGCCCTGTTCGACCCCGGACGCGATGACGCCGCTGAGCCGGCCGCGCCAGTCCTTCTCCTGGTCGAGCACGCGGTCGCGCAGGACGGGGCGGTAGCGGCTGAGGTGGCGGGCGTTGAGCCAGAGCCGGCTCATGTCGTCGTAGGCCGGGCCGGTGGCGCGGGCGAAGAAGCGGGCGAGGTGGTTCAGCGGGGACCCGTCCTGCGGGTCGGCGGGCAGCAGCGTCTCCAGCTCGGCGGTGGCGGCGCTGCCGAAGGCCTCGGCGACGAGGTCCTCCACGGCGGGGAAGTAGTGGCTGATCAGGCCCGGCCGGACATCGAGTTGCTCGGCGATCCGGCGCAGGGTGATGCACTCCAGGCCCTCGGTGAGGGCGACCTCGGCCGCGGCCCCGACGATCTCCGCCCGCCGGTCTTCGGGGGACTTGCGAACCCTTTTGCGCTGAACGCTTGACGTCATGTGCCGGATGCTATTGAGTGTGCGACCAATAAGCAAGCAGGTGGGCACGACACCCCCCATGGAGGGCCCCCAATGGCATCCACGCTCCCGGACCACCCCCACAGATCACCGGACCTCTCCCCGCACACCGCCGCCCCGCACCAGCAGGAACGGAACGGTCGGGTCGAGGTCCACGGCATCGACCACATCCCCGAAACCGAGCGACGCGGCCACGCCCGCGAACTCTTCTCCGTCTGGGCGGCGGCCAACGTCAACTACCTCAACCTGGTCGTCGGCGGTGCCCTCGTCCTGACCGGCCTCAGCCTCTGGCAGGCCTTCGCGGTGGTCGTCGCCGGCAACCTGTTCTGGCTCGGCGCCGGCCTGCTCGCGGTCTCCGGACCGGCCGCCGGCTCGCCCAGCGAGGTCATCACCCGCGCGATGTACGGGGTGCGCGGCAACCGCGTGAACAACGCGGTCACCGGCTGGATGATCTCCGTCTGCTACTTCGCGCTGAACCTCGCCGCGGCCGCCGTCGCCGCCTTCTCGCTCGTCGAGCGGGTCGGGATCACCCCCACAACCCCGATCAAGATCGCCATCGTGATCGCGATCGTCGTGGTCACGCTCACCATCAGCGTCTACGGACACGCCGTGATCGTCCGGCTCTACCTGCCGATCACCCTCGCGCTCACCGCGGCCTTCGCGGTCGTGGGGTACGCGATCGTCCGGCACGCCGACTTCGGCTGGACCCAGCCCGAACCGCTCACCGGCGGCCGGCTGTGGGCGGCGGTCCTGGCCGGCGTCACCCTGATCGCCTCCGGCCCGCTCTCGTACACCACCAGCGCCGACTTCTCCCGCTACCTGCCCGCGACCACCTCCCCGCGCGCCGTCCTCGGCTGGACGGCCCTCGGCGGCTTCCTGCCCAGCGTCGCGGTCGGCGGGCTCGGGGTGCTCGGCGCCACCGCGGTCGACATGACCGACCCGCAGGCCGCCTTGCAGAAGATCCTGCCCGGCTGGTTCAACCCGGTCTTCCTGCTTGCCCTGGTCGTCGGCACCATCGCGGTCAACGCCCTCACCGCCTACAGCGCCGGCCTCGCCCTCCAGGCCGTCGGCATCCGCATCCGCCGCACCCTCAGCGTGCTGGTGGACGGCGCGGTCGCGGTCGCGCTGACCCTCTACGCGCTGCTGGTCTCCAACTTCCTCGACACCGTCAGCAACGTCCTCCAACTGACCGTCGTCCTGCTCGGTCCCAGCACCGCGATCTACGCCGCCGACATCCTGCTGCGCCGCAACCGCTACGACGGCCACGCCCTGGGCGACGAGACCCCCGGTAGCCGGTTCTGGTACCGGGCGGGCTTCAACCCCGCCGGCGCCCTCGCCCTCGCCGGCGGCGTGGCGAGCGCGGCCCTCTGCGTCGACACCCTCTACACCGGCCCGGTGGCCGCCCTGACCGGCGTCGACCTGGCCCTGCCGGTGGGCATGGTGGTGGCGGCTGCCGCGTACGCCCTGCTGATGCGCCGTCGCGTGTGACGAGGGGCGGGGCCGGCCGAAAAGGAAACGGCAGGGAGACCGCACTCCCTGCCACTACCAGGCTATAGCGCACCCGGGGGCTTGCGGCAAGGCCCCGGTCACCCCGCAGAATCGATGGTCGAAAGGCCATGACCTGCGAAAACGGGAGTCGTGAAATGCGCGTGTTGTTGACGACATGGGGATCGCGCGGAGATGTCGAACCGCTGGCGGCCCTGGCGGCGGCGCTGCAGGGGCTCGGTGCGGAGGTGCGGGTGTGCGCGCCGCCGGACGAGGAGTTCGTGGACCTGCTGGCACGGATCGGAGTGCCGCTGGTGCCACTCGGCCCGACGGTACGCTCGGTGGTCGCCGGTCCGAAGCCGCCGACGGCGCAGGACGCCTTCCGGCTCGCCCCCGAGCTGGTCGCCGCGCGGTTCGACACGCTCACCGCGACGGCCGAGGGATGCGACGTGCTCCTGGCGACCGGCCTGATGCCGGCCGGTGCGCGGGACGTGGCCGAGTACCTCGGCATCCGCTACGTGCTCGCGTGCTTCCACACCCTCGGACTGCCGTCGCGGCACTTCCGGCCAGGGGCACGGCCGGGCACACCCTCCCCGCAGGACGAGACCGACCACCGGGTGCTGTGGGAACAGGACGCCCAGCGGGTGAACGCGCTGTACGGCGGGGCCCTCAACCGCCACCGTGCGTCGCTCGGCCTTCCACCGGTCGACAACGTCCGCGACCACGTCCTCACCGACCGGCCGTGGCTGGCGGCGGACCCCGGGCTCTGCCCGTCGCAGGGCATGACGGAGCTCTCCCCGGTGCAGACCGGCGCGTGGATCCTGCCCGACGACCGCCCGCTGCCGGCCGACCTGGAGACCTTCCTGGCAGCCGGTGAGCCACCCGTGTACGTGGGCTTCGGCAGCATGGCCGCGCACGCCCCGGAAGGCATCGCCCGGGTCGCGATCGAAGCGGCCCGCACCCACGGCCGTCGGGTGGTCCTCGCCCGAGGCTGGGCAGGGCTGGCCCCGGTCGACGACCGGGACGACTGCCTGGTCGTCGGCGAGGTCAACCAGCAGGCGCTGTTCCGCCGCGTGGCCGCCGTCGTCCACCACGGTGGGGCGGGCACCACCACGGCGGCGGCCCGGGCCGGCGCGCCCCAGGTGGTCGTGCCCCGGATCGCGGACCAGCCGTACTGGGCAACCCGCGTGGCCGAGTTGGGCATCGGCGCGGCCCACCTCGACCCCGCGCCGACCGTCGGCTCCCTGTCCGCCGTGCTCGCCACGGCCCTGGCGCCCGAGACCCGCGCACACGCGGAGACCGTGGCCGGCACGATCCTCACCGACGGGGCGACGGTGGCCGCGAAGCTGCTGTTCGAGGCCGTGGCCGGCCAGGAACGGCCCCACGGATCCGAGTGAAACTCCCGCGGAACCGGTCGGCGAGTGCACCCGTCGGCGGGTGAACCAGCCGGTGCCGACGAGGCGGGGGAGCGGCCGCCTGAGCCGGGCGAGTTCCGCTCCGGACCATCCTCCGGCCGGTCTCCGTCCGGCCTACGTGCGGTCTCCGTCCGGCCTCTGTGTGGTGTCCGTCCGGCCTTCGTTCGTTCGGTCGGGGGGCGCATGACAGCCCGGACAGGGCCGGGTCCGGCACCGATCCGACGACCGGGCTCCGGCCGTCGGCGGCGTCGGTTAGGGTGCCCACCGGCGCGCCCGGCCACCGCAGGCCGGCGCGAGGGGAGGGCGGTATGACCGACGGAACGCGCGAGGGAGCCGGGAAGGACGGCGACGGCATCCAGTGGCTCGCGGAATTCGGTCGGCCGGGCACCGGCCTGCCCGGAACAGGAAGGCCCGACGCGGACGGTGAGGTCGGCGGTGTGGTGTTCGCCCGGGGGATCCCGCCGGAGGAACTCGCCCGCCGGATGGGCGCCGACCCGACTGCCGGGACCGCGCCGATCAGCGGCGCCGAGATCCGGGCCCTGGACATCGACGTCTACCGCCCCGGCGACGACAGCGACGGTGTGATCCGGGTCGGCGAGTGCGGCGGCTGGTCGTTCGCGATCGAGTACGGCGACTCCACCGGCGGCGAACTGCTCACCGAGATAGCGCGCGACGGTGTCGAGGTCGTCCACTTCCGCCCGATGCCGGAGCAGCCGCCGGCACTGCTCGACTACGCCCGGGACGGCGCCGTGCTGTGCGGCTTCGGCCTCGGCGAGGAACGCTGGCGCTGGGGCCAGGAGCCCGACCTGCTGGTGCCGGACCTGGTCGCTGCGAGGGTCCTGGAAGCGGACGGTGTCACCCCCGCCGGTGTCGACGGGGCAGGCGGCGCCGGCGCCGAGGCCGCCCGCCGCCGCACCCTCGGCGCCGTCGAGCGGCGCTTCGGGTTGAGCCTGCCCCGGGCCGCCTTCGACGGGCTGCGCCTGCGGGCGTACGCCGTCCGGGGCACACCGGGGATGGAGCCGGGGTGAGGCGCGGGCGCTCGCGGCGACGGAGGCGGTGAACCCGGCGATCACCGCGATCACCGCGGCCATCACTGTGATTACCGCGAACAGGATGGACATCACCGTCATGGCCGGGCTCCTTCCCGGGCCCCACGGCGGGGCTCCGATGACTGTCATCCTTGCGCCCTGCCCGTCTTTGCACATGTGCCGATCGGGAGGTTCCCGGGCCGGAATTCTCGGTGAGACCCTGCCGATTGGCAGGGTCAGTTACCTCTCTGCTGAACTGTGAGGAGGCTCCGCGCAGAAGGAATCCGCCATGCACGTGGTGTTGTCCACCATCGATCCCTCCCTGGAGAACGCGCTCGTGGACCGGGGCCAGCGGGTGCTGGCCGTCATTCCGGCCGCCGAGCTGGCGAACCGCTCCGACTCCGCCCGGTACGGGCTGTGCGCCGTCAAGGACTGGGACGACTACACCCGACTGGCCCTGCTCGCGCGGGAATTGGAACCACAAGGAATCGCGTCGGTGTCCACCGGGGACGAGTGCTGCCTCCGCGCGGCCGCCGTCCTCAGGGCGTTCCTGGGCCTGCCCGGGCAGTCGCTCGCCTCGGCGGTAGCGGCGACCGACAAGGCGGTCATGAAACGGGCACTCGCGGCGGCCGGCGTCCCGGTGGCGGACAACCTGCGGGCGGGCACCCCGGAGGACATCGCCGCGGCCGGTGACGCACTCGGCTGGCCCGTCGTGGCCAAACACCGGTACGGCTTCGCCACCCTGCACACCCACCTCGTACGCAGCCGCGAGCACCTCGCCGAACTCCACGCCCGCCGGGCCTTCGGACCGCTCGCCGGGCTCCCGGCGGGCTTCGCGGCCTCCGCCGTCGGCCGGGGGCTGGACCGGGCCCCCGGCGGGATCCTGGTCGAACGGGCCGTCCCGGTCGCGGCCGAGTACCACTGCGAGCTGCTCCGGAACGAGAGCCGCGAACTGTACTGCCTCCCCGGCCGGTACCCGGCCCCGCTGCTGGGAACCGACGACGGCGACGGCATGGCACCCGCGATCGGCTCGGTACTGATGGACGACTCCGACGGCGAGGAGGCCGCGCGCGTCCGGGAGTTGGCGCGGGCCGCCGCCGACGCCCTGGGCCTCGTCACCGGGTTCGCGCACGTGGAGGTCCTGCGGGACACCACCGGAGCCTGGTACCTCGGCGAGATCGGCCTGCGCCCGGGCGGCAACATGATCCCCCACCTGCTGCGCCTGCAGCACGGCATCGACGTCGCCGCCCTCCTGGCCGACCTGGCCCAGGGCCGACCGCCGTCGATCCCCTGGCGCACCGGCCGCCCGGTGGCCTGGGCGGCGGTCCCGGCCGCACCGGGGAGACGGATCACCGGCGTGCCCGGCGCGGAGGAGATCAGCGGCCTGCCCCACGTGACGGACGCGATCGCCGTGGTCCGGCCCGGCACGGTGGTCGACGGCCCGCTGAGCAGCCTGACGGCGGCCGGGCACGTCTTCTGCACCGGCGCCACCCCCGCCCGGGCCGCCGCCCACGCGGCCGAGACGGCGGCGACCTGGGCACGCGCGATCACGACCGAGCCGACTGCTGCAGGGTGAGGCGCGCTGTGCGGGTCGACATGTCGCCCCAGGCCATGGGCCTTTGGCACGTGGCGGGGCGGGCCGAGGAAGCGTCGGCGATGACGTGGGTCAGGGAGAAGTCGTCTGCGATGAGTTCCGCTCATGCGATGAGCTCCACTCATGCGGTGAGTGCGGCGATGCGATGAGTTCCGCTCATGCGACAAGCGCCGGCCACCTCATGAGTGCGGCTCATGTCGCGGGCGCGGGGCGACCGGCAACCGGATGTTCCAGGGGTGCCTCCGGCTCTGAGCTGCGGCCATGGAATTCTCGTCGGGCTGGGGCGTCGGACCGGTGTTCGGCGGCCGGGAGCCCGTTGTCGAGATCAGTGGTTCGGTGCCGACCACGCGTGATGCCCAGCAGGTGGCGGAGATCCTCTTCAGGTGGGCCGGCGGGTGCGCAAGCAGTCCTGGACGGAGTTCGAGGCCGAGCACACGTACGCCCGGTTGTCGGTGCTCCCGCTGGACCCGGTGGTCTTCACGGGCGAGATCGCGATCGGCGGGGTCACCGAGTTGATCGAGACCTTCGGCCGGATCGGCCACCGCTGCACCGTCGAGGTCCGCCCGCCCGCTGGATCTTGATCACCTGGAGCGGCAGCAGCGGTTGCCCGATTCCTGCCCGGTGCTCGGTGAGGTGGCGGTGGACGGCGTCGATCACGCCCCAGTCTCCGGTGCGGGAATCGGGCCGCTCGCCCCGCCGGTCCTCCGGCCCGTCGGCGTCCACGCTGTCGTAGCCGGCGTGGCCGCTCCCGCCGCGCGCGGTGGTGTCGTTGCTCAACTCGCCCTCCGTGGCACGGTTTCGGCGCCCGGTGCGGGCGGACGGCGGTAAGGGTGCCACCGGGCGGGCCGGTTGAACCCTCACCCGGCTGGCCGGTGGCAGGGCGGGCGGCGCGCGCCGCCCGTCCGGAGGTTTCCGGCAGGCAGCGGGGGGTCTCGGCGCCTAGGGTCTGTGGTGCGTCGACCGGGCCGCGCGCCGGGTGTACGCCGTCTCGCCACGCGCCCGCCGCACGCCGGGGTGACCGGCCGACCCGAGAGGTGGACCCGCCCCATGCACACCGTCGTCCGTGGCGCCGGAGCGCTCGGCCTGACCGCGCTGCTGCTCACCGCCACCACCGGCTGCCAGGGCGACGGTTCGTCCGCCGCCGAGCCCGCGCCCACCTCCCCGGCCGGCGCCTCCCCGGCTACGGGCACCTCCTCGGCCTCCGGCACCCCCGCGATCGCCACCGGGGCGGGCGCCCAGAAGCTGAACTGGCACGCCTGCCCCGCCCCCAACACCGCCCAGGGCAGCGGCACCGCGCCCGCCGCCGACTGGCAGTGCGCCACCCTCAAGGCGCCGCTGGACCACGGCAAGCCGGACGGCGCGACGATCGACCTCGCGCTGGTCCGCAGCAAGGCCAAGGACGAGCAGCACCGGATCGGCTCACTGCTCTTCAACTTCGGCGGCCCCGGCGCCTCCGGCGTGGCCGACCTGCCGGCTTTCGCCCCGCTCTACGCCTCCCTCAACACCCGCTACGACCTGGTGAGTTTCGATCCGCGCGGGGTCGGTGCCAGCGCCGGGGTGGAGTGCCTGGACGACCAGGCGATGGACGCCACCGCCGCCGTCGACAGCACCCCGGACAACCCGGCCGCGGTGAAGTCCCTGGACGACACCAATGCCCGGTTCGTCGCCGCCTGCGAGCACAACTCGGGTGCGGTGCTGCCGTACGTGGACACCGAGAGCGCCGCCCGGGACATGGACCTCATGCGGCAGGTGCTGGGCGACCAGAAGCTCTCCTACTTCGGCATCAGCTACGGCACCCAGCTCGGCGGCGTGTACGCGCACCTGTTCCCGCAGCAGGTCGGACGGCTCGTGCTGGACTCGGTCGTCGATCCGACCAAGGACCCGCAGCAGTCCGCGCTCGGCCAGGCCCAGGGCTTCCAACTCGCCCTCGACGACTTCATGAAGGCCTGCGCCACACAGGCCGGCACCTCCTGCCCGACCGGCGCCGGCGGCGCCGAGGGCACCGCGATGGTCGCCGCCCTGGTGCAGAAGCTGGAGCAGTCGCCGCTGCCCACGAAGGACGGGCGGCAGCTCACCGAGACCCAGGCGGTCACCGGCATCGCCGGTGCCCTCTACAGCCAGGAGACCTGGCCCGTGCTGGCCGCCGGGCTCACCGAGGCGATGGAGCAGGGCACGGGCACCACGCTGCTTCAGCTCGCCGACGGGCTGAACGGGCGCGACGCGCAGGGGCACTACAGCAACCTGAACGCCGCGAACCGGGCGATCAGCTGCGTGGACGCGCGGCAGCGGTACTCCGACCAGGACGTCCAGCAGCAACTGCCGCAGTTCCAGGCCGCCTCCCCGGTGTTCGGCGCCTACACTGCCTGGGGCCTGACCGGCTGCACCGGCTGGCCCGTCCCGGGCAAGGGTGACCACCCGGAGGTCGCCGCCGCGGGCGCGGCGCCGATCCTGGTGGTCGGCACCACCGGCGACCCGGCCACCCCGGTCGAGGGAGCACACGCGATGGCGCAGCAGCTCGGTGCGGGCGTCGGCGTTACCGTCACGCTGCAGGGAGAGGGGCACGGCGGCTACAACACCGGCAACCCCTGCCTGAAGCAGACCGTGGACGCCTACCTGTTGGACGGCACGGTGCCGGCGGATGGGACGACCTGCAGCTGAGAGCGGGTCGCGTTCCGAAGTGGCCCAATGGAAACGGGGAAGATTGGCTCTGTCGGGCGGTCCACTTGACCGTTAGGCTCGTCGACGTGACGAACACCATGACGAACAGTGCGACCGACAACGCGACCGACAACGCGACCGCCACCGTGACTGCCAACGCGACCGACACCACGACGAAGGCCACCAAGGTCGACTTCTACTTCGACCCCGTCTGCCCGTTCGCCTGGATCACCTCCCGGTGGATCCTGGAGGTCGATCGCCACCGCGACCTCGACCTCACCTTCCGGGTGATGAGCCTGTCGGTCCTCAACGAGGGTCGTACCGACCTGCCCGAGCGCTACCAGCGGCTGATGACCACCGGCTGGGGCCCCGTCCGGGTCTGCATCGCGGCCGCCGAGAAGCACGGCCAGCACGTGCTGAGAGACCTGTACACCGAGCTCGGCACCCGCTTCCACGACCAGGACCGGCCCGCCGATGACGCCGTCATCCGGGAGGCCCTGGTCGCAGCCGGCCTGCCCGAGGAGCTGGCCGACGCGGCGAACAGCACCGAGTACGACATCGCGCTGCGCAAGAGCCACCACGAGGGCATGGACCCGGTCGGCGAGGAGGTCGGCACCCCGACCATCCACGTGGACGGCGTCGCCTTCTTCGGCCCGGTGCTGTCCGCGATACCGCGTGGGGAGGACGCCGTGCGGGTCTTCGAGGGCGTCCGGTTGCTGTCCGGCTACCCGAACTTCTTCGAGCTCAAGCGCACCCGGACGGGCTCGCTCGACTTCTCCTGACCCCGTCGGGGGCCGCGGTCCCGGCGCCCCCGAGCGGGCGGGCGCCGGGGCCGGGGTGAGGACGGCGGGCCTTCGAGGTCCCATCCCGGCGCGGAGCGACCGACCATGGAGACGGAGGCTTGGTTGCCCCCGAGAGGCGGTGAGCGCGGATGATCGTACGAATCCGGCTGCGCGCTGCTTGGCACCCCGCGACACCACCGCACTCGGAGCCTCACCCCGAGCCGCACTCGGTGCCGCACCCCGAGCCGGGGCCCGGCTCCGGGCAAGCGGCGAAGCGCGGCCCCGGTCAAGGCCCCCGCTGGGGCCCGGACCCGGGCCCGGGCCCCAGTCAGGGCTCCGGCTGGACCCCGCGCCCAGGCCAAGGCCAAGGCCCAGGCCAGGGCCAGGGCCCAGGACCAGGCCAGGATCCCGGCCGGCGCCCGGGCCCAGGAGGCCCGCCCAAGCCCCCGCCGCCCTCGTGGCGCCGCTGGCTGCTCCCCGTCGCCGTCCTGGTGACACTGCTCCTGCTCGTGCTGTTCTCCAACCCCGGCACGCCCGGCACCCGCTACGGCTACACCGACTTCCTGAACCGGGTCGACACCGGCCAGGTGCAGACGGTGGACGTCAGTGACAACGGCGGGGTGAGCGGCACGCTCAAGAACGGCACCCACTTCACCACCCAGATCCCCACCGCCCTGGACACCTCCCAGCTCAGCCGGGCGCTCAGCGACCAGCACGTGACCGTCACCGGCAGCCGCGCCGGCGGCAGCTCGATCTGGTCCACGCTGCTGCTGTTCCTGCCGCTGCTGCTGTTCGGCGGGCTCTTCCTCTGGTCGGGCCGGATGGCCGCCCGGTCGCTGGGCGGTGGACTGAGTGCGATCGGCCGCTCCCGGGCCAAGATCATCGAGGCCGAGCGGCCGGCCACCGGGTTCGCCGACGTCGCCGGGTACGAAGGGGTGAAGCAGGAGGTCAGCGAGGTGGTCGACTACCTGCGAAGCCCGGAGCGCTACGCCGCCGCCGGGGCGAAGGGGCCGCGCGGGGTGATCATGGTGGGTCCGCCGGGCACCGGCAAGACCCTGCTGGCCCGGGCCGTCGCGGGGGAGGCCGAGGTGCCGTTCCTGTCCGTGACCGGCTCCGGGTTCGTCGAGATGTTCGTCGGCGTCGGCGCGTCCCGGGTCCGCGACCTCTTCGACGAGGCTCGCAAACGCGCGCCGTCGATCATCTTCATCGACGAGATCGACGCCGTCGGCGCCCGCCGGGCGGGCGGCACCCGGATCGGCGGCAACGACGAGCGCGAGCAGACCCTGAACCAGCTGCTCGCCGAGATGGACGGCTTCGACCAGACCACCGGCATCGTCGTCATCGCCGCCACCAACCGGCCCGACGCCCTCGACCCGGCCCTGCTGCGCCCCGGCCGCTTCGACCGGCAGGTCACCGTGCCGCTGCCCAACCAGGCCGAGCGGGCGGCCATCCTCGCCGTGCACACCCAGGGCAAGACCCTCGCCCCGGACGCCGACCTGGACCGGATCGCCCGCGGTACCCCCGGCTTCTCCGGCGCCGACCTCGCCAACCTGGTCAACGAGGCCGCCATCAACGCCGTCCGCGCCGGGCGCGCCACCCTCACCGCCGACGACCTCGACACCGCCCGGGACCGCGTGCTGCTCGGCCGTCGGGAGTCCTCCAACGCGCTGCTGCCCGAAGAGCGGCACGCCGTCGCCGTGCACGAGTCCGGGCACGCGCTGATGGCCGCGCTGTGCGAGCACGCCGACCCGGTCGCCAAGGTGACCATCCTCCCGGCCGGCGTCTCGCTCGGCGCCACCGAGCAGCTGCCCGAGGCCGAGCGGCACCTCTACAGCGAGGGTTACCTGACCGACCTGCTCACCGTCCAACTCGGCGGGCGGGCAGCAGAGTTGGTGGTTTTCGGTGAGGGCTCCACGGGCGCCGCCAACGACCTGGCCAACGCCACCTCGGTGGCCACCCGGATGGTCCGCGAGTTCGGCCTCTCCCCGGAGATCGGCCCGGTCGGCTACTCCAGCGGCAGCCCGCACTACCTCGGCGACAGCCCCGAGGACCTGCTGCGCCGCCCGTACTCCGAGCAGACCCAGCGTGCCGTGGACGAGGCGGTCGCGGCCCTGCTGCGGCAGGCCGAGCGACGGGCCGTCGGCCTGCTGACGGAACACCGGCACCACCTGGACGAGTTGGCGAGCCTGCTGGTCGCGCAGGAGACCGTGGACGGCGGCTTGGTTCTCGGCATCCTGACGCACCCGGGGCCGTCGGAAAGCCCGGGGCCGTCGCACAGCCCGGTGTCGCTGACCAAGGGGGACGGGTCCCGGGCGGCGGAGGCCTGAGTGGGCGTTCCTCCACCACGGCCTCCTCGAACTCGCCGGCTCGATCATCTGCCTGCGACGCCTTCGAAGGGCTGTGTGAAACGGTCAGCCATGCCCCGCGGGTAGACCAGGCTCGGCGCCGAGGCCGCCCGCGCCGCTTCCTGCCCAGGCCGAGGACCCCCTATTGTCGGCGGCGGCTGAGAGGCTGCCAGGACAGGGGCGTTGCTCGATGCCCTGACAGACAGAGCTGACAGACAGAGGGAGACTCGGATGGATTTCGCCAAGGCATTGTTTGACCACATCGCGGATGGGCCGCGGAGGAGCGGACAGCGTGATTCCTGGAGCTTCCACTACCTGGGTGAACTTGCGGTCCCATCGGGTGTGGCGAGCGTCTACGACCCCACGTCGGGCGAGGCGGACGACCTGGAGGTTCCTCCCGGCGATCACCCTGTGTATGCCGTGATGGACGCTTCCTCGCAAACGGCGCCGGTGGCGCTCGGAATCCTGCTGTGGTTCGGCGAGGCGCCGCCGGTCGAGCTCGGCGAGTTCTCCGGGGTCGGCGTGCTGACGCACTGCGGCGTGGTCTGTCTGACCGGGTCGCAGGACAGTGACGATGCCTCGGTGGGCAGTCTGATGAGGCTGGCCGGGCAGGAGATTCGCCGTCGCGCAGCGAGCGACCAGGATCGCGGCCTTCTGCCGGTTTTCGAGGACGCCTGCCGCCTGTCCTGGCCGGATGCCCTTCAGATGCCCGACCGCGCCGTTCCCGACGCGTTCCGTACCGGATGGTGCGTTCTGCCGGACGAGGGGGCCCGGAAGAACGTCATCGCCCTGCTGGACAACGGCGAGGGCGGCGGCATCCACCCCTGCCTTGACGCGCACGGGCGCGAGGTTGCTCACCTCGTGCAGTTCGAGACGGAGTGACGACGCGCCGGTGCGACGTCCGGTGTCGCGCTCCTCGGCGCAGGCCCACGGCCCTGCGACGGCTGGGAAACCGGCCGTGACACCGGAACAGCCACGCTCTGCGCGGGCACGTTGTGTCAGACAACACCGGTCCGCAGCACGAAGCCCGAAGAACAATCGCCTGTTCATCACCGCCACCACCTCGCTGAACTCGCCGGTGACGACGATGACGGGTCCCCACCACGTCACCTGCCCCAAGGAGTCGGAATGACCGAGCCCCTCACCGCCGATCTTCAGCGGGAGATCGCCCAAGCCCTCGGGGTCGCGCCCGTCCCCGACCCCCTGCGGGAGGCCGAGCGCCGGGTGGCGTTCCTGGCCGAGCAGGTCCGGGCCGCGGGCGCCCGCACCCTGGTGCTCGGCATCAGCGGCGGCGTGGACTCCACCACCGCCGGGCGGCTCTGCCGGCTCGCCGTCGACCGGCTGCGCGCCGACGGCCACCAGGCGGCCTTCTGCGCGATGCGACTGCCCTACGGGGTGCAGGCGGACGAGGACGACGCCCGGCGGGCGGTCGCCTTCATCGAGCCGGACGAGCTGCTGACCGTCGACGTCAAGCCCGCGACCGACGCCGCCCTGTCCGCCCTGATGACCGCCGGCCTGGCCTTCACCAGCCCCGCACAGGAGGACTTCGTCCGCGGCAACGTCAAGGCCCGCCAGCGGATGGTGGTCCAGTACGCGGCGGCGGGCGCCAACGGGGGCCTGGTCGTCGGCACCGACCACGCGGCGGAGGCGGCCGTCGGCTTCTTCACCAAGTACGGCGACGGCGCGGCCGACGTGATGCCGCTCTCCGGCCTGACGAAGCGTCAGGTCAGGTCGATCGCCGAGGCGCTGGGGGCGCCGGCCGAGCTGGTCAAGAAGACCCCGACCGCCGACCTGGAGAACCTCGCCCCCGGCCGCCCCGACGAGGAGGCGCTCGGCGTCACCTACGACGCCCTGGACGACTTCCTGGAGGGCCGCCAGGTCAGCGAGGAGGCCTTCGCCACCATCCTCGGCCACTACCGCCGCACCGAGCACAAGCGCAGCCTGCCGATCGTCCCGGGCCGGGACTGATGACCCCGGACACGGGCACCGGCACCGACTCGGGCCCGGCCTGGCGAGACCGCGCGGCCGGGGCCGTCCTCGGCGCGGCGGTGGGCGACGCCCTCGGCGCCCCGTACGAGTTCGGCCCGGCCGGGGCCTACACCGCCCGCTTTCCTGCCGGTACCCCCGGCGAGATGGTCGCCGGCGGCGGCTGGGAGCGCGGCGAGGCCACCGACGACACCCAGATGGCCGTCCTTGTCGCCGAATCCCTGGTCGAGCGGGGCGGGCTGGACCTCGCGGACCTCTTCGACCGGTTCCGCCGCTGGGCCGCCGCCGACCCCAAGGACATCGGCATCCAGACCGAGGCCGTGCTCACAAGCGACCTCCCCTGGGACCTCGCCGCCGCCGTCCACTTCAACACCACCCTGCGCGCCGCCGGCAACGGCGCCCTGATGCGCGCCTCGACCTCCGCCGTGGCCTTCGCCCGCGCCGGTCGGCGGGCCACCATGGACGCCGGTCGCCGGATCGCCGCCCTCACCCACGGGGACCGGGCCGCCTGGGAGGGCACGGCGATCTTCCACGAGCTGGTCCGCCTCGCCCTCGACGGTACCGACCCGCTCGACGGAATCCCCGAGGCCCTGGCCCACGCCGACCCCGACAGCCGCGAGCGCTACGCCACCGTCCTCGCCCCCGACTGGCACCCCGACCGCGCCACCGAGGCCAACGGCGCCGTCTGGCCCTGCCTGGGCTCGGCGGTCTGGGCGCTGCGCACCACCGACGGGTTCGAGCCCGCGCTCCGGGCCGCGATCGACCTCGGCGGCGACACCGACACCGTGGCGGCCGTCACCGGCGGCCTGGCCGGGGCGCGGTACGGCTCGGCGGCGGTGCCCGCGCGCTGGACCGAGCCGTTGCACCTGACGCTGCCCGGGTTCGGCGACCGGGTGTGGCGTGCGGCCGAACTGCACAGCCTGGTCGATCGGTTGACGGCGTAGCGGGCTCCGGCGGCTCACCAGTGGATGGTGATGTCCGGCGGGTGGATCAGGAAGGTGATGGCCAGGATCGCCGGCAGCACGCCAGGTGGCCCAGGAGCACCCCGAGCATCGCGCAGCGCCAACGGCGGTCCGGTGCTCGCCCGCTCGTGTGCCTCGCTACGGTACCGGGGAGCGGTTCGGAACCGAAGGGGCGGAAGTGCCCGGGCCGAGCCGCGCCGAGCGATGCGCAGGGGTGCGAGGGGGATGAAGTGACGGGGGAACAGCTCGCGGTGGTGTCCGGCGGCGGCACCGGGATCGGCCGGGCGATCGCGGCCCGGCTGGCCGGGGACGGGCACCGGGTGGTGATCATCGGGCGCCGGGCGGACGTGCTGGAGCAGGCCCGGGAGGAGATCGAGTGGACGGTGGGTTCGGGCCGGATCGTCCCGGTGGCGGTCGACCTGACCGACCCGGTGGCGGTCGAGGCGGCGGCTGCCCGGATCACCGAACTCGGCCCGGTGGACGCGCTGGTGAACAACGCGGGTGCCATCATCACCCCGCCGGAGGACGACGGCCTGGCCGCCCTGGCCCGCTCCTGGCGGCACGACCTGGACATCAACCTCCTCACCGCGGTGCTGCTGACCACCGCCCTGCAGGGCGCGCTGCGCCGCCCCGGCGGGCGGCTGGTCGTGATCAGCTCGGCGGCGGCCCAGCGCGGCGGCGCGGGCCCGCACTCGGCCGGCTCCTACGCTGCCGCGAAGGCCGCCCTGCACGGCTGGGCCTTCGGCCTGGCCCGGCAGTTGGGGCCGGACGGGATCACGGTCAACGTGCTCGCGCCCGGTTACATCGAGGAGACCGAGATCTTCGGTTCGCGGTGGAGCGAGGAGTTCCACGCCCGGAAGGTCGCCGACACCCTGGTCGGCCGGGCCGGCACCCCCGCCGACGTGGCGGACGCGGTCGCCTACCTCGTCTCCCCGGCCGCCGGGTACGTCACCGGGCAGGTCATCGGCGTCAACGGTGGTGCGGTCCTCGGGCGCTGACGCGTTCATCGATTGTCAATCGGGCGTGCCTACCGTGATGTCCGACCACGAACCGCGTTCGACCTCGGGAGCCTCCGCTGTCCAGGATCATCACTACCGCCGTGCCCGCCCACGGCCACACCAGCCCGCTGCTGGCCGTCTCCGCCGACCTCGCCGCCCGCGGCCACGAGGTGGTGTTCCTCGGCGGCTCGCGGTTCGCCGGCGCGGCGGAGCGGGCGGGGGCGCGGTTCGTCGCGCTGCCCGCCGGGGCGGACTTCGACGACCGCGACCTCGACGCGAGCTTCCCGGGGCGGTCGAGTCTGCCGGCCGGTCCGGAGCGGCTCGCCTTCGACGCGCAGCACGTGTTCCTCGACCCGATCCCCGTCCAGTACCGGGCGCTGCTCGCATTGCTGGCCGAGTTCCCGGCGAACGCCGTGATCGCGGACGCCTTCCTGCAGGGCGCGCTGCCGCTGGCGCTGAGCCGTCCTCGGCCGGAGCGTCCGGCGCTGATCGGCATCGGGGTGACCCCGTCGATGCTGCCGAGCGTGGACACCGCGCCCTTCGGGCCCGGGCTGCCGCCCCTGCCGGGGGAGGAGGGCAGGGCCCGCAACCGGGCGCTGCGGGAGGAGGCGTACCGGCGCGGCGAGCCGCTGCGCCGGTACGCCGAGAAGGTGTACGCGGAGCTGGGCGTCCGGTTGCCGGAGGGGCCGCGCGGGCTGGCCATGGTGACCGTGCCGGACCACTTCCTGCAGCTGACCGTGCCGGGCTTCGAGTACCCGCGCAGCGACGCCCCGCCCGGCTACCGGCTGATCGGCGCGCTGCCGGGCCTGGTCGGCAGTGAGCAGCCGCTGCCGTCGTGGTGGGACGAGGTGACCGGCGAGCGGCCGGTCGTCGTGGTGACCCAGGGGACCCTGGCCAACGCCGACCTCGGGGAGCTGGTCGCGCCGACCGTCGCCGCCCTGGCGGAGCGGGACGTGCTGGTGGTGGCCGCCACCGGCCGTCCGGACGGGCCTCGGGCGCTCGCCGACCTGTTCGGCGGCGGCCTGCCGGGGAACGTGCGCGCCGTCGACTACGTCCCGTTCGAGTGGCTGCTGCCGCACACCGACGTGCTGGTCAGCAACGGCGGCTACGGCGGGGTGCAGACCGCGCTGCGGTACGGGGTGCCGCTGGTGGTGGCCGGAGCCGGCGAGGACAAGCCGGAGGTGGCGGCCCGGGTGCAGTGGTCGGGCGTGGGGCTGGACCTGCGGACAGGCCGTCCGGCGCCGGAGGAGGTCGGCCGGGCGGTCGACCAGGCGCTCGGTGAGGGCCGGTTCCACGAGCGGGCCCGCGCGCTGGGCGCGGAGCTCGCGGAGTACCGGCCGTTCGACACCATCGCCGAGCTGGTGGAGTCGCTCGGGGAGCCGGTGGAGTCGCCCGGGCGCTGAGCTGCCCCACGTCTCGGGCGGAATGCTCGGCTGCCGGAGCGGTCTGCAGCCGAAACGGTCCGCTGCCGAAACGGTCCGCTGCCGGAGCGGTCTGCAGCCGGAACGGTCCGCTGCCGAAACGATCCGTCAGTCCCCGTCGGCGTCGGCCTCGGCGGTCGGCGTGCCGCCGGACCTGATGCCGAGCTTGACCTCGGCCGTGGTCCAGTCGGTGGCGATCGCCTGCTGGGCGGCGGCGAGGGTGACCTGGCCCTTGCAGATCGCGGTGTGCAGGTGGGTCTCCACCGAGTCCTTGGGATTGTTCGGACCCTTGCCCGGGATGTGGCCGGGGGAGGGCGGCTGGATCCAGAGGTTGCGCGCGTCGTTGGGATCGCCGCCGAGCTGGAGGCTGATCAGATGGTCATACTCGGCGTCGCCCATCGGGCCGGTGTAGCCATAGGACTTGGCGTTCTCGGCCTTCTCCTTGCCGGTGAGGTTCGCCGGCGGGCGGATGGTCGAGGTGTAGCCGCCCGGCTTGCAGATGGTGTCCTTGAGGCTGTCCTGGTTGACCGCCGGGCTGATCGCGCCCGGGGTGCAGCTCGGGTCGGGCAGCGGCTGCTTGTCCGCGGCGTAGCGATAGTGGCAGCTGCCCGGCGCGGGCTGCGGCTGGACCTCGTAGGAGCTCTTCGGGCCGGGGCCGGTCACGATCGCGGCCGGGGCGGGCTGGGCCGCGTCCCCGCCCGGGGCGGAGCTGTGGCCGGCGGTCGCCTTGGTGGTGTGGCCACCGCCGGACGAGCAGCCTGCGGCTGCGGCGAGCAGGACGGCCGCGGCCACGGCCAGGGCGCGGCGGGCGGGAGCCGGCACGGGTTCCTCCATCTGGGTGTGCGTGAGCGGCGGTCACCCGGATGGCGGGGACCGCGCCAGCGGACACTACCGTGTCGACAGGCCCGAACGAGTGACGCCACGTCCGGGCGGGCGAAGCCTTTGCCGGGCGTGCGGAACCGTTTCAGCACCCGTACGCCCTGTACGCCCTGTACGGCTGCGCGGGCGCACGGCCGTACAGGGCGTACAGGCGGCGGTGTAGGCGGTACGGACCGTACGGCCGTGCGCTACTGCGCCGCGATCCAGTCCGAGACCAGATCGTCCAGCACCCCCAGCGGCAGGCTGCCGTGCCCGATCAGCTGGTGGTGGAACTCCCTGACGTCGAACCGGGCGCCGAGCGCGGTCTGGGCCCGCTCACGGTGCCGGACCAGCTCCCGACGGCCGATCAGGTACGAGGTGGCCTGGCCCGGCCAGGAGATGTAGCGGTCGATCTCGTTGCGGACGTTGGCCTCGGGGGTCGCCGTGTTCTCCCGCATGAACGATATCGCCCGCTCCCGGGACCAGCCGTAGTGGTGCATCCCGGTGTCCACCACCAGGCGCACCGCCCGCAGCGCGTCCATCGAGAGCATGCCGAAGCGGGTGAGGTCCGAGCTGTACAGCCCCATCTCGTCCGCGAGTCGCTCGGTGTACAGGCCCCAGCCCTCGACGTGGGCGGTCAGCTGGCTGCTCGGCTTCTGCCGGAACTGCGGCAGGTGGTGCAGGGTCTGTGCGACGGCGAGCTGCAGGTGGTGGCCGGGCACGCTCTCGTGGAAGGCGATCGCCTCGTACTCGTAGGTGAACCGGGTCTCCGGGCGCAGGGTGTTGATCCAGTGGGTGCCGGGCAGCCCGCCCGGGCCCGGCGGCTGGTAGTAGGCCAGCGGCGCGGTCTCCGCCTCGATCGGGTCGATCTCCTTGGTCACGCAGTCGGCGATCGGGTACGGGCGGAACCAGTCGGCCGAGGCGCGGCGGGCCCGCTCCAGGGCGGCGTCCACCAGGGCGATGATCTCGGCCGCGCTGCCGAAGCGCAGCGAGCGGTCCTCGCGCAGCGCGGTCAGCACGCCCTCGGGGTCGGTGATGCCGAGCACCTTGCCGCCGAGCTCGGCGAACTCCTTGCGCAGCGCCGCGACCGCGTCCAGGCCGGTCCGGTGGATCTCCTCCGGGGTGAGCCCGGGCCGGGTGAAGCGGGCGACGGCGTCGGCGTAGCCCTCGGTGCCGCCCGGCACATGGCAGACGCCGGCCCGGTCGTCGGGGCGGGCCTCCGGTGCCAACTGCTGGGCCAGCCCGGCCCGGTAGCGGGCCAGCGCCGGGCGGACGGCCTCGCGCACGATCGCCAGGGCGCGCTCGTACTCCGGGCGGCCCCGCAGCGGGCGCAGCAGAGAGTCCTCGTCCGGGGCGGTCGCGAGGTGGGTGTCCAGCTGGGTGACGGCGGCATCGACCCCGCTGCGCAGCGGGTGGCGGCCCTCGGCGGCGGCGTCCAGGGCACGGCGCAGGGCGGCGTCGAAGTAGCCGGGCAGGCCGGCGAGTCGTTCCAGGTAGGCGTCGGGGCCCTCGTGGTCGACGGGGACCATCGCGAGCGAGCTGAAGACCTCGTTGTGCGGGGCGACGATGGTTGCCGAGATGCTGAACTCGTGCAGCCCGTGGGTGAGTCGGCCGATGCCGTTGTCGATCAGCCGGGCCAGGAGCCGGTGGGTGATCCGGTCCTCGGTGTTCAGGCCGTCGAGCGGGATCGCGGCGAGCCGGGTGCCGAAGCCCCGCAGGGTCTCGCGGTACCGCTGATCGGCGGCGCGGGAGGGGTCGGGCAGCAGGTGTGCGTAGCCCTCGACGCCGCCGAGGGTCGCGTCGAACGGGTTGTGGGTGTTCTCGGCGTCGAAGTACTCGTCGGCCAGTGCGGCCAGTGCGGCGTGTTGCGGCTGCTCGATCATGGATCCCCCTGGTGTGCTGCGGTCGGTGCGACACGGGTTCCCTGTGGGGTGCCCCGATCCCGCCGATTATTCGGAGTGATCGGCGGCTCGGTCAACACACGGCGGAGGGACGCGAGTTCCGGCCGTCACCGGGTGCCGATCACGCCGCCGACGAGGGCCGACGAGGGCCTGCGAGGGTCGGCGATGGTCGGCGAGGGCCTGCGAGGGTCGGCGATGGTCGGAGCGGCCGGAGTCACGCGGAACGTCAGCGGTAGGCCTCCGGGGCGGCCGGCTTGCCCCCGTCCATCACCTCGACCAGGTAGCGCCAGCAGTCCGGTCGGCTGCCGTCCCGGTCGGTGAAGCCGTACTCCCGGGCGAGCTGCCCACTGGACGTCGAGCGGCCGTTCCAGCGGGCGGCCTCGCCGTCGGCGGCCAGGGCGGCGACCGCCCGGCCGACGAAGTACGGGGACTCGGAGATGCCGAAGTGCGGCTCCCGGGCCACGGCGTCGCGCCAGTTCTCCTCGGTGACGCCGAAGTTCTCCAGCATGATCTCGGAGCGCATCCAGCCCGGGGTGAGCGCGACCGCGGTGGCGCCGCGCGGGCCCAGTTCGTGGCCGAGCGCGAAGGCCATCCGCAGCACCGAGGTCTTGGCCAGATCGTAGAAGAACGAGTTGCGGTAGGTGTCGCGGTTGTACTCGGCGGTGCCGTCCGTCATCTCCACGACCAGGCCGCCCGGGTGCTTCAGCAGCAGCGGGAGGAGGTGGTGGCTGGTGACGGCGTGCGTCTCCACCGCCAGGCGCAGCAGCCGCAGGCCGTCGTCCAGGTCGTGCTCCCAGACCGGGATGTTCCAGCCGAACAGCTTCTCCGCGCCCCAGATGTCGTTGACCAGGACGTCCAGCCGGCCCTGCTCGGCGTCGATCCGCTCCGCCAGGGCGGCCACCTGGGACGGGACCAGGTGGTCCGTCGGCACCGCGATGCCCCGGCCGCCCGCCGCGGTGACCAGGTCCGCGGTGTCCTCGATCGTCTCGGGACGGTCGTACTCCGAGCGGCGCTCCCGGGTGCTGCGGCCGGTGACGTACACCGTCGCGCCGGCCGCGCCGAGCTCGACCGCGATACCCCGCCCGGCGCCCCGCGTCGCCCCCGCGACCAGGGCGATCCGCCCCTCCAGTGCCCCTGCCATCTGTCGGCCTCCCTGTCTGCTGACCCCGTGCTGACCCCTGCGTACGACTGTGCCGACGCCCGTGGGAACGGACGTCGGCACCATCGTTGCGCAGGGGTCTGACAATCGCCGCCGCCGGAGCCCGGAAGGGGCCCGAAGTCCGGAGCGCCAGGGGTCCGGAGCAGCAGGGAACCGGGGAGTGTCAGGGGGCCGGGGAGGGCCGGGGCGGGGTCAGCGGGCCTGGGCGGCCTTCGCCTCCTTGGCGGCCTTGGCGGCGGCGTCCTTCTCCTGCTTCTCCTTGATCCGCACGGCTTCCTTGCGGGCGTCGACCTGGTTGGCGCGCTCGTGCTGCAGCCAGAGCGGGTTCTCGGCCTTGATCGCCTCGATCTGCTCGGTGGTGACCGCCTCGGTCACGCCGCCGCGGGCCAGGCCCGCGATCGAGATGCCGAGCTTGGCGGCGACCACCGGGCGCGGGTGCGGGCCGTCCTTGCGCAGGTCCTGGAGCCACTGCGGCGGCTCGGCCTGCAGCGCGTTGAGCTCCTCGCGGGAGACCACGCCCTCCTGGAAGTCGGTCGGCGCCGCGGCGAGGTAAATCCCCAGCTTCTTGGCCGCCGTGGCCGGCTTCATGGTCTGGCTGGTCTTCTGCTTGAGCGATGTCATGGTGACAAGGGTAAGGGAGGGCGCGGCCTCCTCCGGTCACGGTCGGTAGCCTTGCCCTGTGACAGACATGCAGGTGAACCCCTCCTTCCGGCTCGTGTACGTCCCGGGCGTGACCCCCGGCAAATGGGTCCGGGTCTGGGAGGAGCGGCTTCCGGACGTCCCGCTCGACCTCCTCGCGCTCCCGGTCGGCGACGGCGAGCGGACCCTGCGCGAGGGCGGCGCGGACGCCGGGCTGGTCCGGCTGCCGGTCGACAAGGACGTGCTCAGCGCGATCCCGCTGTACACCGAGACCACCGTCGTGGTCTTCCCCAAGGACCACTGGCTCGCCGCCGCCGAGGAGGTCACGCCCGACGACCTCGCCGAGGAGGTGGTCTTCCACCCGCTCGACGACACCCTGGGCCTCACCGCCGACACCCTGCCCGGGCGGCCCGCCATCGCCCGCCCGGACACCACGGCGGACGCGATCGAGCTGGTCGCGGCCAACGTCGGCGTGCTCCTGGTGCCGCAGTCCCTCGCCCGGCTGCACCACCGTCGGGACCTCACCTTCCGGCCGGTGACGGAGGTGCCGCAGTCGCAGGTGGCGCTGTCCTGGCCGCAGGAGCGGACGACCGACCTGGTGGAGGAGTTCATCGGGATCGTCCGCGGCCGTACGGTCAACAGCTCGCGCGGGCGCGGGGCCGGGCAGGCGCCGGCCGAGGAGCAGCCGAAGAAGGCGGCGGCGGGCCAGCGCAAGCCGCAGCAGAAGGCGGGCGGGGCCAAGGCGGGAGCGTCGAAGGCCGGCGGGCAGAAGGCCGGAGCGTCGAGGACGGGCGGGCAGAAGCCGAAGCCGTCGGCCGGTGGCAGGGGTGCGGCGGCGGCCCGGCGCGGCAAGCCGAAGCGGCGCTCGTAGCCTCCCGTGGCGTAGCGTCGGCCCCGTTCCGTCGAGTGCTGGTGGGAGGAGCGGGGCCGTGTGGCATGACCTGGCGGTCGTCCAGATTCCGATCGTCGAGAAGATCCTGCGTACGGTCGCGGTCTACGCGCTGGTCCTGGTCCTGTTCCGGATCGCCGGGAAGCGCGGGCTGGCGCAGCTGAACACCTTCGACATGGTGGTCATCTTCCTGCTCTCCAACGTGGTGCAGAACGCCATCATCGGCGACGACAACAGCCTGTTCGGCGGCGCGATCGGGGCGGCCACCCTGATCGCGGTGAACGCCGTCGTCACCCGCTGGCTCGCCCGGGACCCGAGGGCCGCCCGGATCCTGGAGGGCACGCCCACCACCGTCGTCGAGGGCGGCAAGCTGGTGCCCGGCGCGCTGCACGACCTGGCGCTGCGCCCGTCCGAGCTGGAGCACGCCATCCGGGTCCAGAACGGCGACAAGCTGACCGATGTCGCCAAGGCCCGGCTGGAGCCGGACGGGCAGCTGCTGGTCACCCTGAAGGCGAGCGAGCAGAGCGCCACCCGCGGCGACGTGGAGGACCTGCGGCGGCGGTTGGAGACGATCGAGCGGCTGCTCGCCGAGATCGCCGACGGGCGGGGGCCGTCGAGCTGACGGGGCAGCGGCGGCGGTGTCGCGAGCCTGCGTGGCGCAGGTGCAGCGTCAGTGCGGCCGGGCGGCGCCCGGGTTGCTCATCGGTGGATGATCACGGGTGGGCGTCCGCCGTGGCAAGCGCATCGGCCCGGCGGCGGCGCGAGGCCAGGGCGGCCGCGGTGCCGGCCAGGGCGAAGCCGAGGGCGGCCGAGAGCAGGTGGCCGACGGTGGTGAAGTCCGGTAGAGGGCCGGGCCATTCGCCGTCGCCGGAGAGCGGCCAGGCGACCACGAAGGCGGCCCAGGGGAGGCGGGCCCAGCGGGGCAGGGCGAGGGTGGCGAACGCGAGGGAGGTCTGGGCGCCGTAGCTGATGCCGTAGTCCGAGTCCTGGCGCACGCTCTCCGGGTACCAGCCGTGCCGGAGGGCGACCAGGATGACGGCGGCGGTGATCAGGGTGGCGCCGATGTGGCCGCCGAGGAGGACGGCGGCGGCGCGCAGTCTGCCGAAGCGGCGCTCCGCCCAGGCGAGGCAGCAGCAGATGCCGAGGCCGAGGGTGATCAGGGTGCCGCCGAAGCCGGTGGAGGCGATGTCGGTGAGCGTGCCGTCGAAGAGCAGCGCGCTGCCGAACAGTGCGGTGACCGGATGGTCGTGCAGGTTGTCGAGGTTGGTGCTGATGTAGGCGCGGAGGGCGTCCGCCCGGTCCGCGGAGAGCCGGTCCTCGACCCAGATGTGCCCGAGGACGAGCAGGCCGACGTAGCAGAGTGTCAGCGGCGAGCGGCGCGGATACGTCCGGACGGCGCGGAGCAGCCGGGCCGGGAGCCCCCGCGGTGATCGAGCGTTCATGTTTCTGATGCTGCCCCAGTCGAGCCGATAGTCCGACCGGCACAACCCCGCCGGCCCCCGCGCGACAGTACCGTCCCGGAGCCGCCGCCCCCGCACTTCGCCCCACCCCAGCTCCCACCCGGCTCCAACCGGGCCCAACCGGGCTCCTACCGGCGGGTCAGGGTCGCCGTGAAGGGGCGTGGGGACAGGGAGGAGCTGCGGGTGGGGCGGATGGGGCGGCCGGGGGTAGGGGTGATGGTCCAGCGGGCCGCGATGGTGGCGATGGCGAGGACGGCCTCGGTGGTGCCGAAGGTGTCGCCGATGCAGCGGCGGGCGCCGAGGCCGAAGGGGGTGTAGGTGCCGGGGGCGGGGCGGGCGGTGGTGAGCCAGCGGTCGGGGTCGAAGCGGTCGGGGCAGGTGAAGACGTCGGCCCGGCGGTGCAGCAGGTACGGGCTGAAGAGGACGGTGGCGCCCGCCGGGACGTGGTGGCCGCCGAGCCGGGTGTCGGCGGTGACGGTGCGGCTGAGGATCCAGACCGGCGGGTAGAGCCGCAGGGTCTCGCTGACGATCCGGGCGGTGAGCGGGAGGGCGGGCAGGTCCTCGTGGCGGGCGGGGCGGCCGTCGAGGACGGCGTCGAGTTCGGCGTGCAGGCGCTCGCGGACGGCCGGGTTGGCGGCGAGCAGGGTCCACGCCCAGGAGAGGGTGGCGGCGGTGGTCTCCGTGCCGGCCAGCAGGAAGGTGACCACCTGGTCGTGGATCTCGGCGTCGGTGAGGCCCTGTCCGTCCTCGTCCACGGCGCTGAGCAGGGTGGAGAGCAGGTCGTGGTGGTCGGTGCCGGCGGCGCGGTAGTCGGCGATCAGCCGGCGGGTGATCTCCTTGAGGTCCTGCCGGGCGCGCCGGAAGCGGCGGTTGCCGGGGGTGGGGATGCGGTCGGCGCCGGGCAGCGGCATCATGACGCGCCGGCCGACGCCGCGGGTGATGACGTCCATGCACGCGTGCACCGGCAGCGAGCCGGCCCGTTCGTGGGCGGCGAACAGGCAGCGGGCGGTGACGGCGGTGGTGAGGCGGTACATCGCGGCGGGGACGTCGACCACCTCGCCGTCGCGCCAGGCGGCCGTGGTGCCGGCGATTTCCTCGGCCATCATCGCGGCGTAGCCGGGCAGCCGGTCGCGGTGGAACGCGGGCTGGAGCATGCGGCGTTGGCGCCGGTGGGCGGCGGCGGGGCAGGTGGCGAGGCCGTCGCCGAAGACCTCGCGGGCCTTGTCGAGGACGAGTCCGCCCTTGTCGTACGTACGGTCCTCGGTGAGCAGCCGGCGGACGAGTTCGGGGTGGCAGGCGACGTACGCGTCGAGCGGGCCGAGCCGCAGCCGGACGAGGTCGCCGTGGGCGGGCAGGCCGGCCACGAAGTCGAACGGGCGGCGGATGAAGGCGGGGGCGTGGCCGAGCAGGGGGAGGCCGCCGGGGGCGGTGGCGGCGGTGAACCGGGTGGTCGGGAAGAAATGGATCGGCACGGGCGTCACCTTGGGTCGGGTGGGAAGGACCGGAACGGTTCGTGTTCGGGATCTTTCCCGGCGGCAGCCCGTGAAACGATCGTGGACGGGCGGGTGGGGTGAACACGGGGGCGCATGCCGAACGCTCGTGCGCCCTCGAAGATTTGACGGATCGTTTACCTGCTGACCGTGGCGGCGGGCCCGGTAACGCTGACGGACGCATACACTCGACGTCTTGTGCGACTACCGGTCAGTAGAATGGGCAGTACTACCTGCCGGTGCGGAGCCGACGCGATGACCGGACGGCCGAAAGTCCGGCAGGGAGTGGGGAGTTCGGATGACCGACGAGAAGGTTCACGCGTTCGCCGACGACGCCCTCGGCCGGTACGACGCGGTGGCACTGGCCGCCCTGGTCCGGGCCGGCGCGGTCAACCCCCGGGAGCTGGTCGGCGCGGCCGTCGCCCGTGCCGCACGGGTGGACGGCAGGCTGCTACCGGTCGCCCACGCCTCCTACGACAAGCCGCAGATCAGCCGGGAAGGCATCGGCGGGCCGCTCTGGGGCGTGCCGACCTACCTCAAGGACAACGTCGACCTGCGCGGGCTGCCGACCTCGATGGGCAGCGAGGCCTTCCGTGCCCAACCGGCCCGCCGCAACGCGCGCTTCACCGACCAGTTCCTCTCCACCGGCCTCGCCGTCCTCGGCAAGACCCGGCTGCCCGAGTTCGGCCTCAACGCCTCCACCGAATTCGCCACTGCCCAGCCGGTGCGCAACCCGTGGAAGCCCTCGCACTCGGCCGGCGCCTCCTCGGGCGGCGCGGCGGCCCTGGTGGCCTCCGGCGTGGTGCCGATCGCGCACGCCAACGACGGCGGCGGCTCGATCCGCATCCCGGCCGCCTGTTGCGGCCTGGTCGGACTCAAACCCACCCGGGGCCGGCTGGTCGCCAACTCCCAGGGCGCCAAACTGCCGATCGACCTGGTCACCGACGGTGTGCTGACCCGCTCGGTGCGCGACACCGCCGCCTTCTTCGCCGCCGCCGAGCGGCACCGCCGCAACCCCAAGCTGCCCCCGCTCGGCCTGGTCGAGGGCCCCGGCGAGCAGCGGTTGCGGATCGGCCTGGTCGTCGACTCGCCGATCGCCAAGACCGACGAAGCGACCCGCCGGGTGGTCGAGGAGACCGCCGCGCGACTCGAGGCGATGGGCCACTGGGTCGAGCCGACCGCCCTGCCCTTCGGCGAGGAATTCTCCCGGGACTTCGTCTCCTACTGGGGCTACATCGCCTGGGCGATCGCCTTCACCGGCCGGCTGCTGATCGACCCCAGCTTCCGCGCCGACAGGCTGGACGGCCTGACCACCGGGCTGCGCCGGCAGTTCCAGGCGGAGTTCCCGCACACCCCGGGCGTGCTACGGCGGCTGCGCCGGGCCGAGGGGGTGTACAAGCGGGTCTTCCGCAACCACGACGTGATCCTCTCCCCGGTGCTCGCCCACACCGCCCCACCGATCGGGCACCTCAGCCCGAACGTCGACTTCGAAGAGCTGATGGACCGGCTGCTGCGCTACGTCGCCTTCACCCCGGTCAACAACGTGACCGGCGGCCCGGGCATCGCCCTGCCGGCGGGATCGGCGCTCAGCGGGCTGCCGGTCGGCGTGCACCTGTCGGCGGCGCACGGGCAGGAGCGGGTACTCCTGGAGCTGGCCTTCGCGCTGGAGGCGGATCGGCCCTGGCGGCGGATCGAGGACTGACCGGCGGCGAGGACCGGCCGGGCGCCCGGACCGGCCGGGTGGGGTAGCGCTCACGGCGCCGGCGCGGCCACCGACCGGGCCGCGTGCACCTCATGGTGCAGCCGGGCCAGCGCGCAGTCCGGCGCCGGCGCGTCCGGCCCCGCCTCCGGCAGCGGCCGGCCGGTGCGCAGCGCCTCGGCGAGGTCGGCCAGCTCCCTGGTCACGGCGCCGACCTCGGCCGCCGTCGGGACGGGCGCGCCGTGCTCGATCCGCACCCGGGTGGCGGTGGTGGCGTCCACGATCCGCTCGACCGCGATCACCACCGGCCACCAGGCCTCCGCCCGGGCCCCGACCGGCGGTGGCTCGGTGAGCGCCCGCTGGAACTCGCTGCGGACGGCCGACAGGTCCCGGTAGAGCCGCCGCCGGTACCGGGCCCGGGCCGGCTCGTCCCCTCCCGGCCCGGTGGTGAACGCCAGCGACACGTACGAGGCGGTGTCCTGGACGGCTTCGGCGAGGCGGTCGCCGATCCGGGTGTGCCAGGACTCGGGCCACAGCAGGTAGCCGGCCAGCAGGGTGATGCCGCAGCCGATCAGCGAGTCGTAGAGCCGGGGGAGCACCAGGTGGAAGCCCTGGTGGTTGAGCAGGTCGGAGAGCAGCAGGATCACCGGGGTGATCGCCGCGGTCTGGAAGGCGTACCCCTTGGCGGACAGCGCGGGGATCAGCGTCGCCAGCGCCGCCATCACCGGCACGTCCCACCAGCCGTGCGGCACCTCGGCGAGCACCGGAATGGCGATCAGCAGTCCGGCCGCGGTGCCGAGCGCGCGCAGCACGGCGCGGGAGAACACCGAGCCGAAGTCGGGCTTCATCACGAAGGTCACGGTCAGCGCCACCCAGTACGAGCGCGGCACCGCGATCACCGAGACCAGCACCTGCGCGATGCCGATGCACAGTGCCAGCCGCAGCCCGTACCGCCAGGACGCGCCGGACAGCAGCAGCGCCCGGGTCGCCCGCCGGGCCCGGACCTCCAGGCCGGCGGGCCGGCCGAGCCGGTCGTCGACGGCGTACGGGTCCGGCGCGGCCTCGTGCACGACGGTGGCGGCGTGCCCGATCGCCTCGACCAGCGCCCGGGTGGACGGCCCGGCGGGCACGGGCAGGTCGGGCGAGGGGGCGGGGTCGGTGCGGCCCTGCTCGACGGCGTCGGCCAGGGCGCGGACGGCGGCCGGGTAGGCGGCGGGCAGCGGGCCGTACTCGGGCGGGCGCAGGTGCGCCGCCGCGGCCCCCTCGACCACCGGGATCACCGCGTTGAGCTGGGCGAGCAGCCGCACCAGGGTGGGGGAGCGGCCGTGCCGGCGGGCCCGCCGGGCGAGCAGCAGGTCGTAGGAGTGGTTGAGCGACTGGGTGAGCTCGTGGCGCCGGCCGTCGTACCCGGGCGTGCCGGCGGCCGCGAGCAGATCGGCGACCGAGCGGTAGGTCCCGGCGACCACCGCGCGTTCGGGGACGCCGATGCGCAGCGGCCAGGCGAGCAGGGTCAGGGCGAGCACCACCAGGCCGCCGAGCAGCAGCAGCCCGGGCGGCAGCCACCAGGGGGAGGGCAGCGGCAGGCCCGCCCCGACCACCGCGTTGAGCAGCAGGAGCAGTCCGGAGACGGAGGCGACCGCGCCGATCGAGGAGATCATGCCGGAGACCAGTGCGACGACGGTCAGCGCCAGGACGGCCGTCCAGCCGGTGCCGTACACCAGGGTGCCGAGCAGCACGCCGAGGGCGCCGAACAGCTGCGGCACGGCGATGTTGAAGATCCGCATCCGGTAGGCGTCGGCGGTGTCCCCGATGACCGCGGACAGCGCGCCCATCGACACCAGTGCGCCGTAGGAGGGCCGGCCGGTGGCGGTGCCCACCGCGAGCGGGGCGGCGAGCGCGACCGAGGCGCGGGCCACCGCCGCCCAGGGGATCGGGGCGGCCCGGGGCCGCAGGCTCTCGGTCAGCCAGTCGGGCGGGGCGAGTCGGGCGGCTCCTGGGCGCGGCACGCCCCCAACCTACGGCGGGCGGACTCCGCGGGCCCGGTCTAACACGCGGGGACAACGGGTCCTGGGGCGGGTGGGGTTCACCGCTCGCGCTTATGTCAATTTCCGAAACATACCCCGTCTTATGTCCGTCCCCGAAACATAAAGCGAACCGCGAGAGGCGGCGTGAGCTGCGCCGACTTTCCCAATCGGTAACCCACGGGAAAGGGTTGACACCATTAGTTGGTCTAGTCCAATGTGTGGAGGGCGTGGTTCGGCAAAGCCTGAGGCGAGGTGAGAGACCTTGCCGAGCAGGCGAGTTGAACCCCTGGCGTGGTGCCGAGGCGCGGTCGGGGGTCGAGTCGAGAAGGAGCGTGTGCGGACCGCAGATGGTCCGCGGGAGGAATTCCCGACCCGGCCGGGAACCGGTCGAGCAGCCCGCCGTGCCCGCGCCGCCCGCCGAATCAAGCGCTGCGCCGACTACGAACCATGGAGTGACTGCCCATGCCGAGCCCAGACGGACAGGCCGACGAGTATCTCTACCGCGCCGCCTCGCAGCGCCCCTACTTCAGCGCGGACACCGAGAGCTACCTGGCCCGCACCGCGCTGCGCGAGATCCGCAAGAAGCACCCGCTGCGCGTCCTCTCCGAGGAGGACTACGCGCACTGGCAGACCTACGGCTACACCGTCGTCAAGCAGGCCATCCCCGCCGAGGCCGCGCGGCGCCTGCTCGACTTCACCTGGGACTTCCAGGGCCTGTCGCCCGACCGCCCCGAGGACTGGTACCGCGAGCGCGACTACCGCGACGAACTCGACCAGCACCTGCACATCTACGGCTTCGTCGAGGCCTACCACCACCAACTCATCTGGGACAGCCGCCAGTCGCAGCGCGTCTACGACGCCTTCGTGGACGTGTGGGACTGCGAGGAGCTCTGGGTCACCCTCGACCGGCTCAACCTCAACCCGCCGAACATCCGCAACCGCGACCGCGCGCTCATCGAACCCACCGACCGCGGCTTCGACATCGAACTGCACTGGGATGTCGACACCACCCAGGGCATCCTGCCGCAGCGCGTCCAGGGCATCATCGCGCTCAACGACACCGCCCCCGACCACGGCGGCTTCCAGTGCGACCCGGAGCTGTTCCGCCGCTTCAACGCCTGGCAGGCCGCCCAGCCGGCCGACCGCGACCCGATCCGCCCGACCGCCGACCGGGAGGAATTCCCCGTCGTGCGGCCCGAGTTGAAGGCCGGCGACCTGCTGATCTGGAACGGCCTGCTCGCCCACGGCGTCGCGCCCAACACCTCCGAGCGCGGCGTGCGCTCGGTGCAGTACCTGTCGATGATGCCCGCGCTGGAGGAGGCCGAGCAGCTGCGCCGCTCCCGGGTGGAATCCTGGCGCACGCTCGCCACCCCGGACTGGAACCGCACCCTGGTCGGCGACGCCACCCGGCCCGAGTCGCTGCGCTACGGCCGCGCCGAACTCACCGAGCTGGGGGAGAAGTTGCTCGGCCTGCGGTCCTGGAGCAATAAGGACTTCGACCGGCAGCAAGCCGACCCTCGGCAAGCCGAAGGGCAGCAAGCCGACCTTCAGGACACCACGGGGGAGCGGGAATGCGCGACATCTGCCTGACCCTGCCCACCAACCGCGAGTGCGCCGACACCATCACCGCCGTCGGCGCCGAAGCCGCCTACGCCGTACGGCGGTTCGGCGTCCGGGTGCACCTGCTGGTGCTGGACTCCGCCGACCCGGCCGCGCGCGCCCGGCACGCCGCCGCGGCCGCCGCCCTGCCCGCCGCCGAGAACCTCCTCGTCCACCACCTGGACGAGGAGGCCCAACGCGCCTTCCTGCGCGAGGTCATCGACCGCTCCGGCGCCGCCGGCCCCGACAAACTGCTCGAGCTGATGCTGCCCGACGCCGTCTCCTACGGCGCCTGCACCAACCGGGCGTTCCTGCTCGCCGCCGCGCTCGGCTGCGCCTCGGTGCACCGTCGTGACTCCGACAGCCGCTACCAATGGCTCGACGGCGAACCGGTGTTCCCCATCGAGCACGAGCTGGCCACCCTCGGGCTGAAGGCCGCCGACGCGGCCGCCGCCGTCACCGAGAACACCCTCGACCCGGCGCACGCGGACAAGCCCGTCGCCCTGGTGGGCGCCTCCTTCGTCGGCGAACTCTCCGTCGACCTCGGCGAGATCCTCGACACCGACCCCGAGGTCTACCACGACGTGGTCGCCCTCTGGGCACCCACCGGCGCCGCCGAACACGACACACGCGAACTCGTCGCCGAATCCTTCACCGGTGGCGGCAGCGAACCGTTCACCACCGACCGCGCCGTACTCGACCGACCCGACATCTGGCGCATCGACATGTGCAACATCGGCCTCGACCACCACGTGTACGAGCGCGTGCCGCTGCCTCCCGCCACCGACACCATCGGCAGCGACTACTTCCTGCACCACCTCGTGTACGACGCCACCCTGCCCGGCGTCACCCACAACCGGCACATCGTCAACTACTACACACCGGAACGGCGCACCGGCCCCGGCTTCACCGCCTACCAACTGCGCTACGCCAAGTTCCTGCTCTCCATGCTCTACCTCTACCCGGTCTACACCGAGATGGAGGCCGCCGGCGACGCCCTGCTGGACGAGCACCACCACGTGCGCCCCGAGCCGATCGCCGAAGCCGCCCGCCGCAGCGCAGCGACCGACCGCGCGGAGAACCACCGCAGACTCGCCGAACTCGACCGCTGCTACCGGCGACTGGGCGGCAAGTACACCGAGTTCGCCGACCACCTGGCGCCCCGGCGGGCGAGCCTGCTCGACCAGGCGCAGTCGGACATCGAGGACTTCGCCCTGCTGATCGACGCGTGGGGCCCGCTGGTGCGGGCGAGCAAGACCACCCCCGCCGACCGGCTGCCGCACTAGCCGGAAGACCGGGAGCTCTCCGTGACACGCCAGACCGCACACCAGGCACCGAACCTCACGCCCAGCCACCGCGCCCCGACCGAGACCGCGGTCCACACCGGCGCACCCGGCCCCGACCGGCCCGACCACACCGCGCTCCGCGCCGCCCTCGCCGCCGCCACCGACGACCGGATCATCTACGACCTCGACGGCATCGGCCGCCAGTACGCGACCCTGCTCGACGAACTGCCGGGCGTCGCCGTACGGTTCGCCATGAAGGCCTGCCCCGTGGACGAGGTGCTGGACCACCTCGCCGCCCTCGGCTCCGGCTTCGACGCGGCCAGCCCCCAGGAGATCGACCAGGCGCTGCGCACCGGCGTCGCCCCCGAGCTCATCCACTACGGCAACACCGTCAAATCCGACCGCAACATCGCCGAGGCCTACCGGCTGGGCGTGCGCGACTTCGCCACCGACAGCCTGGAAGACGTCGCCGCGATCGCCGAACACGCCCCCGGAGCACGGGTGTTCTGCCGGATCGCGACCACCGGCGAAGGCGCGCTGTGGGGCCTGAGCCACAAGTTCGGCTGCTCACCCGAGGACGCCCTGCGGGTGCTCGGCGAAGCCCGCACCGCCGGACTCGTGCCGTCCGGCTTGTCGGTGCACGTCGGCTCGCAGCAGATGACCGCCGAAGCCTGGGGCGCCGCCGTCGACTCGCTGGCCGCCGTACTGGAAGCACTCAACTGGCGCGGCATCACCCCCGATCGGATCAACCTCGGCGGCGGACTGCCCGCCCTCGGCGTCCTCGACAGGCGCGGCCGGCCCCTCGACCCGCCGCTGGACAAGATGTTCGCGGTGCTCCGCGACGGCATGGACCGGCTGCGCGCCGTCAACACCGGACCGCTCGAGTTCCTGCTGGAACCCGGGCGCCACCTGGTCGCCGACCACGGCGCGATCCGCGCGCACGTCGCCCGCCTCACCTCCCGCCACCGCCTCGACGGCACCCGCGAGGACTGGCTCTACCTCAGCTGCGGCAAGTTCAACGGCCTCTACGAGATGGACCAGCTGCAGTACCGGCTGGAGTTCCCCACCCACCCCGGCGGCCAGTTCGTCCACGCCGTGGTGGCCGGCCCGACCTGCGACAGCGACGACGCATACGCCCAGGAGGACGGCCTGGTGCGGGTCCCCCGCGCGGCCGGCTCCGGCGACCCGGTCTGGATCCACTCCTGCGGCGCGTACGCCACCGCCTACGCGACCCGCGGGTTCAACGGCTTCGAACCGCTGCCGCACACCTGCATCGGCGGGAGCAGCGAGGGAAACGAGGGAGACGACGCATGAGTGAGTCCCGTATCAGGCTACTCCGGGAGGACGACTGGGACGAGGTGGTCGCGCTGGAGGAGCGCGCCTACGCGGCCAGCGGCCTGTCCGAGGGCCGCGAGGCGCTGCGGTCCCGGCACCGCGCCTCGCCGGACACCTGCTTCGTCCTCGAGCACACGAGTCGCCTCGGCGGCTACCTGCTCGCCCTGCCGTACCCGCTGTTCCGCTGCCCCGACCTCAGCCGCAGCGAGCACGAGCACGGGGACGGGGAGGGGGGAGAGTCCACCAACCTGCACGCCCACGACCTGGTCATCGCCGAGGAACTGCGCGGCGCGGGCCGGTCCCACCGGATGCTGAGCCACCTCGAGCAGACCGCCCGGGCGGCCGGCTACCGGACCCTCTCCCTGGTCGCCGTCCGCGGCTCCCACGTGCTGTGGACCCCCCTGGGCTACCGCGCCCGGCCCGAGATCGAGCTGCCCGCGAGCTACGGCACCCGGGCGGTCTACATGGCGATGCCGCTGGACCCCGTCCCGGCCCGGCCGCTGCCGCACCCCACCGACCCGATCCCCGGGCCCCGACCCAGAGCCGAAGTGGGCTGATCCGCATGTCTCCCGTTCACGACGACTTCCGCCGCTCCCAACTGGCCACCGGCGCACTGTTCTTCGTCCTCGGCTTCCAGTACGCGACCTGGGTCTCCCGGGTGCCCGCGCTCAAGGCCAGGCTCGACCTCGGCGAGGCCCAGATCGGCCTGCTGCTGATGACCTGTGGGATCGGCGCGGCGGTGTCCTTCCCGCTGGTGGCGGTGCTGATGCGGCGGCTCGGCTCGCGCCCGCTGTCGGTGCTGTCCGCGCTCGCCCTCGGCCTGATCCTGCTCGCCCTGTCGGTGGTGCCGAACTACCCCGTCACGCTGCTGGTGCTGTTCTGCGACGGCGTCGCCGTCGGCTGCCTGAACGTCGCGATGAACGCCCAGGGCGCCGCGCTGGAAGCCCGCTTCGAACGGACCACGATGTCCCGGCTGCACGCCACCTTCAGCGCCGGCTCACTCCTCGCCGCCCTGCTGGCCTCCGGCGTCAACGCCTTCACCGGCGCCCTGGCCGTGCACTTCGGGCTGGCCGCCGTCCTCCTCGCGGCACTCGTCGCCGCCGCCCGGCCGGGGCTGCTGCCCGACGAGCCGCGGCAAAGCCCGGAAGCGGCCACCGAGGAACGCCGTGGCTTCACCCTGCCGACCGTCGCGACACTCTGGATGGGCCTCGCGATGGTGTTCGGCACCGTCACCGAAGGCGCCATGAACGACTGGTCGGCGCTCTACCTCAAGGACGTCGTGAACGCGGGCGCCGGACTCGCCCCGATGGGCATCGCCGTCGTCTCGGTCATGATGGTGTGCGCCCGGATCTTCGCCGACGGCTGGCGCACCCGCTTCGGCGACGGCCGCATCGTCCGCACCGGCAGCCTGCTGGCCGGCCTCGGCCTCGCCCTCGCCCTGCTGGCCGGCGGCACGGTACCGACCCTGCTCGGCTTCGCCTGCGTCGGCCTCGGCGTCGCGGCCGTCACCCCCTGCGTCTACGTCGCCGCCGCCCGCCGGGGCGCCGACGCACTCTCCCTGGTCGCCGCGATGGGCACCACCGGCCTCCTGGCCGGCCCCGCCGTGATCGGCTTCATCGCCGGTGCCACCAGCCTCCTCTGGGGCATGGCCGCCGTCGCCGCCTCCGCCGCCGTCGTCTCCCTCTGCGCCACCCGCATCACCTGGCCCGGCCGGGAAGCCCCAGCCGCCGACACCCGCCTCACCCCCGACGCGAGTTGACGATCAATCAGGATCCGACCGGCAGGTCCGCACCCCCGAGGCGACGTGCCGGGCGAGCCTGTTCCGCAGCTCGGTGAGGCGGGCGATCTCGGCGTCCAGGGCGGCGAGGCGGGCGGCGCCGCCGCGGGATGCCCGGACGCCAACCCCTGACCCTTGCGTCAGGGGCAAGGTCGTTCAGTGGAGGAGTGTCTGACGGGGCATGAGGGACACGGGTCTTCTAGAGTCGCCTGCGGTACGGACGTACGGACGTACGTCCGTACGACCGTGAGCCGCACCGAGAGGGATGAGCATGACCGAGCAGGCCCCCGCGCCCTTCGAGCACGTGGACGAGGACTGGCAGACCGCGCTGGCGATCGTCGCCCACCCCGACGACATGGAGTACGGCGGGGCCGCGGCCGTCGCCCGGTGGACCTCCCAGGGGAAGAAGGTGGTCTACGTGATGGTGACCAGCGGCGAAGCGGGCATCGACTCGCTGGACCCGGCCGAGTGCGGGCCGTTGCGGGAGGCCGAGCAGGTCGCCTCGGCGCGGGTGGTCGGCGTGGACACCGTCGAGTTCCTCGGCTACCCGGACGGCGTGGTGGAGTACGGGCTGCCGCTGCGCCGGGACATCGCCCGCGTGGTGCGCCGCCACCGCCCGGACATCGTGATCACCAGCAACTTCCGGGAGACGTACGGCGGGGTGTTCCTCAACCAGGCCGACCACATCGCGGTCGGCCGGGCCACCCTGGACGGCGTCCGGGACGCCGGGAACCGCTGGGTGTTCCGCGAGCTGGTGGCGGAGGGCCACGAGCCGTGGAACGGCGTGCGGCAGATCTGGGCGGCGGCCTCGCCGGAGTCGGGGCACGCGGTGGACACCAGTGACCACTTCGACCTGGGCGTTGCCTCGCTGGAGGAGCACGAGGCGTACCTGGCCGGGCTCGGTGGGGCGATGGGGAATGCCCGGGAGTTCCTGGAGGGCTTCGGCCGGGAGGTGGGCAGCCGGCTGGGGACGCGCTTCGCGGTGCCGTTCGAGGTGTTCCCGCTGCGCTAGTCCGATGGCTTGTCGATGTCGGAGCCGGTGTCGGTGCCGGACCCGGAGCCGGTGTCGGAGTCGCTGTCGGGCCCGGTGTCGGAGCCGGACTCGGGCTCGGTGTCGGCGCCCTCGCGGCGCCGGCGCCGGTACCGCAGCACCTGGCGGAGCAGGAAGGCGGCGACCAGCGCTCCGAGGCCGATCGCGAACCAGAGCTGGTAGCGGATCGCGGTCCGGTACACGGTGCCGATGTTGGCTCCGGCGACATAGCCGAAGGTGCCCCAGACGCCCGTCCACAGCACGGCGCCGAGCACGTTGAAGGGCAGGAACCGGCGCCAGGGCATCCCGGTGGTCCCGGCGATGATGCCGTTGGTCTGGCGCAGCACGTCCACGAAGCGGGCGACCGCGACGACCTTGCCGCCGTGCCGTTCGAAGAAGCCGTCGGCGCGTTCCATCCGGGCCGGGGTGAGCAGGACGTACCGGCCCCAGCGGTGGACGAAGGCGCGTCCGCCGGTGCGGCCGATCAGGTAGCCGAGGCTGTTGCCGAGGATGGCGGCGCAGGCCGCGACCAACAGGACGGCGGCGAGGCTGAGGTGCCCGGCGCCGGCGTACACCGAGGCGAGGACCAGGATGGTCTGCCCCGGCACCGGGATGCCGCAGTTGTCGAGCAGCACGAGCAGCGCCACCGCGAGGTACCCGTAGTGGTCCAGCAGTGGCGCGAGACCGGCGAGCGCCCCGGGCAGCGGGGTCGTGGGGGCGGACACCGCTCCTCACCACCTCACGCGGGTCTGCGGACAGGCCGCGCGCCGTGGGGTGGTGGGGGCGTCGGTCAGCGTCCCGCCTGGCGCTGTTCGATGTTGCAGTCGGGGCCGGGGTAGATCAGACCCTCGTGGCCGTCCTCGAAGCGGACCATGTACGGCGGCTGGCCGTCGGCGCCGCGCACCTCGATGATCTCGCCCTTCTGGTCCACCATGCCCACCGACCTGCTGTGGATGTGGAGCTGGTCACCTACCGCTGCGTGCATGGTCTGCTCCCTGGGTCCTCGGGGTCGTGGCGGCCGCCTCCGCGGCCGTTCCGCTATCCACTGTGCTGCGGGGGCGGCGGGCTCGCAACGCCTCGGGCGGACGGGACGCGGGGGATGGGCGGGGATTCCCGGGCGATGGGCGCGGGATTCGCGTGGGGATTCGCGCGCGGATGGGTGTGGGATCTGGAGGGGAAGGGCGCGGGATTTCGCGGGTCGGACGTCAGCGGGCGGGCAGCCGTTGCGCGAGGTAGCCGCGGACCAACCGCTTGCACTCGGCGATCAGCGTCGGATCGCCGTTCGGGTCGGCGCGGAAGGCCAGCTTGAGCACCGCGTCGGCCGCCTCCAGGGCGACCCGCAGGGTCAGCGTGGTGGCCGCCGGGTCGCTCGCCCGGAACACCTCGCCGCCGAGCGCCTGCAGGCGCAGCGCGACGGCGGTGTTGTTGTCCACGCCCGCGTCCAGCAGGTGCCGGTCGTCCCGGACCCCGGCGGGGACGACCGGGCCGGCCAGGCCGAAGTCGACCTGGCCGAAGCCGGGCACCGAGCGTTTCATCGCCACGAACTCCTCCACCGCGAGGTCGGTGAAGGCGGCCGGGTCGACCGGGGCGGCGGCGGCCAGCCGGGCGTCGAGGCGCTGGAGGTACCGGTCGAGGTTGCGGCCGGCGAGAGCGGCCAGCAGGTCCTCCTTGCCGGCGAAGAACTGGTACAGGGTGCCGATCGGCACCTGGGCGCGGTGGGCGACCTCCTTGGTGGTGAGCGCTGTCGCCCCGACCTCGTCCAGCAGCCCGGCACAGGCGTCCAGGACGCGGCCGTACCGCTCCTGGCTGCGTTGTTGGACCGGGCGTCGACGGACCGACGGGCTGGTCCGGTCGACGGTCTCGGAACTCCGGGTCTCCGCACTCCTCATGGGCTCACTCTGCCGCATCCGCTGTTCCGGCGGCGAATCACCGGGGCGGGAGCGGCCTGGAGTTCCTTGTGGGAAGGGAATCGACTGGTGGCCGGAGCTGAACGGCACGGTGGCGGGAAGGTGTCCATGAGCCGGCAATGGTCTTGTCGTGGACGCGAAGACCGGTTCATACTCCTGGGGCGGACTACCTTGCGTGATCGCCGCGTGTCTCTTCGTGGTGATCGCGATTCAGTCGTGGCGGCCGTGGCGACCGTGACGGACGTTCCGTCGCCACCAGAAGTCTGGATGATCCCGTGCGCCTCCTTGCTCGTGCCACGTCCCGTTGTTCGTCCCGCAGAACGGAAGGAGGGGGTTCGGTTCGGTGACACTGTCCTACGGAGGGCGTGAGGCCCTCGACATCGAGTACCACCGGCAGTTCCTGGAGGCCGGGTACCTGGTGCTGCCCGGCCTGCTGGCGGAGTCACTGCGCGAACGGCTCATCCCCGAGGTGGACCGGTGGGTGGACGAGGGCCTGCGGGCCCGGTCGATCGCCTCCTGCGCCGATCCCGTCCGGAACGGGCCGCCCCCGCTACTGGAACTGGAGCTGCCGGCCCACGGCCAACTCCTCACCCACCCACCACTGATGCGGACGCTGACCCGCCTGCTCGGGCCGTCGTTCGTCTTCCACCACCTGCACAGCGACCGCCAGTCCCCCGGAATCCCGGGCAAGCCCTGGCACCACGACTGCGAGCCCAACGACCGCTCCGACCCGTCGCTGCTGATGGTCCACGCGCTGCACTACCTCGGCGGACTGGACGAGAAGGTCGGCAGTCTGGCCGTGCTGCCGGGCTCGCACCACAGCACCGTCGGCAAGTCCGCGTTCGCCCACCACGGCACCGCGGAACTGCCCGGCGAGGTGGTCATCGACCGGCTGCCACCCGGCTCGACCGTGCTGCTCAACTCGGCGCTGTTCCACACCCGCCGGCCGGCGCCCGACGGGCCGGGCCGGGTGCGGTACTTCATCGACGCCTCCTACTGCCAGGTGGGCGCGCGCTGGCGCCCGGTGAAGCCGTACTGGCGGCAGATGCTCGCCCGCGCCCGCGAACTCGACCTGGCCGACGGCCAGTGGCCGGAACTTTTCGCGGAACGGCACTTCACCGAGTACACCGGAACCGTCTGAGGAGAGCACTGCCGTGGAGATCGTCACCGCCGTCGCCTACGCCGAGGTCCACGACGCCTACCTGCGGGACCATCCGGTGGAGCGGGCCCACGAGGCGAACAGCAACACGTACGGCGAGGAGAACCTCGAACGCGCCGACCGCATTTCCGGCGGCTGGTGGCGGGTCCGGCTCGCGCGGACGGACGTCCTGGGCGTCGTCCTGCCCTGGCACCTCAGTGAGGGCGGGGCGCTCGAACTGGTACCGCGCTCCGGGCTGACGGTGGGCGAGGCGGCCGAGCGCGTCCGCTCCGGCGGGGCCGCCTGGTCGGCGGCCAACCCGGTGTGCGCGGCGAAGCTGCGGCTGCTGCGCCGGACCCCGTTCACACCGGTCTTCCTCAGCACCGCCCCGGTCGACCACTCCGACTACGGGGACCTGTCGGTCCGGGCCGGGCTGATCCACCTCGACGGCCTGCACCGCATGCTGGCCTGGGAGTTGGCCGGGAGACTACCCGACCGGCCGGTCCTGGACGGGTACCTGGTGGGCGACCCAGGGGTGCCGGCCGGCCCGGGCCGCGCGCGCCTGACGGGGGACGAGTCGGCGTGACACCCGCGACGCAGCACCTGCGGTCCACGTCGTCCGCCCGGTCCGCCCGCTCGTTACCCTCGCTGCTCGCCCACCTCGCCCGGACCCACCCGGACCGGCCCGCGCTGAGCGACGGCGTCCGCACCTTCGACTACCGCACACTGGACGCCGCGGCGGGCCGGGTCGCCGCCCGGCTGGCCGTCGGCGGCACCGGACGGGGCGACCGGGTCGCCCTGGTCGGACCCCGGGACGCCCGGATGCTGGTCCTCCTGCACGGGGTGCTGCGCTCGGGCGCGGCGGCGGTGCTGGCCGACCCGGACTGGTCGCCGGCCGACCTCGCCCGGCGGCTGGCGGCCGTCCGGGTCGCCCGGGTGCTCGGGACGGAGGGCGGGCTCGGCGGAGAGGTGGTGGACGTCGAGGCGCCGGGCGTGAGGCCCGAGGTGCCGGGCGGGAAGAGCGAGGCGCCGGGCGAGATGCCCGTGCCGCAGCACGAGGTGCTGGGCGAGGACCTCGCGTACCTCTCCTTCACCTCCGGGTCGAGCGGCGAGCCCAAGGCCGTCGCCGTCACCCACGCCAACGCCGTGCACTACGCGCAGGAGCTGGCCGGGCGGCTCGCCTACACCGAGGCCGACGCGCCGCGCACCGCGCACGTCACCACGCTGGCCGCCGACCTCGGCCACACCGCCTGGCTGCTCGCCCTCGCCACCGGCGGCTCGGTGCACGTCGTCCCGGACCGCGAGGTGCGCGACCCGGAGGCCTTCTGGGCATCGCTGGCACGCGCGGGGGTGACCGTGCTGAAGACCACCCCGTCGCACCTGACCGCCCTGCTGGAGGGCCGCCCGGTCGACTCCCCGCCGCTGCACACCGTGCTGCTCGGCGGCGAGCCGCTGCCCCGCCCGCTTGCCGCCGCCCTGCTCGACGGCGGCACCACCGCACGGCTGGCCAACCACTACGGCCCGACCGAGACCACCGTCGGCGCCACCTGCCTGCTGGCCACCGACACCCGCCAACTCCCCGCCGAGGAGCCGACCGTACCGATCGGCACCGCGATCGGCGAGGTGCTGCTCACCGTGGTGGACGGCGCCGGGCGGGCAGTGCCGGACGGCGCGGTGGGGGAGCTGCTCATCGGCGGCCGCGGTGTCACCGCCGGGTACTTCGGGCGGCCAGCCGAGACGGCCCGCGGCTTCGTCCACCGGGACGGCCGACCGATGTACCGGACAGGCGACCTGTGCCGCCGGCGGGCGGACGGGAATCTGGTCTTCCTGGGCCGGGTGGACCGTCAGGTGAAGGTGCGCGGCTACCGGGTGGACCTCGCCGAGGTCGAGCGCGCCATGGACGGGTACCCGGGCGTCGTCCGCTCGGCGGCGCTGCTGCGGGAGACCGCCGTCGGCAGTCAACTACTGGGCGCGGTACGGCTGTCGGGCGGTTCGCAGGACGCGTCGGGCCTCGGAGCGTACCTACGGGACCGGCTGCCCGGCTACTCCGTGCCGCAGCCGATCCTGGTACTGCCGGAATTCCCCGTCGGGCCGAACGGCAAGCTCGACCGGCCGAGGCTGGGCGAGCTGGTCGCCGAACTGGTCGAGACCCGAGCGGAGTTGTCGGGCGCCACCGGATCCGGCCTGGCCGGGGAGATCGCCCGGTTCTGGGCGGGCGCGCTCGGACTGCCGGCCGTCGGGCCGCGGGCCGACGTGCTGGGCCTCGGCGGGGACTCCATCCTCGCCATGCGCACCATCGCCTTCCTGCGGCGCTCGGGCCTGCGGGTCGCCTACGAGGACTTCTACCGCCACCCGACGGCGGAGGGCCTGGCGGCCGCCGCCGTCCCGGCCGCACCCTCCGTCCCGGCACCGCGCACCGGGGACGACGCCGGTCGACTCGCCCCGGCACAGCGCTGGTTGTACCGCCAGCGCTCCGTGCGGGACGTGCGGCACTGGAACCAGTCCGTCCTGCTGCGCTGCCGTGCGGCGGTGGACCCGGCGGCGCTCTCGGGGGCGGTCGCGGCCGTCCTGGAACGCCACCCGGCGCTGCGCCGGCCGATCTCCCCGGACGGGTGCGGCGAGCCCCGGCCGGTGCCCGACCTCGATCCCGTCTCCTTCTCCCGGATCCCACGCGCGGACGGGCCGGTCGCCGACACGATCGCCGGTGTCTGCACCGAACTCCACCGCAGCCTCGACCCGTTGGCCGGCCGACTGCTGCGCGTCCACCTGTTCTCGGGCCCGCCCGGGACGGACGACCGGCTCGCGCTGGTCGCGCACCACCTGGTGGTCGACGGGCTGTCCTGGCGGATCCTGCTGGACGACCTGGCGCACGCGTACCGGGCGGTGCTCGACCAGAAGCCGGCCGACCTGCCGCCGACGGCGGACTTCTACGCGTGGGCGGCGGCCGCCCCGGCGGCGCCTGCTCCGGAAACCGCCGCGGAGTCCGTCACAGCGTCCGTCACGGCGTCCGTCGCGGAGCCGATCGACGAACCGGCCGCGCTCAGTTGGACGCTCGACGCGGACGCCACCACCCGGCTGGTCGCGCGGCACGGCGGCGGGGCCGGGCTGGAGGCGGCGCTGCTCGCCGCCTTCGCCGGGGCCGTCACCGCCTGGAGCGGCAGTCCCCGGTTCGCGGTGGAGGTCGAGACCCACGGCCGGGACTCCGCGGGCGATCCGGGCGAATTCCTGGACACCGTCGGCTGGTTCACCGCCGTCAAGCACGTCGACCTGCCGGCCGGGGCCGGTCCGGAGACGGTGGCGCGGAGGCTGCGCGAGACGCCAGTCCGGCCGATGGACGCCCCCGGGGAGCGGCCCGCCGCCGGGTTCAACTTCCTCGGCACCTTCCGGCTGCCCGAGGAGCCCGCGCTGGACTGGACGGTCGCGGAGGAGCAGGCCGGGGTGGCCCGCTGCGCCGGGGGCGACCCGCTGTACGAACTGCGGCTCACCACGCGGATCGTGGAGCAGCGACTGGTCGCCGACCTGGTGTACGGGTGGCCCGCGCTGTCGCACCGCGCCGCCGAGCGGATCACCGGCGCGTTCGCCGAGGCCGTGGCCGCCGAGGCGGGAGGTGCCGAGGCGGGGGTTCCTGACACGACGGTGCGCCCCGCCCGCGCCCCGCTCTCCACCTCCGGCCAGCTGCTGCACCCGGGCGTCCCGCCGACCGCCCGGGCGGCGGTGCGCCAACCAGCCCGGGCGGCGGTGCGCGAACCCGCCCGGGTGCTGCTCACCGGCGCCACCGGCTATCTCGGGCGGCACCTGCTGGACGCCTTCCTCCGGCGCGGCGCCGACGTCACCTGCCTGGTGCGGGCCTCCGACGACGCCGAGGCCCTGAAACGGCTGGGGGCCCACGCGGCCCACGCCGTCGCCGGGGACGTCGACCGGGACGGCCTCGGCCTTTCCCCGGCCGGGCTGGAGCGGGCCCGGGGCGCGCGGATCGTCGTGCACGCGGCGGCGGACGTCCGACTGGTGGCCTCGCCCGACGAGCTGGAGCGCACCAACCACACGGCGGTGCGCCGCCTGCTCGGCTGGGTCGGGGAGCACGCCCCGGCCGCCCGCGTCCACCACGTCTCCACGCTCGCCGTCTCGGGCGGCGTGGACGGCCCGCCGCGCCGCTTCAGCGAGGCGGACCTGGCGATCGGCCAGCACTTCCGCACCCCCTACGAGCGGACCAAGTACCGTGCCGAGCAGGCCGTCCGGGCCTGGGCCGCCACCGGGCACGCCGCCTACCTGCACCGCAGCGGCCACATCGCGGCGCACAGCCGGACCGGCGCGTTCCAGGCCAACATCGGCGACAACCGGATCTACCAGCTGATCCGCGGCTACCTGCTGGCCGGGGCCGCGCCCAGCCGGCCGGACACCGCGTTCGCGTTCTCGCACGTGGACACGGTGGCCGCCGGGATCGCCGCGATCGCCCTCGACCCGTACGCCGCGCCCGGCGCGTACCACGTCGAATCGCCGTACGAGGTCCCGCACGACGAACTGGTGGGCTGGCTCGCCGGGCTCGGCCACCGGGTGCGGCTCACCGACGACGAGACCTTCGGGGCCGCGATCGCCGGGGCCGAGCGGCGGCACCCGACGGCCGCCCGGCTGGCCGCCGCCTGGGCACAGCAGGAGGAACGCAACGTCCGGGTGGACAGCGCGTACACCACCGCCGTGCTCGACCGGCTCGGGGTCCGCTTCACCGCCCCGACCGCGCAGTGGTGGTCGGCCGCGCTCGCCTGGGCCGCCGAGGCCGGCTTCCTGCCGCCCGCCGACCCGTCCCGACCCGTCTCCGACCCTTCGGCCGGCCCCGCCCCCGGCCCCTCCACCGACCGTGCCCCCGAACTCTCCCCCGAAGGCAGGACTCACCCGTGAAGGCAGCATCCAGCGTGACAGCAGGTTCCGTGTCCCGGCTCTCCCCGGCGCTCAAGCAGGCCACCCCGGTCGTCGCCGTGCGCGGCGAGGGTCTCCACCTCTACGACGCCGAGGGCCGCCGCTACCTCGACTTCACCTCCGGCGTGGGGGTGACCAGTACCGGCCACTGCCACCCGCGGGTGGTCGAGGCCGTCCGCGAGCAGGCCGGCCGGCTGATCCACGGCCAGTACACCACCGTGCTGCACGACCAGCTGCTCACCCTCACCGAGCGGCTCGGCGAGGTGCTGCCGCCCGGCCTGGACTCGCTGTTCTACGCCACGGCCGGCACCGAGGCGGTGGAGGCGGCGCTGCGGCTCGCCCGGCACGCCACCGGGCGGCAGAACGTGATCGTCTTCGAGGGCTCCTTCCACGGCCGCACGATGGGCGCGGCCTCCCTCACCACGGCCGGCACCCGGTTCCGGGCGGGCATCGGCCCGCTGATGTCCGGGGTCGCGGTGGCGCCCTTCCCGGCCGCGTTCCGGCTCGGGATGTCGGAGGCCGAGGCGGTGCAACACGCGCTGCGCGGACTGGACGAGGTGCTCGCCACCGTCTCCGCGCCCGCCGAGACGGCGGCGATGTTCGTCGAGCCGGTGCTCGGCGAGGGTGGCTACGTTCCCGCCCCGCCCGGCTTCCTGGCCGGGCTGCGCGAACGTGCCGACCGGCACGGCATCCTGCTGGTCGTTGACGAGGTGCAGACCGGCTTCGGCCGCACCGGCCGGTTCTGGGCCCACCAGCACGAGGACGCCCACCCGCACGAGGGCGGGGTGTGCCCGGACATCCTGATCACCGCCAAGGGCCTGGCCAGCGGCTTCCCGCTGTCCGCGATCGCCGCGCCCGCCGAGCTGATGGGCCGCGCCTGGCCCGGCTCGCAGGGCGGCACGTACGGCGGGAACCCGGTGGCCTGCGCGGCCGCCCTGGCCACCCTGGACGTGCTGCGTGAGGAGCGGCTGGTCGACAACGCCGCCGAGCAGGGCGCGCGACTGCTGGCCGGGCTGCGGGCGGTCGCCGCCGAGGCGCCCGGGATCGCCGACGTCCGCGGGCTCGGGCTGATGGCCGCCAGTGAGTTCTGCCGCCCGGACGGCTCCCCGGACCCGGAGGCCGCCCGGCGTGCCCAGCAGACGGCCGGCGAACACGGCCTGCTGCTGTTGCTCTGCGGGATCCACCTCAACGTGGTCCGGATGATCCCCGCGCTGGTGGTCACGGCCGGACAGATCGACGAGGCGCTGGAACTCTGGACGAAGGCCGTCGCGGCCGGAAGCCGGTAGGAAGGAGAGGCGAATGGACGCGATGACGGAAATCGGCTGGAGCAGCCTGGAGTTGGCGGCCCGGCGGGAGCTCTGGTCGCTCCCGCTGGGGGAGGAGGAACGGCGGCTGCTGTGGGCCGACGCGCGGGCCGAACGGTGGGGCGCGGCCGAGCCGGTGCGCGCCCGGCTGAGGGACTTCGTCCGGGACGCCGTCGCCTCCGTCGGCATCACCCACGTCAGCGGCCTGGTGGATCCGGCGCACCCGGAGAAGGAGATCACCGAGGCGCTCTCCTTCCTGCTGCGGGACTACGGCCGGATCGTCCCGCAGAACGGGCGCGGCGACCTCACCTCGGTGCTGCGCGACCAGGACGGCGACGGCAACACCGAACTCGGCTTCCACTGCGACACCTGCGACCTGCTCGTCCTGCTGTGCCTTCGGCCCGCCTTCGACGGCGGCGGTTTGACCAAGCTGGCGAGCGCGCGGCACGTCCGCGACCTGATCGAGCGGGAGCGACCGGACGCCCTGGCCACCCTCTGCGAGGACTGGACCTTCGACCGGACCGGCCGGGCGGGCCCGCAGGTGGTGGTCACCCCGATCCTCTACCACCAGAAGGAGGGGACGGTCGGCTGCTACTACCAGACCCGCACCGTCCGCTCCTCCCCGGACCGCGGCGGGCCCGAACTGACTGACCGTCAGTGGGAGGCGCTGGGCGTGCTGGACGAGGTGCTGTACCGGCCGGAGATCGCCTTCGGGCTGCCGATGGCCGCCGGTGACCTGCTGATCATCCGCAACAGCCGCGTGCTGCACGGGCGTTCGCCGTTCATCGACGAACCCGGCGGGTACGCCCGGCGGATGCTGCGGATCTGGGTGAACGAGGGGGAGGAATGGGCGCGTTGACCACACCGAACGACGCCGCGACCGCACCGCACGGACGAGTGGCGATCGTCACCGGCGGGGGCAGCGGCCTCGGCCGGGCCTCGGCACTGGCCCTGCTGGAGGCCGGCTGGACCGTCGCCGTCGCCGGACGGCGCAAGGACGCGCTGGAGGAGACCGCCGCGCTCGCCGGCCCGGCCGCCGCCCGGGTGCTGCCCGTCCCGACCGACATCCGCAGCCCGGAGGAGGTCGCCCGGCTCTTCGACACCGTCCACGACCGGTACGGCCGGCTGGACCTGCTGTTCAACAACGCGGGCGCCGCCGCCCCGCGCCGGCCGATCACCGAGACCCCGTTCGAGGACTGGAACCGGGTGCTCGACACCATCGTCACCGGCGGCTTCCTCTGCGCCCGCGAGGCCTTCCGGGTGATGAGCGCCCAGACCCCGCAGGGCGGGCGGATCATCAACAACGGCGCGCCCTCGGCGTACGTGCCGCGCCCCCACTCCATCGCGTACACGGCCGCCAAGCACGCCGTCCTCGGCCTCACCAAGGTGCTCGCCCTGGACGGCCGCCCGTACGGTATCTCCTGCGGGCAGATCGACGTCGGCAACGTCACCCCCGTCGACGGCGGACCGCAGCCGGCCGCGATGCAGGCCGACGGGACGATGGCGGTGGAGGCGACCATCCCGGTGGAGCGCTTCACCGAGGCGTTGGTGCTGATGGCCGCGCAGCCGCCGGACACCGTCATCCAGTCCCTGGTGATCCTGCCGACCACCATGCCGTTCGTCGGGAGGGGGTGAACCGTGCTGGTCAGCGCACGCTCCTTCGAGGAGTACCGGGCGATGTTCGCGCTCACCGAACGCGACCTGGAGCAACGGATCCTGGACTGCCCGGGCGGCGCGGCGAGCTTCGTCGCCGAGGCCGGGCGGCGGGGCATCGACGCCGTCGCCGTGGACCGCCAGTACGCCCACCACCGCGAGGAGTTGGGCCTGCTGGTGGAGCGGGAGACCGCCTTCAAGCGCGACCTGCTGGAGAAGGAGACGGCGGGCTACGCCCGGACCTGGTACGCCGACGCGGACGACATGGTCCGACAGTGGACCGCGAACGCCCGGGACTTCCGGGCCGACATCGCGGCCCGCCCGGATCGCTACGTGGCCGGCTCGCTGCCCGAACTCCCCTTCGCCGAGGACTCCTTCGACCTGGTGCTCAGCTCGCACCTGATCTTCTCGTACGGCAACCGGCTCGACGAGGACTTCCACCGGGCGGCGCTGCTGGAACTCGCGCGGGTGGCCCGCCGGGAGGTCCGGCTGTTCCCACTGATGGTGTACGACACGGGAGTTCGCTACCCGGGGCTGGAGCGGTTGCGCCGGGAGCTGGCGGGGCTCGGGGTCCCGAGCCGGGTCGAGCGGGTGGCGTACGAGTTCCAGCCGGGGGACAACGAGATGCTGGTGCTCGCCTGCGCGGACCACCGGCCCCCGGTGCGGGCCGAGCGGTGGGCCGCCGCCGGGGACCGGGTCCGGTGGCGGCACCAGGAGGCGCTGCCGGGGGCTTGATCAAGCGCGGCCCTGGCCGAGAGGGGCCCTGGCCGGGAGGGCCCTGGTCAAGCGGAGCTCTGGCCGAGCGGGGTGGTCGGTCAGTTGACGTCGACCGCCGGCCCGCCCGGCTGCGAGGTGTCGGCGACCGGGCCGTACGCCGCGGAGAAGTACCCGTCGGCGGGGCAGAGCCCGGAGCCGCCGCTCTTGGCGAAGTGCTCGTTGCGGAAGGCCAGGCTGTGCGCGGTGTTGTCGGCGTTGCCGGCGAACGTGCCGCTGAGCTGATAGGTGCAGGTGATGGTGCCGAACCAGCTGTTGAGCACCGCGGTGGCCTGGATCGCCCCGGCCGACCCGCCGCCGAGAGTGACCGGGAGCCCCGGGCCGTCGGAGACGGTCAGGCCGTACGGGAGGTTGGCGACGGTCAGGCTGCGCACCGAGGTGACGCCGGTGACGTTGCTGGTGCACGAGCCGAAGGTGAGCCCGGTCAGTGACTCGGTGGCGGAGCCCGGGGCCGCCGGGTTGGTCAGCACCTTCGCGGCGAGCTGCGAGACGGCGCAGGTCACACCGGTGGTGCTGGTCGCGGTCGAGTAGAAGGTGGCGGCGCCCCCGGCGAGCGGCGCGGCGAGCGTGTCGCCCGGTGCGACGGCGGTGCCGCCCGCGCCGCCGACGGTGAGGACGGGGACGGCGGCGACGGGCTCGGGCGCCGCGGACGCGGGCACCGCGACCACGGCGAGCGCGGTGGTGGCGGCGAGGGCCGCGACGGCGGCGGCGGGGACGGCAAGGTGACGGCTGAAGCGCATGGGGAAGCCTCTTCCTCGGTGAGGGGCGAGAAGACGACCTTTCGCGGCTCCCGGGCCGTGGGGGACCGGGGAGCTCACTACGTTCTAGGACCGTGACCGAGTGCCGTCAAGGCAATGGACGGAACTTGCTGACTATTCGTCAACAACGGTCGCAGGTTTGGACCGTGTCGTCGCCTGCGAGAATCCCGGTAGGGCTGAGCACGACAAAGCGGGCGTCGTCTCGAGGGCCGCGGCGGAGAGGGGACGGACACGGCATGACCGAGGACGAGGTGGAGGAGCGGCTGCGCGCGCTGTGTCTGGGCCTGCCCGAGGTGGTCGAGGTGGCCAACCACCACGGTGAGCCGTCGTGGCGGATCCGGCGGCGGACGTTGGCCCAGCTCTCGGAGCACCACCCGCGCGGTCGGCGGAGCTTCTGGGTACCGGCCCCGGTCGGCGCCAAGGAGGCGATGGTCGCCGCCGAACCCGACCGGTTCTTCTCGCCGCCCTACGGTGGACGCGACTGGGTCGGGGTCTACCTCGACGTGCCGGTCGACTGGACGGAGGTGCGCGAGCTCGTCGTCGACGCGTACCGGCTCATCGCGCCCAGGAAGCTGGTGGCTGTGCTGGGGGAGGCGTGACGTCCGCCGCCGGAGGCCGCTCGGCGGGCCTCAGACGCGCCGGATGAGCGTGACCCCGTCCCGTACGGTGAGCATCACGACCTCGCTCCGCGGGTCGGCGGCGACGGCGTCGTTGAACTGCCGGAGCGCCAGGACGTCCGGGTCGGTGGTGTCCGCGTCGATGATCTCCCCGCGCCACATCGTGTTGTCGCACGCGATCAGCCCCCGGGGGGAGAGCTTGGGCAGCGTCGCGGAGTAGTAGGCGTGGTAGCTCGGCTTGTCCGCGTCGATGAAGACCAGGTCCAGCGGCTCCTCGATCTCGGCGATCGTGTCGAGTGCGGGACCGACCCGCACGCTGACGACGTCGGCGTAGCCGGCTTCGGCGATGTGTTTGCGGGCGACCTCGGCCCGCTCCGGGTCGATCTCACAACTGATCACCCGGGCGCCCTCGGGCAGGGCGACGGCCATGGCCAGCGCCGAGTAACCGGTGAAGGTGCCGATGTCGAGGACCACCTTCGGCTGCAGCGTGTGGATGACCATGCGCAGGAGCCCGCCGACGACCTGGCCGCTGATCAGGTGGCCCATGCCCAGGTCGTTTCCGTTGACGCCGGCCAACTGGGCCGGGTCCGGGGTCGAGTGGGCCTCCGCGTAGTCGTCGATGCCGGGCAGGGTGATGGGCGGCAGGGTGAACATCTCTTCCTCCTGGGTGGGTGGTGGACGTTGTTCCTACGGGTCAGGTCGGGTCGTACGCGCTCTGCCAGCCGTGCGTGTTCGCGTGCAGCCAGGACTCGAAGTCCGCCGGAGTGAGGGCGGACCAGTCCGGGGACTCCTCGACGCGCATCCTTCCGAGGTGCCGGCCGAGTCGGGTGAGGGCGTTGCCGGCGCCGCGCCGCGCGGTGTCGAAGGCGGCCAGCGCCTCCGGCCACGTCTCGTGTTCCCGGCAGGCGAGTTCGAGGGCGCAGGCGTCCTGGATCGCCTTCACCGCGCCGGCCCCGGTGTGCGGGCGGGCGATCGCCCCGGCGTCGCCGGCCAGCAGCAGGGCGCCCTTGGCGTAGCGGGAGACCGTGGTGTCGTACATCGGGTTGATGGACAGTTCGTGCCGCTCGGTGCGCCGCACCACGTCGGCCCACACGGGCGGCAGTTCGCGGGTGATGAGCTCGTCCAGGTAGTCGGCTGCGGTCTCGGTGACCTGCCCCCGGGGGACCGGGGCGGCCTCGGCCGGGTAGAGGTCGTGCGGCACGCTGCCGTACAGCGCCCAGTTCTGCCGGAAGCCGCCGGAACCGGCGTCGGGAATACGGTAGAACACGGCGTGGCCGCCGCGGAAGCCGACCGCGACGAAGTCGTCGAGCAGCGGGGACTGCGGGCCGGCCGCCCCCCGGTCGGCGGGGTGGTCGCCGCGCCAGAGGCCGTACCCGCCGTACTGCACGGCGGCCTCGGGTGCGACCGCCGGCCGCACCGTGGAACGGTAGCCGTCGGCGCCGACGACGGCGGCGAACGTCCCGGCGGGGCGGCCGTCGACCAGGAGCCGGACGCCGTCGTCCCCCTGCCGGACGTCGGTGACCGTCGCGCCCTCGTGGTAGTCGCGGTCCGGCACCCGCGCGCGCAGCCCCTGCCAGACCAGCGCCCAGCTCGCCATGATCGCCGGGTACGGCTGACGGCCGACCACGCGGCCCTCGGCCGACCGCTCCGCGCGGGTGAGCCAGATCAGCTCGGGACGCCGCAGCACCCGCATGTCGGAACCGAGGTATCCCGCGTCGAGTAACTCGCCGTAGAGCGACGCCGGGAGGGTGATCCCGGCGCCGCGGTCGCGCAGACCGCCCCGGCTGCGCTCGAACACGGTGGCCTTGCAGCCTGCCCGCGCCAGGGCGACGGCCGTGGCGCAGCCGGCGATGCTGCCGCCCACGACGGCGACCCGACTTCCTCGTATGCGCATGGTTGCCCTCTCCTCAGTGGGGCCGGGCCGGGCCGGCTCGGTCTCCCGGGCCGGCCCGGGTCTCACGGACCGGTGTCGGTGTTCACGGGGTGTCCGGTGCGGTGCCAGCGGGTGAAGCCGCCCACGAGGTGACGGGCGTGTCGGTTCTGCGCGCGGAGCAGCCGGACGCTTTCGGCGGAGGTCACGCAGAAGGGCCCGTGGCAGTAGGCGATGATCTCGGCGTCGGCCGGGAGTTCGTCGAGTCTGCTCAGCAGTTGGTCGTGGGGGAGGGAGACGGCGCCGGGCACGTGCCCCATCGCGTAGTCGTCGGTCGGGCGGACGTCGATGACCAGCGCCCCGCCGCCGACCCAGCTGGTCAGCTCGTCGACGGTCACCGGTTCCAGCTCGCTCAGGTCGCCGAGCTGGTCGTTGATGACGCTGCGCAGGTCGGCCAGGCGCCGCTCGGCGAACTCCTGGAACACGCCGAGGAATCGGGCCACGTCGTCGTCGGCCAGGCGGTACCGCACGCTGGTGCCGTCCTTCCGGCTGTCGACCAGGTGGGCCGAACGGAGCTGCTGCAACTGGGCCGAGGTGTTCTTGAACGGGATCCCGGAGGCCTGGGAGAGCTGCTCGACGGTGAGTTCACGCCCGTCGAGCAGGTCGAGCAGGCGGAGCCGGAGGGGGTTGGCGAGCACCTTTCCGACCCGGGACAGCTCCGCGTAGATCGGGAGGCTCGGTTTCGGCGTGTTCAGTTCGGACATGACGGACCTATCGTGTGGTGCCGGGCCGGGGCACGGCCGGTTCGAGGACGTGACGGTTGCGCCCGGCGCCCAGGCCCGCCATCATCTCGCCGGCCGTGACGACCAGCATCAGGACGAGCGCTGCCGGGAGGCCCCCGGAGGCGGTGACCAGCATCCCGCCGGCCAGCGGCCCCAGGATGGCGATGAGGTAGCCGACGCCCTGGACCATACCCGAGAGGCCGACGGCCGTATCGGCGTCCTTGGCGCGCATCCCGATGAGGGTCAGCGCCAGGGCGAACCCGGAGCCCTGGGCCAGGCCGAGCAGCAGCGCGGCGATCCAGGCACCGAAGGAGATCGGCGCGAGCATGAGCGCGATCAACCCGCCCGCGTTGAGCACGCCGACGACGACGGCGACGATCCGCTGGTCGGGAAGCCGCCGGATCAGCAGCGGAACCCCGAGCGAGCCGGCCACCTGGATCAGGGAGGTGACCGCCTGCACGAGGCCGCCCTCGTCGAGCGTCATGCCCCGCTGGTGGCAGATCGTCGGCAGCCAGCCCAGGACGAAGTAGAAGGACAGGCCCATGAATCCGAAGAAGGCGGTGACCTGCCAGGCCAGTGCGTCCCGCCACAGCGCGGCGGGGATCCGGGCCCGCCCGACGCCCAGGGAGCGCTGCCGCAGGACGGGCAGCCAGATCACGCAGGCGACCACGGCGACCGGGAGGGTGATCCAGGCGAGGGAGGCCAGCCAGTCCGTGCCCTGACTGCCGCTCAGCCGGGGGGCGAGCGCCGAGGCGCCGGCCGCGCCCACCGTGAGGGCGATCGTGTAGAGCGCCATCATCGGTGCGATCCGGCTGCTGAACTTCCGTTTGATCATGCCGGGAATGGCGCCGTTGATCGCCCCGATCGCGGCGACGACCAGCAGCGTTCCGAGGAAGAGCGCGGTCTCGCTCCGCACCGTGCGGACGAGGTCGCCGACGAGCAGCACGATCACGGAGGTCGCCACCAGGCGTTCCTCGCCCATTCGCCGGACCAGCGCGGGGCCGGTGAAGGCGAACAGGGCGAGACAGACCGTGGGTAGCACGGTCAGCAGGGTCTGGCTCGATCCGGACAGGCCCAGCCCGGACTTGATGGGGGTCAGGAGCGCCGACACCGCCGCGATCGGGGCCCGCAGATTGAGGGAGACCACGACCAGCGCGGCCAGTAACCACCAGGTCGGCCGACGCGACGCGGATTCCTCCGACGCCGGCGGGGCGATGGTCGACGGTTGAGTTCGGGATGCCACGGCGACCCACTCCCAAGTTCCAAAGGACTTTAGAATAAGAGAATGATACCCCTCGGGTGATGTTCGAGCGCGCGGTTTCGTAGTTCCGCACTGGTGCGCTCCTGAATGCTCCCCGGACTGCTGATTGCTCCCCGGGCTGCGCCGCCTGTTTCCTGTTCGATTGCCTTGCACCTATGGGCAGTGCTGTGCGCCCTGATTTGGTACCGTGATCATTGGTATGCGAGCTGCTACCAGGGGAGGAGCGGCATGTCCGACCAAGTGGCCCTGAAGTCTGCCTGCGCAGAATCCGTCGCCGTGTTGATCGCCGCCGACCGTTTGGTATACAGATCGAGTCTGCGAAGTCTGCTCGACGGTGTCGAGGCACTGGAAGTGGTCGGGGACGTCGACACCGGGCCCGATGCCGTGAAGGCGATCCACCGCTTATGCCCTGACGTGGTGTTACTGCACGCGGCCCCGTCGAGCGCCGCCACCGTCGACCTGATCACCTCCATTACGGAACGCTTTCCCGACACGGCCGTGCTGGTCGTGAGCATCGCCCACGACCGAGAGGTCTTTCTCGCCGCCATGCGTGCCGGTGTCCGCGGCTACCTCTCCCGGGGCGCACCCTCCCAGGACCTCGTGCTGGCCATCAGGATCGTCCGGTCCGGAGGCCTGGTCTTCGACTCCAGTACGTCGGGGTGGGTGACCGACCACCTGGCCCAGCCGGCGGGGGTGGCCAAGCCCTTCCCGGAGTTGACGGACCGGGAGCTGGAAGTGCTGGAACTCGTCGCGGACGGTCTGGGCACGGCGGTGATCGCCCATCAACTCGGCCTCTCCGTCAAGACGGTGCGCAACTACCTGTCCCGGATATTCGCCAAGTTGCACCTGGTCGACCGCACCGAAGCCGCGGTCCGGGCCAGACAGGCCGGTCTCGGCCACTGACCCGGACGGCGAGTGGTGGGGTGCCCGCCGGTCACGCCCACCACCGCGCCCGGCCCGTCAGGACCTCGCGCGCGGCGCCTTCCGTGCCACGATCACCCGGTTGTAGAGCTCCTCGGGCGGGGTGGCGATGATCTCGGCTCGGTCGAAGCCCGCGTCGAGCAGGCGGTCGCGCCAGAACTCCGGCGTGGTGAGGATCTCCCCGTCCTCCCGTAGGAACCGGGGCAGCAGGTCGAGTTGGAGCAGCATGCGTTCGAAGCCGGCCTCCCGCAGGTAGTACTTGGCCTTGTCGGTCAGCAGCTCCAGGACGTCGGTGGCCCGCGCCTTGCTGCCGGCCGGCCCCATCACCCGGCAGAACTGGTCGGCGTTGATGAACACCCCGCCCGGGCGCAGCACGCGCAGCACTTCCGCCGCGGCCTTCGGGTAGGTGTCGAGTTCGAGGTGATGCAGCGCGAAGCTGCTGATGGCCACGTCGAAGCTCTCGTCGGGGATGTCCGACAGGTCCTCGGCCACCCCGGCCTGGAACGAGGTCAGCGGATCGGCGGCGAACTTGGCCGTCGCCTCCTTGACCATGGTCGGGGCGGGGTCGACCCCGAGGATCCTGGCCTGGGGCAGTGCCGTGCGGCACAGCGAGGTGAGCCGGCCGGTGCCCGAGCCGATGTCGAGGATGTCGGCGGTGTCCGCCGGCAGGCGGTCCACGGCCGCGGACAGCAGGGCCACGTTGGAGGCGTCGGTGTTCAGTACCTTGTCATAGTCGATCTTGACGTTGTTCCAGTGAGTCGTGCCCGATTCCATGACGGTCCACCCTTCGTTCGTCCGGTGCTTGTCCGTATTGATCCGTGCTGTTCCGTACTGATCCATTCCGATCCGTACGGATCCGGTCCGGTCGCTGTGTCACTCGGCGGCGAGGCCGAACTCCGCGCGCCAGCCGAACAGATCGGTCAGGTCCTTGTCGTGCGTGCTGAACTCGCCCCGCTCGCCGCGGACGACGTGATCGCGTTGCCGTGACTGGTTGACGACGACGGCGGTCCGCGGTGCGCGTTGCCCGGCGTAACGGCGCAGCGCCTCGGGGATGTCGGCGGTGCGGGACAGCAGTCCGCCCAGGACGGCCGCGTCCTCCAGGGCCATGCCCGCCCCCTGCCCGGCGCCCGGTGACATCGGGTGCGCGGCGTCGCCGAGGAGACTGACCCGGCCCCGGCTCCAGTCGGCGACGGGTTCCCGATCGTTGATGTCGGTGACCACGGCCGGCGCGTCGGGATCGGTGCGGCGCACCACGTCCACCAGCGCCGGGTGCCAACCGGCCATCAGCGCCAGGAGATCGGCCATCGCCTCCGGCGGGGCCTTGGCGGTCCAGACACCGGCCGGTGCGGCCACCTTGGCCGCCCAGTACAGCTGCCCGGGACCGACCGGGGCGGCGAAGAGGCCCATGCCGTCCGCGGTCACGATGAACCCGTTCGGGAACTCGGGCGGTGCGGGGGAGCGGCCCCGCAGGGTCGTGTATCCGCAGTAGCGGGGAGGTTCCGCGCCGAGGAGGTGCCGCCGCACCACGGAATGCAGGCCGTCGGCGCCGATCAGGGCCGCCGCCGCCGTCGTCGGGTTCCCGTCGGACAGAGCGATCTCGACCTCGTCACCGTGGTCGGTGCAGCCGGTCACGCTGATGCCGTGCCGCATCCGCACTCCGGCGTCGCCGGCGTACCGGAGCAGCAGGGACTGCAACGACGTGCGCAGGAGCGACACTTGCGGCGCGCCGAACCTGCGGCTCAGCTCGCCCACCCGGTCGGTGGCGACGACCGCGCCGTCGGTGCCGACGATCGGGCGGACCTCGTCCGCCTCCGGGACGTGCCCGGCGGCTCGCACCGCCGAGGCGAGCGAGGTGTCGATCTCCGCCAGTGCGTGCAGCGCGTTCGGATACAGCACGAGACCGGCCCCTGCGTCCCGCAGGGTCGCGGTCCGCTCGATGACCGTCACGGGAATCCCCGTGCGGCGCAGGGCGATGCCGAGAGCGAGGCCGCCGATGCCGCCGCCCGCGACGGCCACGGTCCGTTCACTCATGGCCGGTGCCCTCCCGCTCGTGGTCGAGCGGCGACAGCCAGCGGCCCACGGGGGCGCCGAACGTGCCCTGCTCCCGGTCGTAGGCGATCCGCCCGGACTTGACCGTCACCTGCACCCGGCCGGTGAAGGTCCAGCCCTCGTAGGCGGACCAGCCGCACTTGGCCTCGACGTCCGACGCCGACAGCATCCAGCGGTGGTCCGGGTCGAAGACCACCAGGTCGGCGTCGGCCCCGGCGACCAGCCGTCCCTTGCCGGTCAGCCCGAACAGGTCCGCCGGCGTCTCCCCCAGGTGGCGCACCAGCCGGCGGACCGCGGTGTCCTGGTCCTCGTCCGGCCAGCGCCGGCGCATCCCGGTCCACACCGCGGTGGCCAGCTCCTGCACGCCGGGCAGCCCCGGCGGCGCGTCGGCGACCGGACGCTCCTTCTCGTCCTTGGTGTGCGGCGCGTGGTCGCTGCCCAACGTGGCGACCTCGCCCGCCCGCAGCGCGGCCCACAGCCGGTCCTGGTCCCGGCGGCCGCGGATCGCCGGGGCCAGCCGGGTCCGCGCGCCGCCGCGCACGGTGTCGGCATCGGTGAACGACAGGTGGTGGGCGGTGAGTTCGAAGGTGACCGGCAGGCCGTCGGCGGCGGCCGCCGCGACCAGGTCGGCCTCCTCCGTGCTCGACAGGTGCAGGATGTGCGCCTTGGTGCCGTGCCGGCGGACCAGTTCCAGCACCTGGACGACCGCCGAGATGGGACTGCTGCGCGGCCGCCACCGCTCGTAGTCCCGGTAGGAGTCGGGGGGACCGCCCCGCCAGGCGTCCAGCAGGTCGTGCAGCCGCTGGTTCTCGGCGTGCAGGACGAGCCGCACCCCGGAGGCGGCCGCGGCGGCGAACACCTTGTCGAGGACCTCGGGATCGCTGAGGACGGTGGGCGCGGTGTGGTGCCCGGCCATGAACACCTTGGCGCTGCGGGCGATCGCCGGATCGAGGTCGACCAGGACCTCGGGGTGCAGCGGGTCCGCGCCGATGTGGAAGGCGTAGTCGACCAGCGAACGGCCGGCGATCTGCCGGGCCTTGGCGACCACGGTGTCCGGGTGCAGGGTCGGGGGCACCGTGTTCGGCATGTCCATCACGGTGGTCACGCCACCGGCGACGGCGGCGCGACTGCCGTGCTCCCAGTCCTCCTTGTGCTCCAGACCGGGGGTGCGGAAGTGGACGTGCGAGTCGATCAGCCCGGGGAGCACGTACCGGCCCGCCGCGTCCAGGACGGGGACGTGGTCGGGCGCGGAGTCGGCGAGCCCGACGATCCGTCCGTCCGCGACGAGCACCACGCCCGGGCGGACACCGGCCGGGGTCACCAGCCGCCCGTTGACCACCGCGAGCTGCACGTTCACCCGAGCCATGTGGCGCTCACCAGCTCTCGGCACAGGTCGTTGGTGGGGCCCATGTGCGCGACCGCGCGGGCGTCGGCCATCAGCCCGTTGATGCGGTTGGCGACCACGTACCCCCCGGAGCCCAGCAGGCGCGCCACCTCGACGCCCACCTGCTCGGCCGTCTCCGTGGCGAACAGCTTGCTGTGCAGGGTGGCCAGGCCCGGATCGGCCGCGTCCCGGCGGCCGGCCCGGTCGATGACGGCGCGCGTCGCCTCGATCCGGGTGGCCAGGTCGACGAGCCGGAAGCGGGTGACCGCGTCGGGTGGCTGCCGACGGCGGTTGACCTGCTCGACCGCGAGGTCCAGCAGCGCCGACGCGATGCCGAGGGAGACCGCGCCCAGCGTCGCACCCGTCCGGCGGACCGAGGCGATGATGCGGGTGGCCTCACCGACCGGGCCGAGCCGGTCCCGGTCGTCGACGACGCAGCCGTGCAGGGACACGAACCCGGTCGCCGAGCCGCGCATGCCGACCAGGTCGAGGCTCAGGTCGGGGCGCAGGCCCTCGTCCTCGGCGGGGACGAGGAAGAACGTCTGACCGGTGGAGCCGTAGCCGTCGCTCGACTCCTCCACGCTGTCGGAGGTCCGCGCGAGGATGAGGTAGAGCCCGGCCACGCCCGCACTGGTGGTGAAGGACTTGGCGCCGTCAATCCGCCAGCGGCCGTCCGGCAGCCGTTCCGCGGTGGTGTTCAGGCGCTTCTTTGCCGCGCCCACGCCGGGTTCGCTCCACCCGGACGCGGCGAGCAGATCGCCCTTGGCCAGCGCGGGCAGCAACCGGGCGTGCTGTGCCGGGTCGCCCCATTCGGCGATGCGCGCGCTGACCGCGTAGTGCTGGAACAGCATGATCGCGGCGGACGGATTGGCCCGGGCCACCTGGGCGACGACGTGGTTGACGAGCCTGGCGTCCCCGTCGAACCCGCCGTACGCGGCGGGAACGGCGACGCCGAACAGGCCGGCCTGCCCGAGCTCGGCCAGCAGCGTCTCGTCGGGCCGGCCGGTGGACGCGCTGCGCGCCGCCGCCGCGTCGAGGCGCTCGACGAGAGCGGCCGGCAGCCCGCCTCCGGGGTCGATCACCTGGAGAGCGACAGACATGCGGTGATCTCCTTCGGCTGGAGGCGGGCGAGGGGTTCGATCGGGAACGACCCGAGGGTGGTGGTGCGCTTGCCGCGGACCGTGATCCAGGTGAGCTCCGGCTCGTAGGCGCCGTTGCGCACCGTGGCGCTGACGCTCGACCGGCCACCGGAGGTGACGATGTCGACCGTGCCGTCGGGCACGCCCGCCTGCTGCGCCGCGATCCAGGGCGTGGTGCCCTTGATCCGGACGGCCGCGGCGACGCAGGCGGCCCCGGTCAGCGCGATCGTCGGGTGCCAGGTGGGCACCGAGATCGCGCGGACGGCGATCCGGCCGCTCTCCGCGGCCATCACCGCGGCCACCTTGGGGAAGGCCCCGTCGACGGGCCAGCCGAGCACGGCCGCGGCCGCCCGCCGGATCCGTACCAGCCGGTCGAACAGCCGTTGGTCGTCGGCGAACAGGTCCTCCGGGCGGGACAGTCCCAGGGTGGAGGCCGCCACGAAGGCGTAGGGATTGCCCATGGACACCAGCGAGAGCGGCACCGGCTTGCCGTCCACCTCGACCGTCGTGGTGGCCGCGCCGGCCAGCAGCAGCTGGCTCAGCGGTTTCGGTGCCGGCTGGACGAAATGGATGTCGAACAGTGCGGAATCCCGGCGGGCCTCGGCGATCTCGCACACGATGTGGTCGCCGTTGTTGCGGACCATGACGCGCACCCGCATCCCCGGGGAGAGCCGGGGCAGCGACCCCGACTCGGCACTGGCGACGACGGACCCCAGGATGGAGTGCCCGCACGAGCCGCGCAGGTCGAATGCGGTCGGCCCGGACGGAAGCGCCTGCACGAACCGGTAGTCCAGGTCGAACAGCGGGTGCTCGGCGGGCTCGACCAGCGCGATCTTCAGGATGTGCCCGGCGCCGACGTCATCGAGCCACTTGCGGGCCACGGCGAGCCGGTCGAGCAACGACCCCTCGCTGCGCGGCAGACGGCGGGCGTCGAGGACGAGGGTGGGGCACGGACTCCCGTGCGCGTAGACGACGTGCCCGATCATGACGCCACGTCCTTGGGCTCCCGGAACGGTGGGACCGACGGCGCGACGCTGAACTGCTCGCGCCAGATCTCGTAGACCAGCAGGGCCCAGAGGGCGAGGGCGGTGGCGTTGCCCGGCCGGGCGGCCTGGTCCGCGAAGAGCCGGTCCACCGCGCCGGGGTCGAGTTCGCCGGCCCGCCGCAACCGGTCGGTGGCCAGTAGATCCCTGGCGTAGTCCCAGAGCGGCCAGCCGGGCGTCAGCATGGCGGCGATCGGCAGGGTGAACGGCTGCTTCTCGCGGGCCAGTACGGCTTGGGGGAGGAGGCCGCGCGCGGCGGCGTACAGGGCGCGCTTGACCTCCCCGCCGTGGATGCGGTCCCGGTCGGGCAGCCGCACCGCGTGCCGGACGACGCTCTGCTGGCAGAACGGCAGTCGGACCTCGACGGAGCTGGCCATGCTGAGGTGGTCGACCCGCCGCAGGTGGTAGGCCGGGAGCCGGTAGCCGATCTCGAACGCGGTGATCCGGTCGAGCACGGTGCCCGGCCCGGACCGCAGCGCGTCGGTCGCCGACTCGGGCAGCGCCCGCGCGGAACCGACCGCCGCGGCGTAGTCCGCGGTGTAGAGCCGCTTGCGCCGTGCGGCCGGCAGGACGGCCAACTCGTCGAGGTACGGCTGGTACCAGGGCCTGCCCGCCTCGGCGGCCTCCGTCGCCGCGCGCATGCGCCCGTACCCGCCGAACACCTCGTCCGCGCCGTCGCCGGTCAGGGCCACGGTGAAACCGGCCTCCCGCACCGCGGCGAACAGGGCGTAGCTGCTCACGGTGATCGGATCCGCGTTGGGCTGGCCCAGGTGCCACACGACCCGCGGCAGCAGGTCGGGCAACTCCTTGGGATCCAGCTCGACCTGGTGGTAGCTGGTCCCGGCGTGGTCGGAGACCTGGCGCGCGAAGTGCCGCTCGTCGTCGGGCCATGTGCCGGTGTAGGCGATGTTGAAGGTGTGCAGCCCCGGCGCCCGGCCGGTGGCGAGCGTGGTCACCAGGCTGGAGTCCAGGCCCCCGGAGGTGACCGACGCGAGCGGCACGTCCGCGTCCAGCAGCGCCTCGACCTCTCCGTTCAGGAGCGCGCGCAGATCGCCGTTCCGGGCGCCGGCCTGCGGCGCGGGCGACGGCCGGCGCCGGACGCGCAGCCCTCCGGCGCGGTCGAGGACCGCCGTGACGGCCGGCGGCAGCACCGCGACGTCCCGGAACATGGTCTGCTCGCCGAACGGCGTCTTGGTCGCGAGGTAGGACTCCAGCCCCGGCGTCCAGACGCTGGTCGACACGTCCGGGAACGCGAGGAGCGCCGGGATCTCGGAGGAGAAGTACAGTGCGCCGCGGCGCTCGTCCCAGTGGTGGTACAGGGGCTTCATGCCCAGGTGGTCGGTGGCCAGCACCAGCCGCGGTTCGGCGCGCAGGTCCAGGACGGCGATGGCGTACATGCCGTCGAGGTGGTCGACGAACGCGTCCCCGTACTGCTCGTAGAGCGCGGGGAGCACCGATCCGTCGCAGTGGTCGGTGAACCGGTGGCCGAACGCGCCCAGTCTGGCGCGCAGTTCGGCGTGGTTGTAGATCTCGCCGTTGAGGACGACGTGAACGGCCCCGGACCCGGAGCGGTAGGGCTGGCGTCCGCCGGCGGGATCCATGACGGCGAGTCGGTTGCTGCCCAACGACCAGGTGGGGCCGACCGAGCAGCCCTGATCGTCGGGGCCGCCGTGACGTTGCAGTTCGCTGACCCGGGCGAGGTCGTCCGGCGGCACCACGGCGTTGAAATGGCCGTAGATACGGCACATTCCGCTACCTCCTATTTGGTAGGCACAGCGGTCATCGAACCCGGCGGGGCGCCGCGGTGTCGTGAGTCATCTGGCCCGGACGGCATGGGAACTCCGGGCCGGCCACGATTCCCATCCGAGACGGGAAGGGTCGGGATATCTGACTCATGCCGGTAGGACTCTCACCTGGCAGCGTGCGGGAAGGTCGGCGACGAACAGGCAGCTCGTCGCCGACCGACGGGCACCACCGCCCGTCGGTGCACCCGGCTCTCCCGGGGCGGGCGCACCGGGCGAGACCGGAGAGTCGAGGCGAATCGGAGGGCACATCAGAAGGCACATCAACAGGCACAGCACCGCTCATCGAGACAGGAAGTCCGCAGGACGAGCTGCATCAGCAGCGACGGTCGCTTCGAGCAGGAAGGTGGCATTGTGAACCCTCAGCCCGTTGGTGGCGTGATCGAGAGGACTGACGACGGGAGGTCCGCGCCTCCGGCGGCCCTGACCCGCCTGCCGCTCACCGACATCGTGCAGCCCGATTCACCCCGCCTGTCCGGGCCCAACCACGAGCACGCCCGTCTGCTGGCGAACTCCGACGCCGCGCTGCCGCCCATCCTCGTCAACCGCCGCACGATGCGCGTGGTCGACGGCGCCCACCGCCTCCTGGCGGCGAAACTGCGCGGTCAGGAGGCCATCGACGTCGACTTCTGTGACTGCGACAGCGACGAGGCGTTCGTGCTCGCGGTCGAGAAGAACGTCACGCACGGGCTGCCGCTGTCGCGGGCCGAACGGACGGCGGCCACCGAGCGGATCCTCGGCGCCTACCCGGAGTGGTCCGACCGGGCGATCGCCGCGGTCGTGGGACTCTCGCACAAGACGGTGGGGTCGATCCGCCGGCGTTCCGGCCAGGACGCCGAACCGATCACCCACCGCCGCGGCCGGGACGGCCGGATGCGGCCGGTCAACGGTGCCGCGGCCCGGGCCAGGGTGAGCAGCCTGCTCGCGGACCGGCAGGACGCGTCGCTGCGCGAGATCGCCCGGGAGGCCGGGGTCAGCCCGGACACCGTGCGCAATGTCCGGGACGACTCGCGCCGTGCCGAGGCCCTGACGGCGTCCGAACCGCGGGGCCTGCCGGACCAGGACCAGGACCAGGACCAGGACCGCGACCAGGACCGCGAGCGGCGCGCGGCGTCCGGGCGGGCCACCGTCTGCGTCCGGATCCAGGCGTCCGGGCCGGCCGACCGGTCCGCGTTGATGCGCAGCCTGCGCAGCGATCCTTCGCTGCGGTTCTCCGAATCGGGGCGTCTTTTGCTGCGCTTGCTTGACATGTATGCGCTAAACGCGGATGCCTGGGCCCGGGTCAGCGGGGACGTACCCGCCCACCGGGCGGCCGACATCGTGCAACTGGCCCAGGAGTGCGGCCGGATGTGGCAGAACTTCGCGGCCGCCGTGGAGCAGCGACAGCGGGACGCGGAGAAGGAGTAGCGGAGAAGGAGGAGGGACCGACCCCGCATGTGCATCTTGGCGGTACGGACCGCCCGCGGTCCACCGCCGCGACGAAGGACTTTCCCGGGTGCGACGGTCGGCAACGGTGCGGACCGCCGCGTGAGCAGCCGAATCGCGGACGGATCCGAGAGACCCGAGAGATCCGATGGATCCGATAGGCCGGACAGGTTGGACAGGCTGGACAGGTCGGACGGAGAGGAACCGGACATGCCCCTGGTACAGGTGAACTGGTGGAAGGGTGTGGGAGTGGCCGAGCGCCGCCAGCTCGTCGAGGAGGTGACGGCGACGGTCGCGCGGATCGTGAAGTGCCCCGAGGCCGCCGTCACCGTGATCATCAACGATGTCGAGACGGACCACTGGGGTCGCGGCGGGACGCTGGCCTCCGAGCTCTGAGCGAACGGCCGGGCCGCCCCCCGGCCCGGCCGTTCCACCGCCCGGTTGCCTGGCGATCTCGACAGCGGGCGCGCTACCTTCGCGTCATCGGACGGCGAGGCCGTCAGCAGCCTGACGTGCGTGGTGCTGCGCGTCGATCCACCCGCGAATTCCAGCAGGGAAAGCGCTGTCCGCACGCCCGGGACCGCGCCGCGCAGCCCCCTCGCCGATCCGCACCCCGCAGGTTGCGATCGGGAGGACACCGGACATGACCATCCGGCACACCGGAACCCCAAGCCCCGGAACACCAGCCCCCGGAACGCCGCACGGCCGGGCCGCCGCAAGGGGGCACCATGCCTGAGCAGACCCGCGCCGAGCCCAGCAGCACCGCGGTGCGTACCGCCCTGTGGCGCGCGCTCCACGTGCAACACGACGACCCGCCGGCGGTGTTCGACGACGAACTCGGTCTCCGTCTAGCCGATCCGGGCAGCGACTGGCGCCGCCGCCCCGACATGGACCCGGACGACAACCCGTTCGCCCGGGCCGCCGTCATCACCCGCGCCCGGTTCGCCGAGGACCTGGTCCTCGAACAACTCGGCCGCGGCGTGGGCCAGTACGTCATCCTCGGCGCCGGCCTGGACACCTTCGCCCAGCGCCGCACCGAACTCCTCCCGTCGTTGCGGGTTTTCGAAGTCGACTCGCCAGGACCGCAGTCATGGAAGCGGCGGCGGCTGGCGGAACTCGGCCTCGACACCCCCGCCGGACCGCACTTCGTGCCGTACGACCTCGAGTCGGGCGGATCCTGGTGGGAGGCCGCGGTGACGGCGGGCTTCGACGCCGGGCAGCCCGCCGTCGTCGTCTCGCTCGGCGTCACCACCTTCCTCGGCCGGGAGGCCGTCGTGGCCATGCTGCGCCAGGGCACCGCGCTGGCCCCCGGCTCGACACTGGCCACCACCTTCCAACTCCCGCTCGCCATGGTCGAACCGGGCCCCCGGGAGCTCCGCGCCCGGGTGGAGGAGGCCGCGCGCGCCTTCGGCACGCCGTTCACCAGCTTTTTCGAGCCCGAGGAGATGCTGGCGCTGGCCCGCGACGCGGGTTTCCGCACGGCCGAGCACATCCCCGCCACCGCCCTGACCGCCCGCTACTTCGCCGACCGCGCGGACGGTCTGCGGCCCTCCAACGCGGAGGAACTCCTGGTCGTCACCACGTGACGGCCGACCGGCGCCCCCGTGCGCCGGGCAGCCGTCAGGTGTGCGCCAGCATGAAGGGCTCGCCGGCCGCCGGACGGAAGTCGTCGGTCCGGCCGGCGAAGTAGCGCGCGGTGATCTCCTCGGTGGAGACGTACTGGGCCTTGCGGAATCCGGCCTTCCGGGCGAGGCCCAGTATCGCGTCGGGGGTGAAGTGGCTGCGGAACTGCACCCGGGGCCCGGGCTTCGGTTTGCCCGCGGCCGCGTGCGCGGCGGGATCCTCCGGTTCGTCGAAGGCGGTGGGCAGGATGAAGGTCATCGCCAGCGTCGAGCCGGCGGCGGCCCGCGCGGCCTGGTCCAGGGTGTCCCGCACCGCCTCCTCGCTGAGATACATGGTGACGCCCGCGCACGCCAGCACCGCGGGCCGGTCCGGGTCGAAGCCGTTCTCGACCAGCCGGTCCCACCACACCTCGCCGGTCTCGAAGTCGACCGGCACCCAGTGCTGCCATGTCGAGGATCCGTGGCCGAGTTCGGCCAGCCGCCGGCGCTTCCACTCCTGGGTCGCGGGCTGGTCGATCTCGAACACCCGCAGCCGGTCGGCGAATTCGGGCCGGCGCTGGACGAAGGTGTCCAGTCCCGCACCGAGGATCACGTACTGGGTCACACCGGCGGCGCACTGCTCGGCCACCAGGTCCTCGACGAACCGGGCCCGGGCCACCACACCGGCCCGGAACCCGCGCATCCCGTCCCCGGCCATGTCCGGACGCCGGTGCCAGTCCTCGCCGGGGGACACCAGGCGCAGTCCGATCTCGTCCTCGACCACGTGCGGAGGCGCGTCGGTCCGCACGTGCAGGGCCCGCCAGAGGGCCACCCGCACTGCTGTCTCGTCCGGTACCTTCGATTTCTCAGTAGGCACGGTCAACCTCTCGGGTCAGTGGCGAAGGGTGCGTGCACGGGGGACCGCGTCCCCGGTTCCGAGTTTCGAGAGCCCGGATTTACGCGTCAAGCAAGGCCCGGAAACACCGCGACCGGACGGCGGCGGGCGCATTCGCCGACAGTCGAGTGGGGAGATTCCCCACTCGGACGGCCCGGCGTCGTCCCGGTCCGCTCCGCCTTGCCAGCCGTCAACCTCACTACCTATAAACGGAACTGGTCGAATGCCCTCGTCCGACGGCATTTTCGGCCCGCCGACTTCCGACAGGACGGGATGGAATCCCATGGTCGACCGGAAAACACCACCACCCATGACGAGTGCGGCCACGAGCGGGCAGCCGTACGCCTTCGATCCCTTCGCACCGGGAGTTTCTGACGACCCGTATCCGCACTTCGCGAAACTGCGCGCGACCAATCCGGTGTACCGGCACCCGGCGGGTTTCTGGATCGTCACCAGGCACGCGGACGTGGTCAACCTGTTGCGGGCCGACCACTCGGTGGAGGACGACAACGTCGCCAAGAGCCGGATCCACTCCCTGTCCATGATGGACCAGGACCCGCCGGACCACACCCGGCTCCGCAAGCTGCTCACCAAGGTGTTCACCGAGCGGGCCATCAACGCGCTCGCCCCGCTGATCACCGGCCTCGTCGACGAGGCACTGGACCGCGTCGAACAGCGGGCGGCCGAGCACGGCCAGGCCGACCTGGTATCCGAACTCGCCTACCCGCTGCCGCTGTTGGTGATCTGCGACATGCTGGGCATGGAAGCCGACTACCACTGGCTGCGGGAGCGGGCCGAGATCCTGGCGCACTCGCTGGAGCCGGTTGCCGAGCCGACCCCGGAGCTCATCAAGGCGATCGAGACGGCCGAGACCGAACTCGTCGACCGCGTCGCCACCGTGATCGAGGCCAAGCGCCGCAACCTCGTCCGGGAGGATCCGGACCTGCTGACCCAGCTGATCCGGGCCGAGGACGACGGCGACGTGCTCAGCGACGAGGAGCTCATCGCCCAGGTCGTGCTGCTGTACCTGGCCGGCTACGCGACCACCATGAACCTGCTGGCCAACGGCCTGGTGGCGCTGCTCCGCCACCCCGGACAGCTCCGCCTGCTGCGCGAACGCCCCGACCTGGACGCGAACGCGGCCGACGAACTGCTGCGGTACGACACCTCCGTGCAGTACTCGCGCCGGATCACCCGCTCGCCCCACGAGGCGAGCGGCACGGTGATCCCCGCGGGGGCGACGGTGCTGGCCGGCCTGGCCTCGGCCAACCGCGACGAGGAGGTCTTCGGTCCGTCCGCGGCCGAGCTGCGGCTGGACCGGCCGAACGCCCGCAAGCACGTCTCCTTCGGCGGCGGGCCGCACCACTGCCTGGGAGCCGCACTGGCGCGGCTGGAGGCCCGGATCGCCGTGGGCCGCCTGGTGCGCCGGTTCGACCGGCTGGCGTTGGCCGAGGAGATCGTCTGGCAGCCGCTGATGATCACCCGGGGCCCGGTCTCCGTGCAGGTCACGGTGTGAGGCGGGCCTTGCCCACAGCCTGACGCCTGCGACATGCCCCTGGCCCGGCCTCCGTTCGCGGAGGCCGGGCCAGGGGCATGTCAGGTCAACGGGGCTTGTGGCCCGACTGGAGGTTGAGGCCGCCGCTGGCGGGAAGCCGTACCGGCTTGGCGGGCCGGAGGCCGGCGGCGCGCTGCCAGGCGGCCATCTGCGAGGGCGACCAGGTGCCGGACTCGCTGGCCAGGGCGAAGTAGAAGTCCCGCAGCGCGGCCAGCTGCTGCGTCTTGCCCTCGCCGCTGGCGGCGGGGAACTCGGCGATGGTGTAGGTCCCGCCGGGGCGCAGCGCGCGGGCCACCTTGGCGGTGAGCTCGCGGTTCTGTGCGTCGCTGAAGTGGTGCGCGACGCCGATGATCACCACGGCGTCGTAGCACTCCTCGCCGAAGTCGTCGGTCAGCGCGTTGCCGGGCTGGTGGCGCACCCGGGTGCCCATCCGCTCCTCGGCCAGCAGCGGCGCGGCGTGCCGGACGGCGTCGGGCAGGTCGAAGACGACGGCGCGCAGCGACGGGTGGCGGCGGCACAGCGCGACCGAGTAGGCCCCGTGCGAGCCGCCGATGTCGAGCAGATCGGTGGCGCCCGCGGGGACCGGGATGGCCTTGGCCACCATGCCGGTCTGACCGGTCGTCAGGCACTTCATGCCGCGCTGGTAGGAGTCCCACACCTCGTCGCTCATGCCGGTGTGGAAGTCCAGCGGCTTTCCGCTGCGCAGGTACTCGTCGGCCCGCGCCATCAGCCCCAGTTCGTAGAACTGCAGCATCAGTTTGTCGTTCACCGCGTGCTTGCTGGTAGTGACCAGCCATTTGCGGGAGAGCGGGCTGAGTTCGTACTGGTCGCCCCGGGCGCGCAGATATCCGGATGCCGCCAGCGCGGGGAGCAGTTTCGCGGCGCCGTCGGGATGGATACCGCAGTCGGCCGCGATCTTTTCGGCGGTGGCGGGGCCGTGGGCCATTGTGTCGAACAGGCCGACCTTGACGGCGGCCATGATGACGTGGACGTATGTGCCCGCTACCTGGGTGTCGAGGACGGGCCGCGCGATCAAATTGAACTTGACCAGCAGCCATTCAAGTGGATTGCTTGCCATTAAGCCGAATCGCATGGGCCGAGCATAACGCGGGGTGCTTGGTCGGGGAACTCGTCGGGGTGGGGAACTTGCGTTCCACGCGGGGGAGTTCGGGCCGTCTGTGCATTTCCGCCATTGGGGGGGCCGGTCCGCGGATCGGCCGCCGTTCCCGGAATGCTCGGGCGCTATTCGGGCAGTCGAGTGCGGTGGAGTGCAGTGGAGTGCGGTGGAGCGGACGGCGCCGGCCGGGGCGCGGGGCCCGCGCGGCTGCCCGGTTACACGAGGCCCTTGCGGCCGTCCGGTACTCGGTGCCACTTCTTTACGACCCACCCCGGCAGTGCTAGCATGCTAGCATGACTGCCGAAGAGGTAAAGCAGTTCAACGTCTACCTGCCGGTGGAGCTGATTCGGCAGGTGAAGCACTACGCCATCGACCGCGAGCTGTCGCTGTCGGCACTGGTTGCCGAGGCACTGCGCAACCATCTCGCCGAGCGCCAGAAGCACATACAAGACGGAACCGCGTGAGAGGAATCAACACATGACGACCCGGGGTGCCGAGGGCGTTTACGTAGAGACTCACAACTGGGGCAAGACGGCCAAGTTCCTGGAGTCTCTGGGCTTCAAGATCGAGTTCGCCACCGAGCACGGTTCCGGGATGCTCAAGAACGACGAAGGACCGTACTTCGTCGTCAGCGAGATCCCTGAGGAGCGTGCACCGCAGGTCCAGCTCGTGCTCCGCGTCGAGGACGCGGAGACCTTCCGGCCCGATCCGATCGTCGAGGTGGTCTCCCCGTTCGAGGAGACCCACTGGGGCACCCAGCGCATGGTGGTCCGCGACCCGGACGGACGGGAGTGGAGCATCGAGGCGCCGCTCAAGGGCTGAGCGGCTGTCGCGAGGTGGGAGCGCGTCGACGGCCGCCGGAACCCGGTGGTTACCCCTGACGTCCGGCGCGCTCCCACCCCGTCGAACGCCCCCGATTCCCTTCGGGGCCGGGGGCGTTCCCCGTGTGCGGCGCGTGGAACGGGCTGAGACGGTGGTGGCTTCGGTGAACGTGCTGCGAACATGGTCCACCAATGCGGTGCCCCCTTGTTCGTGGTGGAGAGCCGTGGCCGGCCGTGGCCCTTTTCGCGCCAGCATGCTAGCAATCTAGTGTAATAGTCATCAGAGGGATGCGGGGTTGGTTAGCGATGGTCAGTGAAAGCATCTCGGCCACGGCGGAGGACACCTCGCGGTTAACACCGCCACGGCGGGGCCTCGGCATGCTCGTCGTGATGATCGGCGTGCTCATCTCCGCGGTCGACGGCACGATCGTGGTACTCGCCCTCCCGGCGATCGAAGAGGACCTGAGCATCACCCTGTCCGCCGTGACGTGGGTGGTCGTCGGCTACCTCCTCGTGGTCACCGTACTCGCCACCCAGCTGGGCCGGTTCGGTGACATGTTCGGCCGGGTGCGCATGTACAAAGCCGGCTTCCTGGTGTTCACCCTCGGCTCGGTGCTCTGCGCCGTCGCCTGGAACGCGTCGAGCATCATCGGCGCCCGGCTCGTCCAAGGGGTCGGCGCCGCACTGATCGCCTCCAACAGCGGCGCGATCATCTCGGAGCTCTACCCGCCGCAGGAACGCGGCCGCGCCTACGGCTACAACGCCTTCGGCTACTCGTTCGGCTCGGTCCTCGGAGTCCTGGCCGGCGGCGTCATGGTGACCTACGTGTCGTGGCAGTGGATCTTCTGGGTCAACGTGCCGATCGGCATCATCGCGCTGGTGCTGGCGCAGCGGGTGCTGCGCGACACCAGCGAGCGGCAGCGCCGGAAGTTCGACTTCGCCGGCATGATCACGCTGGGCCTGGGCCTCTTCGGGGTGCTCTGGGCGATGACCGGACTGGCGTCCGGCCCGCTCGACGCGACCCTGATCGGATACCTGGTCGGCGGCATCCTGCTCCTGGTGGCGTTCGTCTTCGTCGAGCTGAAGCAGAAGGAGCCGACCCTCGACCTGTCCCTGTTCCGCATCCCGTCGATGGCGCCCTCGCTCCTGGCCTCGATGCTCCAGGGCATCGGCAGCTTCGCGGTGCTCTTCCTGGTCATCATGTACCTCCAGGGCACCCGCGGGATGGACCCGATCGACGCCTCGATGCTGCTCGTCCCGGGCTATGTGATCGGCGCGGTGGTGGGGCCCTATGCCGGCAAGCTCACCGACAAACTCGGGTCGGTCATCCCCGCGACCATGGGGCTCGGCATCTCGGTCGTCGCGATGGGGATCTTCGCCCAGATGACCACGACGAGCAGCCTGTGGCTGACCGCCATCGGCAACCTCGTGATGATGATCGGCGGCAGCTTCTTCTTCCCGGCCAACAGCACCGCCGTGATGAAGGCGGCCCCACCCGACCGGCTGGGCATCGCCTCCGGCGTGCTGCGCACCTTCTCCAGCATCGGCATGGTCTTCTCCTTCACCACCGCCATGCTCGTGGCCTCGCACTCGATCCCGCGGAACCTGGCGTTCGAGATCTTCGTGGGCACCAGCAAGCTGAACGGCGAGCTCGCGGGCGCCTTCGCCCACGGCCTGAAGGCGGCCTTCTACACCATGATGGGGATCATGATCCTCGCGGCGGTCCTCTCCGCCCTGCGCGGAGCGGGCCGGAAGGCCGGCACGTCGTAGCGGGACCCGCCGCCGCGGGGGCTCGCCTCGCGGTCCCGAGTGCCCGGGAGGCAAGCCCTCGCGGCGGCGGGCAACAAGGCAACTGTCGACCGACTAGTTGGCGGGAGAATGGTGATCCGGACAGCGACGTCGAAGGCACCCGGCGGCTCGCGCACCACGGTGCTGATCGCAGGCGACCACCCGATCTACCGATCCGGTCTGCACATCCTGCTCGACGAGGTGGAGTCGTTCCACGTCGTCGGTGAGTCCGGAACCGGTTCGGACGCGGTGGCGATGGCGCACACGCTGCGCCCCCAGGTCGTGGTGATGGACATCGTCCAGCCGGGCCAGAGCATCGCCGAGGTGATCACCCCGATCACCGGCTGCTGCCCGGAGACGGCCGTGCTCATCATCAGTCCGCTCGACGACCGGGAGGCCCTGCTCTCCGCGATGCGCGCCGGGGCCCGTGGCTACCTGCTCAACGGCGCCCGCTGGCAGGACCTGGTGCTCGGGGTGGAGATGGTGCGCGCGGGCGGGCTGGTCTTCGATTCCTCCGCGTCCGAGTGGGTGCTGGAGCACCTCAGCCGGCCGCTGTCGCCCACCGGGCGCTACTCCGAGCCGGAGAGCGGCCGGTGCGACATGCTCCAACTGGTCCGGAACGTCGGTCCGGCCGGGTCCGCTGGGGCCCGGCTGCCCGGCACACGCCGCACGGCCACGCGAGCCGGGGTCCAGCCCGCCACCCGACGCTGACGGGCAGCCGGAGCGAGTCGCGGCTGGCAGCCGGCCGGAACGAGTCGCGGCTGACGGACAGCCAAAAACCATACGCCGAGCGGGAATTCGGGTGTCCGACTGGGGGAAGTCCCCAGTCGGGCACGCGTACGCGACCAGAGACCCGCACGGTAGCGTTGCCAGCACTTTCTCGTCGCATTTCACGAAGCGAGGACGGCGATGGACCAGCGTTTCCACGCGTTACGGGTGGCCGAGGTGATCGTCGAGACGGAGGACGCCCGCTCGTTGGTGTTCGACGTCCCCGACGACCTCGCCGAGGAATTCCAGTACCGGCCGGGGCAGTTCCTCACCGTCCACATCCCCGACGCCGAGCATGGATCCGTCACCCGCTGCTATTCGCTGTCGAGTTCGCCGCACACCGCGGATCCCCTGATGGTGACGGTGAAGCGGACGCAGACCGGCCGTGCCTCCGACTGGCTGCTGGGCAGCGTGCGGGTCGGCAGCGTGGTGCACGTCCAGCCGCCGGCGGGCCGGTTCACCCCCGCCTCGCTCGACGGCGACTTCCTCTTCCTGGCCGCCGGAAGCGGCATCACCCCGGTGATGTCGATGATCAAGTCGGCGCTGGCCGCCGGTTCGGGCCGGCTCACCCTGATCTACGCCAACCGTGACGAGCGATCGGTGATCTTCGGGGAGCAGCTGACCGACCTCGCCGCCGCCCACCCGGACCGGTTCACCGTCCGGCACTGGCTGGAGTCCCGGCAGGGGCTGCCGGACGCGGCCGGGCTGCGGGCGCTGGCCGCGCCGTGCCGCGACCGCGAAGCGTACGTGTGCGGCCCGGGGCCGTTCGTAGCCGGTGCGGTCGAGGCGCTGGCCGCGCTGGGGGTTCCGTCCGAGCGGACGCACCTGGAACAGTACCGGCCGCCGAACCGCACCGCGTTCCCGGAGCGGTCGCCCGGCGCGGATCCGTGCGCGTGGACCTCGCGGAGCGTCAACCGCCTGCAGCTGATGCTGCCTTGACCCCGGACGCTCGACACTTGACGTACCGACGCCGAACGGCACTTACCCCTACGAGCGGACCCCGGATCGGAGATCGGTGATGGCGAAACGGCTGAGTATGCTGATGCGGATGGGCAACCTGACCCGGACGGGCCAGGTCGGTGACGGCCGGGAGGAGGCGCTCGCCGACTACGTGCTCGCGCACGCCGCCCCCGGGGACGTCGACGACGCGATCCGGGTGATCGACGAGTACGCCTACCGGCAGGCCACGCTGATCAACATCGGGGACGAGAAGGGCTTGGTGCTGGACGCCGCGGTGCGGCGGGCCGAGCCCCGGCTGCTGCTGGAGCTCGGCACGTACTGCGGGTACAGCGCGCTGCGGATGTCCCGGGTGATGGCGCCGCAGGCCCGGCTCTGCTCGATCGAGTTCAGCGCCGCCAACGCCTCGGTGGCCCGACGCATCTGGGACCACGCCGGGCTGGGGGAGCGGGTCACCGTGCTCCACGGCACGCTCGGGGACGACGGGCGCACCATCGACCGCCTCAACTCGGAGCACGGCTTCGGCCCGGGCCTCCTGGACTTCGTCTTCGTCGACCACATCGCCCGGGCCTACCTGCCGGACCTGCAACGCATCCTCGACCAGCGGTGGCTCCACCCGGGCTCCATCGTGCTGGCCGACAACATGAAGGTGCCCGGCGCGCCGCACTACCGCGCGTACCTGCGTGAGCGCGAGGGCACGCAGTGGCGCACCCGCGAGCACCACGCCCACGTCGAATACCAGTCGTGGGTCAAGGACCTGGTGCTGGAGTCGGAGTACCTGCCCGCCGGGGCCGCTGCCGCAGCCGGCGGCACCGGCCCCGCGCCCGCGTGACGACGGACCGCTCCCGGCCGGACCCGGGAGCCCATGACCACGAGGCCCACGAGGGCCCGACGGAGAGGAATCAGCAGTGACGGCGACGGCGGACAAGACCGCGATCCGGACCGCGTTGTGGCGGGCCCTGCACGTCCGGGCCGATCCCGAGCCGCACGTGTTCGAGGACGAACTCGGTGAGCGGCTGGTGGCACCGGGCGACGACTGGCGGTCCCGGCCGGACATGGACCCGGTGCGCAGCGCCCGGGCGCGGGCGTCCATCGTGGCCCGGGCCCGATTCACCGAGGACCTGGTCGTCGAGCAGGCCGGCCGGGGCGTCGACCAGTACGTCATCCTCGGCGCCGGCCTCGACACCTTCGCGCAGCGGCGTCCGCGGGGCGCCGAAGGCGTGCGGGTCTTCGAGGTGGACCAGCCGGAGACGCAGGCGTGGAAGCGGGCGCGGTTGACCGAGCTGGGCCACGGGGTGCCCGAGGGGCTGCGGCTGGTCCCCGTCGACTTCGAGGCGGACGACGACTGGTGGCAGCGCCTGACGGAGGAGGGCTTCGACCCCGGCCGCCGGGCGGTGCTGGCCTGCTCCGGCGTGACCATGTACCTCAGCAGGGACGCGGTCGCCGACACGCTCCGCAAGGCCGCGGCCCTGGCCGAGGGCTCCGCCCTGGCCATGACGTTCATGCAGCCGGTCGACCTGGTCGACCCGGAGGAGCGGGGCGCGCGGGAAGGGGTGGAGCACGCCGCGCGCGCCGACGGGACGCCGTTCCGCAGCTTCTTCGGCCCGGACGACATCCTGCGGATGGCCAAGGAAGCCGGGTTCCGGCACGTCGAGCACCTCTCCGCGGGCGATCTCGCCGAGCGCTACTTCGCCGGCCGGGCGGACGGCCTCCGGCCCTCGACCATCGAGGAACTGCTGCTCGCCACCACCTGAGGCGTGACGACGAACCAGCCTGCGTGAACTGACGATACGTCATGTCGAGCAGGCTGGTTCCGCGTTGGTGCCGCAGCCCTCGTGTGCCTGGTGCGCCGGGTGCGCGAACGGCTCCGGGCCTGCCGCGGGTGCGCGGCAGGCCCGGAGCCCGATGGGTGCGGTGGTGTCAGCCCCTGCCCCGGACGTACGCGTTCGCCCGCCGCTCGAACTCCTCCGGGCTCACGTCCTCGATGCGGGTGGCGAGCGTCCAGCGGTGCCCGAACGGGTCGAGGAGCTGCCCCGTCCGCTCGCCGAAGAACTGGTCCTGGACTGGGCGCTTCGCCTCCGCGCCGGCCCGCACGGCCCGGGCGAAGGCGGCGTCCACGTCCGCCACGAACAGGTACAGGGTGACCGGCGTGCCGCCGAGGGCCCCGGGGCCGGGCAGACCGGCCGCGGGGGACTCGTCGGACAGCATCACGATGGTGCCGCCGATCCGGATCTGCGCGTGCGGCACCGAGCCGTCGGGCGCGGTGTACCGCTGCAGCTCCTTCGCCCCGAAGGCCCGGGAGTAGAAGGCGATCGCTGCGTCCGTGTCGGCCACGGACAGGTACGCCGTCAGTTCGGCGTAGCCGTCCGGAATCGGCTTGACCACGGTTGACCTCCAAAGATGCGTCGGATGCGGAGCGCGGCTACCGCACGCCCGCGGTGATCTGGTCGAGCGCGTCGAGGACCGCCCACAGCTCCTCCTCGGTGCCGAGGGAGATCCGCAGGTGACCGGGGAAGCCGAACATCCCGGTGTCGCGCACGAGGATGCCGTGGTCCCGGGCCAGGACGTCCTGGGCCTTGCCGGAGTCGGGGACCGCGACGGTCACGAAGTTGGTGACCGAGGGCAGCCAGGGGTACCCGCGGCGGTCGAGCTCGGCGCAGAACCGGCGGCGCCGCTCCTCGGTCTCCCGCCGGACGCGGACCAGGAACTCCTGGTCCGCGAGGGCCGCCACCGCGGCGGCCTGCGCGGCCCGGTTCACGCTGAACGGCAGCACGGCCAGCGTCCGGCGCACCTCGGCGATCAGCTCGGCGGGGCCGAGCGCGTAGCCGATCCGCAGCGCCGCCAGCCCGTAGGCCTTGGAGAAGGTGCGCAGGGCGAGCACCGGGGTGCCGTCCCGCAGCAGGCTCCTGGCCTGCGGCTGGTCCGCGGGGCCGAACTCGTGGTACGCCTCGTCGAAGACGAGCGGGGTGGCGCTGCCGCGCGCCGCGGCGGCCAGCGTGTCGAGCGCCGCCCCCGGCAGTGCGGTGCCGCACGGGTTGTGCGGATTGCACACGTAGCCGATCCCGCACTCGGGGAGCCGCTCCGCGAACGCCGCGGGGTCGATCCGGGGGCCGTCGAGCGGTACCCGGACGGCGCCCCGGCCGATGCGCTCCAGCGCCGCCAGGTAGCCGGGGAAGGTGCCGGCGTTGACGAGGCCGGGGCGGTCCCGGTCGCCGAGGGTGAGCGCGGTCGCCAGCACCAGCTCGTCGCTGCCGTTGGCCACCGCGATCTGCTCCTCGGGCACCTCCCAGTGCCGGCTGAGGTGCCGGACGAGCCCCTCGCGCTCCGGCGACGGGTAGCGGTTGATGCGGTCCAGTTCCCCGGTCACCGCCGCGACCGCGGCGGGGCTCGCGCCGAACGGACTCTCGCTGAGGTGCAGGCGCACCAGCGAATCCGCCGACGGGACACTGGTGTTGTAGGTCACAGATGATCTCCGACCAGGATCCCGAAGCAGTAACTCCCCACCGTGGCCTCCAGTGTGAGGAAGCAGTGCTCGCTGCCGGCCGGGATCCGCATCACCGCCGGTGACACCAACTCGTGGCGCACGCCGTCGAGATGGACCTCGATGCGGGCCTGGCCCGGTTCGGGCGAGACCAGCAGGTAGAGCTCGTCGACGTCATGGGTGTGCGGAGCGGCGACGGGCCGGCCGACGAGCTTGCTCAGCTCCCCGCCGGCGAGCTGCACGGGCAGCCCGCCGAACATCTCCGCGGTGACGTAGAAGGGCGCGGGCCGGTGGTGTCCGGCGACCGCGAGCGGGATGGGCAGTGCGGTGATGATCTCGGCGTCCGTTCCGGTCGCCCGGTCCTGCACGGTCACGACGCCTCCAGGACGAACAGGTAGGTGTACGGAGCGCCGAACGGCACCGTGCGGCGCAGGTGCATCCCGCCGCGTTCGAAGAGCCGCTCGTACTCCTCACGGGTGTGGATGGGCACGCCCATCAGCGCGTGGGCGAGTTCGAAACCGCTGGAGAAGACCGGCAGCCGGGAGTCCTCGCCCTCGGTGCGCGGCCGGATCGTGGTGTCGGCCAGCAGGAAGACCCGCGCCTCCGGGAAGGACTTGCGCAGCCGGGGGATGACCTCCTCGCGGCGCCCCGGATCGGCCAGCAGGTCGTGCAGGAACATGAAGCTCATCACGACGTCGGCCTCGTCGCCGCCGTCGACCTGGTGGTCCTTGAAGAGGATGTCGAGCACGTCCGCGCAGACCGGCTGCACGGTGCCGCTCAGGCCGTGCCTGGCGACCGTCTCGTGCGCCAGCACCGTCGCGGGCCGGCTGATGTCGATGCCGATCCCGCGGCTGCCGGGCCGGTCCTTGACCAGCCGGGAGATCCGCTCGCTGACGCCCGCGCCGAGGTCGACCAGGGTGCGGAAGTCGATGCCGGCGATCTCCTCGTCGAGGATGTGGCGCATCAGCGCGGTGTCCGCCTGGGCGGATCCGAGTGCGACCATGGCCTCGTCGCGTTCCAGGTCGACGCGGAAGCGGCGGTCGCCGCGAGCGACCGGCGCCGCGTTGGCGAAGATGTCGTGGTAGCCGCCGACGCCCCAGGTGAAGAAGCCCAGGGCCCGGGCGACGTCCTCGCTGAGGGCGGTCGCCTGGACCCGGTCACCGTGCACGTCGAGGTACCCGAACGAGCCCGCGGCCCGGACGAGCGCCCGGAACACGGCGGTGTCCAGTGTGTTGGTGGCGCAGAACGAGGGAACGTCGAGCGTCCGCTCTGCGGTCAGGTGTTGGAAGACTCCGAGCTGTGCCAGCGCGTGCACCACGTTCGCGCAGATGTAGCCGTTGAACGCGGTGTCCGGATTCAACGGGGTCAGCGCCTGGCCTTGCCATTGCACAGGGAGTGCTTGTGCCGACGACAATTCACACCTCTCAGATCTCACTGCGGAAAACCGGTGCGTCGGCGGGGGGGGGGCGCCCCCCCCCCCCGCCCCCCCCCCGCGGGCGGGGGCGGGGGGGGGGGGCGGGGCGCCGCCCCGCCGCGGGTACCTACTGAGGGCGGCGTGTGGGGCCGGGTTG